>CAVAWW010000048.1:0-15785 GCA_963592475.1 bacterium
AATCCGCTCAAAGAGAATTAAAAAATAAACAGATTATAACATTGCGGTTTTCGGCCGTCCCTCGTCGGGACGGTCTCTTTTTGTGCCCGAAAGCCTTGATATATAAGTGCTTTGCGGCACTTGCAATTTTAGAATTAATCATTCTTTTATAAATTAAACATAAAGTTAATATTATTTAATCAAACTTAACCGTGCCCCGTATTGACATAAATCGCACAGTGATATAAATTAGGTTTGTCACGATTTATGCCCTTTTGTGCGGCGGAATATTTGTTTCGAATCAGGGTGGAATCAAATAAAGATTACAACGGAGGAAACATGGAAAAGAAAAATGTAACCCCGACCGTGAAGCAGCTGCTTTGCGCTTCGGCAGAGAAGTACGGAGAAGAGACGTTTATAAAATTCGTGCGCAACGACGCAGTCGAAGAGCGCAGCTATGTCCGCGTCAAGACGGACAGCGAGGCGGTCTGCCGCTGGTTGAGAAGCATATCGAAAGACCGTATGCACGTCGCCGTTGTCGGCAAGACCAACTATGAATACATAACCTGCATTACCGGAGTGCTGCTCAGCGGCAACGTTGTTGTCCCGTTTGCGCCCGACATCTCCGCAAAAGAGGCCACCGAGCTTTTCGACCGCGCAGATATCGACATGGTGCTCTATGACAGCGCTTTCGAGCAGAACATCGACGAGGTTCGCGCCAACTGCCCGAAGATAAAGCACGCGGTTGACCTTGCCGATGAGCATTTCTTCGCGGATATCTATGAAAAATATTCGGAGCGCAGTGAATTCGCTTCCCTCTCCGACTATGAGGCCGACCCCGAAAAGTGCGCGGTCATAATCTTCACCTCCGGCACAACGGGAATCAAAAAGGGCGTTATGCTCTCGATGAATGCTCTTGTAGGCAACATTCTTTATAAGGAATATATCAACATCTTCGCCGAGAGGACCTCGACCCTCTCCGTGCTCCCGATGCACCATATATACTGCTTCTCGGGCGACTATCTGAAGAACCTGTGCGACGGCGTTCAGGTCTGCCTCAACAGCAACATCAGCGAAATCGTCACGAACCTTCAGCGCTTTGAGCCCAACGCCATGCGCGTTGTCCCGATGATAGCGCAGCACCTGCTTCAGCGCATAAAGATAGCCGCGTCGAAGAATCCCGATATGACCCCCGCCGAGGCGGCAAAGACCGTTCTCGGAAGGAACCTCAACTGGATGACCTCCGGCGGCGCCTATCTCGATCCCATTCTTGCCGAGGAGTTTGACAAGCTCGGCATAATGCTTCGCCAGGGCTACGGCATGACCGAGGTCGGCTGCCGTATCTCCGTGCCCGACAGAGGCGTTTCCATCGAGTCCGTCGGCAGAGTTATAGACATCTGCGACGTCCGCATTGAAAACGGCGAGATTCAGATAAAGACTCCGACAATTATGCTCGGCTACTACAAGATGCCCGAGGAGACCGCGAAGATGTTCACCGAGGACGGCTGGTTCAAGACAGGCGATATCGGCTATGTCACCGAGGACAGACAGCTCTTCATCACTGGCAGAGTCAAGAACCTGATAATCCTCTCGAGCGGCGAAAACGTCTCCCCCGAGGCGATAGAGAAGAAGTTCAAGAAGCTCAGCCTTGTTTCCGAGGTTGTGGTTTACGGTGAAAAGGATCACCTTGTCGCCGAGATATATCCCGACTTCGAGCACGCGGAGCAGGAGGGCGTGAAGGATGTTTCCGCCGAGATAGAGAGACACATGGACGAGATAAATGCGGGCTCGAAATCCTCCCACTTTGTCTCCGAGCTCAGATTCCGCGACGAGCCCTTTGAAAAGACCTCGAGCGGAAAGATAAAGAGAAAAGAAACCGTTGTCGGTTAAGGAGGAAAAAACATGAAACCCAAGGCAGGAACAGAGGTATTTGAGCTGATTCCATCGCAGAAGATGATAAACTTCATGCTCAAATACAGCTTCTTTCATAAGCAGGTCATTCAGATACCCATGTCGATAGTCACGAGCACCCCGATAGATTTTGACGTGCTCAAGAAGGCGCTCAACATAGAGATAGAGCGCAACGACTGCATGAGACTTCGCTTCTACAAGGAGCACGGTGAGTTCTATCAGTATTTTCTTGACAAGTTCGTCGTTGAAGACGTGCCCGTTATGACATTTTCGACCGAGGAGGAGCAGGAGGCATTTCTCACCGCCGACGCACGCAAGCCCATCCGCCATTTGAAGGGCGAGGACTTCCGCATCATCTTCTTCAACTCCTTCGACGGCAGATACGGAATATATATCAACGTCACCCATCTGTGCATGGATGCCGCCGCGGTATTTATGTTCTTCTCCGATCTGCTTGCGGTCTATGACCATCTCAAGAACGGCAAGCCCATGCCGCGCCCGCTCGGCGAATACAAAAAGACGATAAGAAAAGAACTCGCCATAGTCGCCGACGAGAAGAAAATGAAAGAGGAGGAGGAGTTCTACACCCAGTTCTTCCTCAAGGACGGCGACCCGCTCTATGCCGGTGTTCACGGACCCGAGCTGCTTGAAAAAGAGCGCAAGAGAAAGCATGACCCGTCTCTCAGAGCTCCGTCCTGCTTCGACCCGATACACGACAAGGCGGAGCTTGCAAAATTCGATGTCTCAAAAGAGGACAGCGACAAGATACTCGCCTTCATGCAGTCGAGCGGAGTCAGCCCCGAGTGCCTTGTTCAGCTCGCAATGCGCCTGCATATTTCCAAGATAAACTACAGGACGAACGACTCCTATTTCGTCACCCTCTGCACACGCCGCAGAACTCTCGCCGAGAAGCGCTCCGGCGGTACTCTCGCAGAGCCGCTGCCGTGGAGAATAGTTCTGCCCGAGGAGCTGACCTTTACAGAGGCTCTCGACAAGATGGCAGAGCTTCAGATGACCCTGTTCAAACATATGGACTACCCCTATCTCGAGTGCCGCGAGCTTGTAAGAAGACTGTTTAACTACAGCCCGATAGCAGCATCGTCCTCGATGATGTTCTCGTGGTTCCCGATAGGCAAGGACACGATGAACGGTTGGGATTACGAGTTCTCGGGCTACAGCCTCGGCAGATACATCATGCCGCTCTACAGCTTCGCAATGTATGACTCGCACACAGGCTGCTTCAAGTTCTCATATCTGCACCGTACTAATATGATAACCCCCGAGCACATAAAGGCCCTGCACGAAAAGACCGTCCGCGCGCTGCTTCTCGGAGCGGAAAACCCCGACAGAACGCTCGGCGAGATACTCGATATACTTTAATCTTAAAAAGGAGAGACAGTTATGCTTGAAAAGATTGCCGGAATAATCTGCGAATATGTCTATATCGACCCTGCCGAAATTACCGAGCAGGCGAACCTCAGAACCGATATCGGTCTGAGCTCGCTCGACCTTATGAGCGTCGCGTCGGATATGGAAAACACCTTCGGGGTGAAGATTCCCGAGAGAGCCATTCTCACCTCCAAGACCGTCAAGGACCTCATGAACTGCGTAGCTAAATAATTACCGGACATCAGCAAAAAGACCGACCCCGGAGTTTCCGGAGTCGGTCGATTTTTTTATTCGGTTAAATCTTCATCGCAACATCGTATGCGCGCCACACAACGGAGCGGAGGTTGCCTATTGCAAGGCAGTCGCCGACGAGGTGGACGTTGCCGGACTTCTCGGCAAGCGGAGCGGGGATATAGCCCGCGCAGCTGATGACGGAGTCACAGTCGATGTTGATGTCCTTGCCGTCCTTGCCGGTGCAGACTATAGAGCCGTCCTTGACTTCCTTGAGGGTCGTTTCGAGATAGACGGGAGTCTTGTGCAGGGCGAACCACTCTCTGAGATAAGAGGAGTTTGCAAGGCAGACGCCGGTCTGGCTGATAAGGTCGTCTTTCATCTCGACAATGATCGGATTCTTGCCCTGGAGAGCGAGCTCGTAGGCTATTTCGCATCCGGTCAGTCCGCCGCCGATGACGGCAACGGTATTGCCGACTTCTGCGCCGTTGAGGTAGTCGCAGCCCTCGATCATCTTCTCATAGCCGGGGACTCTTCTGAGGAGTCTCGGGGTCGAGCCGGTCGCGATGATAACGGGATCGCTGCCAAACGCCGCGATATCCTTTATCTCGTCGTTGAGTCTGACTTCGATGCCGAGCTTCGTCATCTGGCGTCTGTACCAGTCAAGCAGGTCGCGAAGCTTGCCCTTGTAGGACTCTGCGCTCGCGGGGATGAATGTTCCGCCGAGCACGTTGCTCTTCTCGTGGATTATCGGATTGTGTCCGCGGAGCTTGAGCACGCGGGCAGCCTCCATGCCGCCGATACCGCCGCCGACAATGTGGACGGTCTTGGGCGAATTTGTTTTCTTTATGTAGTGCTTGTTCCACTGCATCGTCTCTGCGTTGATGGCGCAGCGGGAAAGATGCAGGCTGTCGGAAAGCTCCTGATCGTTGGGAACGCCCTTGTAGTGGCACATATTGAAGCAGCCGTTGTGGCAGAGAATGCAGGGACGGATGTCATCCTCCTCGTCATTCATCATCTTCGTGACCCACTCCTGGTCGGCGAGGAACTGACGCGCGAATCCTGCGCCGTCAAGCTTGCCTTCCTTTATCGCGTCCGCGGCAACTCTCGGATCGAGGCGTCCGGCGCAGATAACGGGAATGTCGCAGAACTGCTTGATGTATTCAACATCCTCGAGGTTGCAGTTCTCGGGCATGTAGATGGGCGGGTGAGCCCAGTACCATGCATCGTATGTACCGTTGTCGCAGTTGAGGCAGTCATAACCGGCATCCTGAAGATACTTGACAGCCTTCTCGGACTCTGCCATGTCGCGTCCGGCCTCGGTATAAGCCTCGCCCGGGAGAGCGCCCTGACGGAAGCCCTTGGTCTTGGAAATTATGCTGTAGCGCAGGGAGACCGGGAAGTCGTCGCCGCAGGCTTTCTTGATAGCCTGAACTACCTCGACTGCGAAGCGATAGCGATTCTCAAACGAGCCGCCGTATTCGTCGGTGCGCTTGTTGACATATTTAAGGGTGAACTGGTCGAGCAGATAGCCCTCGTGGACTGCGTGAACCTCAACGCCGTCAACGCCTGCGTCCTTGAGCATCTTTGCGCTCTCTGCGAACGCATTGACGAACTCCTTGATTTCAGCCTTGGTCATCTCTCTCGAGGGAACTTTATCAGACCAGCGGTTGGGCGAGGGGCTCGCGGAAGCCGTGATCTTGTCGAGATCCATGAAGGGCTTGCTGAGGACTCTCAGCGCGGGGTTGGTGTAGAGTTTCTCCATCATTTCGCTGATGGTGAAGGAGCGGCCGAAGCCTGCGGTCAGCTGAACGAAGAGCTTCGCGCCGGTCTTGTGGAGCTCGGGAGTCCACTTTTTGAGGTCGGCATACATCTTCTTGTTCTTGTGGAGCCACTGGCCGAACATGGGGTTGTAGACCGGCTGACATCCGGGGAGAACAAGACCCGCGTTGTTCTTCGCGACTTCCATGATAAAGCGTGCGCCGTCTTTATCGAAGTGGTTCTTCTCCATCCATCCGAAAAGGTCGGTGCCGCCCATGCTCGTGAGCACGATGCGGTTCTTGATCTCGCAGTTGCCGATCTTCCACGGAGTGAATAAGGGCTGTAATCTTTGATCCATATAATTGCCTCCAACAAAGAATTGAATATTTCATCGACAATATATTATCACATTCCGGCTTATTACGCAACAAAAAAACGCGCTTTATCAATATTTTTTTATCAATACTGCCCGCCTTTTTTGACCATCAGGCAATAGTTGACTCCCTCGGGGGCGAGTATCGGTTCTGCATTTTTCATTTCGTTGTGCGCTTTGAAGAAATCACGGTCAATATCGCCGCTGTCCGCAAGCTCATAGACGAGCGCGCCCGCTTCTCCCGCGATGCGCTCGATATCCGTGTGTGAGTATCGCGCTTTCATCTCTTCGCCCGCGCCGCCGGCAAGCAGCCTGTTCTTCTGCTCCCGGGTGCAGTCACGGTCGTTCGGAAAATCGAACACGAGCGCGCTCTCGCTCGCCGAATTTTCAAACATAGTTTTAACGCAGCGTGCGAACTCGTCTTGGGTCAGATAAAAGCTTATGCCGAGCAGGCTGAAAAATGTCCTCTCCTTAGGGTCATATCCCGCATTTAGCAGGACGGGGATAAAATCCTCACCGAGGTCGCAGCCGACATAGCTGATATTTTCGCGGTCTATTTCAGCTTCGTCAACGCGCCTTATCTTGTCTTCAATCATCTCGGGGCGGTCGAGCTCGAATACTTTGATATCTCTGTCGATTTTATATCCCGATGTGTCGTAGCCTGCGGCGGCGATGACATATTGCCGCGCGCCGAGCCTTGTTTCGTTTTCCATATGCCGCTTGCAAAATGCGGAGCGCGCGATTACACTCGGCGCGATAAATCCGTTCATAACGCGCCCGAGCGGGTCGCCGCCACTGTAATTCGGGTCAAAAAACGAAATGCCGTTTTTCATGTTTTCCGCTATCGCGTTCTTTTCACTTTCGCTCAGGATCTCTCCCGCGAGCGGGTCGTAGAAGACTTTTGATTCATCCGTTTTCGTGTGATAATACCGCGCAAAACAGCTCACCAGTGCAGTCATGTTGTTCATTTCAAAACACCTCCGTATACTTAATACCACACGTGGCAGGGGATTACAAGACTTGACAAATCGGCGTTTTTGTGGTAATATAAACACGAAAAGACAAGAAAAAATTTTTTGAGCTGCCTGCTTCGGCGGCTCTTTTTATTTTTTTGCTAAAACAAAAAAGCAGAGAGCCGTTTTACCGACTCTCTGCGCTTTTTATAAACTTATTTCTGCTCTGCGTCCTCTGCGGCGTCGGCGGAGAAAATCTCCTTTGCGCTCGCCGCGAGTCCCGCGAGGGACTGAAGCTCGCTCGGAATGATGAGCTTTGTCGCCTTGCCGTCCGCAGCCTTTGCGAACGCTTCAAGGCTCTTTATCGTCAGATAACCGTCCTTCGGGGCGGCCTCGTTTATCAGGGCGATAGCCTTTGCCTGAGCTTCCTGAACGGCGACGATAGCCTGCGCCTCACCCTCTGCCTCGCGAATCTTCGCTTCCTTGACAGCCTCTGCGTGAAGAATGGCGGCCTGCTTGTCGCCCTCTGCGGCGAGTATCTGGCTCTCTTTCTGACCCTCGGCAACGAGGATCTTGCTCGCCTTTTCACCCTCTGCGCGCAGAATAGCCTCACGGCGCTGACGCTCTGCCTTCATCTGCTTCTCCATCGCGTCCTGAATCTCGGGCGGGGGAAGAATGTTCTTGAGCTCAACGCGGTTAACTTTGATGCCCCATGCGTCGGTGGCTTCGTCGAGGATAACTCTGATTTTTGCGTTGATGACATCGCGCGATGTCAGCGTGTGGTCAAGCTCCATTTCGCCGATAATATTTCTCAGCGTTGTTGCCGAGAGATTTTCGATAGCGGATATCGGGCGTTCCACGCCGTATGCATAGAGCTTCGGATCGGTTA
Organism: bacterium; assembly: GCA_963592475.1. Taxonomy (GTDB): domain Bacteria; phylum Bacillota; class Clostridia; order Oscillospirales; family Acutalibacteraceae; genus CAG-177. Next base: position 7,487 of record CAVAWW010000048.1, read on the forward strand.
TCTGGAAGAAAACGACCGTGTCTATCTGCATCGTGACGTTATCCTTTGTGATAACGGGCTGGGGCGGGAAATCCACGACCTGCTCCTTGAGGGAGACGGCCTTCGATACTTTCTCAACGAAAGGTATCTTAAAGTGGATGCCGGTCTGCCATGTGGTCGAATATGCGCCGAGGCGCTCGATGACATAGGCCTTGGACTGCGGCACTATCTTGATGTTGAGCACGACAATAACGAGCACGAGCACGATTATGCCGATGATTACTCCGATTGCTACAGGTCCCATAATAATCCTCCTTTAGTGTTTTGAAACCATGAGTTTAACGCCGTCGATTCTGTCAACGGTGATATTTGAACCTTTTTCAATGCGGCTGCCGTCGGACGATCTCGCCGTCCAGGTCGAGCCCTCGACCTTCACTATACCGGTGCCCTCGGTGTTGTCAACAGTCTCTTCGACTATTCCCTCGAGACCTATGTATCTGTCAGCGTTGGTCGGCTGAACGCGCTTTTTTGAAAATTTCTTGACGAGCGGACGGGTCACCGCAAGCGCGACGAGCGACACTGCCGCAAAAATCACCCACTGAAGCCAGACGGGTGCCGAGCAAAGCTCCGATATCAGAGCCGCCGCCGCACCAACGGCGAACCAGATTGTGACAAGCTGGACTGTCGCGGCTTCAACAACGATGAACGCTATGAGCAGCGCTATCCATAATATAAGCATTGTGTATTCCGGCAAAACAGGCTCCTCCTTTGATATATTGACCGAAGCGAAAATGCTTCGATTCGATATAATTATATCAAAAGAGCGAGCCCATTGCAATATGCGCGGATATTATTTTTAGAGGAACGATTTTTGTCAGTTTTTGCTTTTGGTTATCGGCTTTCGCAGCAGAAGCGAGGTCAGCGCCCTGCCGTTAAACGGAATGAGGGGATAGAGATAGCAGCGCCCGCTGACGGTCTTGTTGAATGAAATCAACAGAGCGGTTATCACAAGCCCCGCGATGAAGCCCCAGAGGTTGAATATTGCCGTCAGTATCAGTATCATCATGCGGCAGAGCTTGAACGCATACCCGAGCTCATAGCTCGGCTGGGCGAAGTTCGTTATCGCGACGAACGCCATATAGAGAACGACCTCCGCCGTGAACCACTTCGCGGCAATGGCAAATTCTCCGAGCACGAGCGCACCGATGACGCTGAACGAGTTGCTCAGCGCGTTCGGAGTGTTGAGCGACGCTAATTTCAGCGCGTCTATGACTATTTCAATTATTAGAAGCTGCATTATGACGGGCACGCTCGTCGGGTGCTCTATCTTTATGAAGTCGAGCCACGGCGGGATATATTCTGGATTTTGAATCAGCAGAAACCACACGGGCGTTAAAAGCAGGGCGAGCAGGAAAACTATCATTCTGACTATTCGAAGATAGCTTCCGATAAGGCTCGGGAAATAGAAATCGTTCGTGTCCTGCAAAAAATCGAATACGCCCGTCGGGATAATCATAACAGAGGGCGAGGTGTCTGTGATTATCAGCAGGCTGCCTTCATATATGCTCGCCGCCGCGCTGTCGGGTCGCTCGGTGTAGCGAACTTTGGGGAACGGGTTGAATCTCTGCTTCGGAACAAGACACTCGGAGAGGCTCTCGTGCCCCATTGTCAGCGCGTTTATGTCTATAGAATTAAGCTTTTTCTTTATTTTCTCGACCTCTTTCGGGTCTGCCGTGCCGTCGAGATAACAGAGCACGACATCTGTCTTTGACCGCTTACCTATCTGCGTCAAATACATTGTCAATTTCGTGTCCCTGACCCTGCGGCGGATGAGCGCGGTGTTGAATATCAGCGTCTCTACAAAGCCGTCGTGCGAGCCTCGAAGCACTTTGTCGTTTTCAGGCTCGTCCACGCTTCGCGCAGGATAGGTTCGCACGTCTATAATTATAGCTTCTTTAAACCCGTCGACTATCATGCCCAACGCGCCCGAGAAGAGAAAAGTCTCGAATCTGTCGAAGTCATTTACAACCTCGGTCTCGACATAGGGCACGAATGCGTCGGCAAATTCGCGCGTTGTGCCGACATTTTTGAGCTTCTTTTCGTCCGCGTTCATCATGAAGCTCATGATTTTTTCCATCAGTCCGTCTTTTATAAACCCGTCGATGAACCACAGCATGGCGCGGTGGCTGCCAATCATTATCTGACGGCTGACGAGGTCAAAGCTCTCGCTCACGCGCAGCCGCAGATTGAGCGACGCAATGTCGGCTTCGTAGTTCCCCGAAAAAGTCTGCTTTTCCATATGAATATCCCGCCCTTAAAAAGAAAAGATGATATACGGCAATTGTTTCACGCCGTATATCATCTCCGTTTTTGCCGGGATTATACGTTATAATAATAGTATTCCGCTATCGCGTACCAGAGCAGCGGACCGACAACGCCGTTCGGGGTCAGCCCGAAATATCGCCGAGCCGCCTTGACCGCCGCCTCCGTCTGAGGGCCAAAAATGCCGTCCGCCGCAACATACGGCACGCTCTCGACGCCGCGCGCGAGAACCTGGAGATATTCCTGAAGATTCCTCACTGCACTGCCCGTGCTGCCGCGGAGCAGATTGTAGCCGGGATATGCAAAACGCGCATATTGATCATAGATTGAAAATTCGCTGGGGAAGGTTCGCAGGATATCATTATATACAGCCTGCAGCTTGTTCCATGTGTCGCGCCCGACAATGCCGTCCGGCGCAAGGCCGTACTGCTGCTGAAACTGCACGACGCTGTTGTAGGTGTCCCGACCGAAAATGCCGTCCACGGCCGGGGGCTGGATGTTGTTTGTGAAGTTGCCGATAAAGTTCAAGAAATACTGAATCGTGCTCACATCCTGCCCTCTGTCGCCGCGTTTTATGACGGTCTTGAACTGCCGCTCGACATCGGTCAGCTTCAAGCCTTCGCTGTAGAGCTCGCCGAGTCTCAGTATTCCGGCATAGAGCTGCTTTATTTTATACCATGTCGCCTTGCCGACGATGCCGTCAACGGTGAGGTTGAATAGGCTCTGGAACTTTCTGATCGATTCGCGCGTCGCCGTGTCGAATATTCCGTTGGGGGAGGGAATGCGCGGAATGGCGGGATAGTTTCGCGCGATGCGGTTGAGCTGGCGCTGGATTATCCTGACATCCTCCGATATGTCGCCGAGGCGCAGAGCCCTGCCGGGATATGATTCGCGGATATTCTTGACGGGCGCCGTCTTTATATTGACGTCGTTTCCGTAGTAATATTGAAGTATGCGGTAGGGCGTATAGCCCTGATTCGCGAGCGTGACCGTGCCCCACTGCGAGAGCCCGTCGCAGGTGACCTCGCGCCCGGAGCAGTACTGTGTGAAATAGGGCTGAACCTGGTCGCCCTTTGTAACATAGTTATTGAAAAGCTCGTCGACTATCTTCGCGACGTTTGAAAACACGCTGCGCCCCTCAACATATGCCTGGTCGTATGCGGTCGAGTTCGTGATGTCGAAGTCATAGCCGCGGCTGCGGTAGTGCTCTGTATATATGCGGTTGAGCGCGAACGACGCCTGCGCATATATGTTGGCGCGTATCGCGTTGTCCGGCCATGTCGGATATATCTCGCTCGATGCGACATTTTTGAGATAATCCGTAAACGGCACGGTGACATTCCTCGCCGCCGCGTTCGGTCTGCCGAGGTGGACTGTTATTGTCTGGGGAATAACGGGAGTATCTGCTGCCATAGTATCACTCCTCAGACCGATTCGTTTATCACATTCGGATTCTGCTCGCCGCTGACCGTCGGCAGCATTTCGACCGACTGTATTGAAACGGTGGAGTCGAAGATCGGAACGTTTTCAATATATGTGCTGATGAATCCCGGGTGGCTGACGAATATATCGTATGTCGCATACGGCGCGAGCCCGCCCGAGCCCTGCTCTGTCTCCGACAGGGATTTGTCGGGAGCGGGCAGCTGGAGATTGTCGAGTATGCCGCTCGAATCGGTGTGCGAATCATATATATAATATTTTTCGCCGTCTATCTCTTTGTATACTACCACTCGGCTGTTGCCGACGGGATAGAGCCCGTTCGAGCCGTAGGTCTCAACGCGCAGGATGCCGCGCTTGTTGCACTCGCTCTTGAATTCGTCGAACCTCTGCATCGCGGACTGGGTGTTCGTCGAGGTGAGATTTTTGTTTTTGAGCGTCTGCGGGTCGACGAATATCGTGCGCGGCTGGGGGATGTCTCCGCGACCTGCCGCCTGCGTACGCTCGGGTGTGAACTGGGATTTGTCCGTGTCCGCGCCGTCGTCAAACTGCATCTGGCTCTCCCTCTGAGCGTCGGTCTGCCGCTGAATTGTAACTGTCGCCGCGGCGCTCACCGCTTCGTTTTCCTTCGCCTTTGCCGAAACCACCTTTGCGGGCTCTGCCGCCGGCGCGTTTACAGGCTCTGCATCTTCCTGCACTTGCGCCGAAACCTGTTCGGCTTGGCTTTCCTGCTGCGCCGATACGGGCTCAGGTTCCGCCTTTTCCTGCGCGGATACCGGTGCCGTGTTGCGCTTTTCAAATTCGAGCAGTTCTCTTTTGTATCGCTCCATGAGCGAGACTATATCTTCGTTGTTCATAAAAGGCCTCCGTTGGGTAAAATTTGCAGGGCGTCCGTTTTGCGGGCGCGCAAAGACATCCCATATTTAATATATTGTCTATTCGCCTTTTTGGTCACACGGACGCTCTTCGCGGCATACCATTTAGCAAGAGGGCGGCGGATTTTGTGAATTTTGCCGGATTTCGCGCCCATAACCTACAAGAAAACTGGTTCTTGAAACAAAAGTGAAAAAATGTGTTGACAACAAAAGCGCAGAGTGCTACAATTCAGTAAACCGTTGAAGAAGGGTAAGTAAGATTTCTCCCTCATCTCGAAGAGAGCCGCAGGCGGTGGGATTGCGGCAGAATGAAAGAAACCTGAATGGACTTCTAAGGGCAATCGGAACAAAGGGCTATCCTTTAAGTATGTGCGCCGGAGTAGGACTCTCCGTGAAGAAAAGTCAGCGTATGTCAGTACGCGCTAAGCGGACGCAAAAGCGTCAAGCCGGGTGGCACCGCAGGATGATAATATCTCCTGTCCCAGCATTATTGCAGGGACAGGAGTTTTTTTATTTCGGAGGAGATAGTTATGTTTTTGTTGAGTAAACTTTGGCGCACGCCGCGCCTGTGATATTTTCGATTCTTAGTTTAGCTCAAAAATTTTTATCAATTACCGAAAGGAAGAAATACAATGAAAAAGATAATCGCACTTGTACTCGCACTTATGCTCACAGTTACCTGCTTCGCCGCCTGCGGCAAAAAGGACGGAGACGCAAAAAAGAAATACACCGTCGGCATCTGCAACTATGTCGATGACGCATCGCTCAATCAGATAGTCGACAACATCAAAAAGCAGCTTGCTTCCGTCGCAGCCGAAAAGGGCGTTGAAATTGAAGTCAAATATGACAACTGCAACGGCGATTCCGTTGTTATGAATCAGATAATCTCGAACTTCATCGTTGACAAGGTCGATCTTATGGTCGGCGTCGCGACCCCGGTCGCAATCGCAATGCAGGCGGCAGTCGAGACCGAGAACAGCGATATCCCGGTCGTGTTCTCCGCAGTCAGTGATCCTGTCGGCGCAAAGCTCGTTGATTCTCTTGACGCACCCGGCGGTCAGATAACCGGAACCTCCGACTATCTCAACACCAATGCTATAATGGACCTCATGCTCCTCAAGGATCCCGATATGAAGAAGGTCGGTCTGCTCTACGATGTCGGTCAGGATTCCTCGACTCAGGCTATAAAGGACGCAAAGACCTATCTCCAGTCCAAGGGCGTTGAAGTTATCGAGCGCACCGGCACCACCGTTGACGAAGTAACCCTCGCCGCAAAGGCACTCGTTTCCGACGGCGTTCAGGCAGTGTTCACTCCCACCGATAACACCATAATGAAGTCGGAGCTCTCCATATATGAGATTTTCGCGGACGCAAAGATCCCGCAGTATGCGGGCGCTGATTCCTTCGCCCTCAACGGAGCTTTCCTCGGCTACGGCGTTGACTACGCAAAGCTCGGCGTTGAGACCGCAAATATGATAATCGATATCATGATAAACGGCAAAGACCCCGCAACCACCCCCGTGCTCATGTTCGATAACGGCACCGCAACAATAAACACCGAAATCTGCGCAAAGCTCGGCTATAACTTCGACGAAGTCTCGAAGCTCTTTGCTCCCAAGTGTACCGAAGTCAAGAGCATCACCACCGCCGAGAGCTTCGACGATGTAAAATAAGATTCAACCAATCCCGGGGAGCATCGCTTCCCGGGCGGCTCAATAAAGCAGGAAAGAGGAAACACAATGTCTTTTGATTCGATACTTTCACTCGGCCAGTCGGCGCTCGAGCTGGGACTTATAACCTCGCTCACCGTGCTCGCACTGTTCCTGAGCTATTCGATGCTCAATGTCTGCGATCTTTCGACCGACGGCTGCTTTACGCTCGGCGCAACGGTCGGCGCGGTGGTCGCGATAGCGGGTCATCCGTATCTGTCGATAGCCGCGGCGATGGCGGCGGGAATAGCCTCGGGCTTCATAACGGCGATACTCCAGACGAAAATGGGCATCAACAGCCTGCTCGCCGGAATAATCGTAAATACGGGACTCTATTCAATAAATATCGCTGTCATGAGCGGCTCGTCGATACTCAATATGAATAAAACGGACACTGTGTTCACCAAAATGGCGGCGCTCCTCAAGGGCACTCCAGTGGCGAGACAGTCAAAGCTCTTTGTGGCGATAATCGCCGTCGCGGCGGTTGCTGTTATACTCGGACTTTTCCTGAAAACGCGCCTCGGACTCGCGATAAGAGCGACGGGAGACAACCCCGATATGGTTCGCTCCTCGTCCGTCAACCCGGCGTTTACTACAATAATCGGACTCTGCGTTGCGAACTCGTTTACCGCGCTGTCGGGCTGCCTGCTCGCCCAGTCGCAGAGATCGGTCAATATCGATATCGGAACCGGCATGGTGACCATTGCCCTCGCATCCCTGCTTATCGGCGGCGTGTTCCTCGGCAGAAAGAAGATGCCGCTGAGGATATTCGGCATGGTGCTCGGCGCGTTCATATTCAGGCTTATTTATACAATCGCCCTGCGCTTTGATATGCCGGCGTTCATGCTCAAATTTGTCTCGTCCGTCATAGTCGTCGCGGCGATAGCAACGCCCTATTTCAAAAAACAGCTCCCGCTTTTAAAGCGCAGAATTCAGACCCGTTCGGGAAGGAGGAAAGCAGATGCTTGAAATATCACACATCTCAAAAACTTTCAATCCCGGCACGGCGAACGCCAAAAAGGCGATAGACGATCTTTCCCTGAGCGTCGCCGAGGGTGATTTTATAACGGTCATCGGCGCGAACGGCGCGGGCAAGTCAACACTTTTCAATGCCATCGCCGGCAGCTTTATAACCGATTCCGGCAGCATCTCGCTCGACGGAAAAGATATCACTCTCATGCCCGAGCATAAGCGCGCCAAGAGCATCGGCAGACTTTTTCAGGATCCGATGCGCGGCACCGCGCCCGGCATGACGATAGAAGAAAATTTAGCTCTTGCCGCAGGTCACGGCGGCTGGCTGAGCCGAGTCTCGAAGGGCGATAAGAAGCTTTTCAGAGATAAGCTCGCCCTGCTTGAGATGGGACTTGAGGACAGAATGAGTCAGCCGGTCGGTTTGCTCTCCGGCGGTCAGAGACAGGCTCTGACGCTCATGATGGCAACTTTCAATCCGCCGAAGCTCCTGCTTCTCGATGAGCACACAGCGGCGCTCGACCCCGCAACGGCGGAAAAAGTTCTCGCGCTCACAAAGAGCATCGTCAGCGAGAATAATCTCACCTGCCTTATGATAACGCACAATATGCAGTCGGCTCTCGAACTCGGGAACCGCACGATAATGATGCACGGCGGAAACATAATTTTCGACGCCGAAGGGGAGGAGAGGTTGAAGCTCACCGTTCAGGATCTTCTCGACAAGTTCAAAGAGAACGCGGGCAAAGAGCTCGATAACGACCGTATGCTTCTCGTGTAATAAAACAAAAAAATCGACCCGTCCGGTTGGAAGGGTGTTCAAAAAACATAAAACCGACCTATGGTTATAGATCGGTTTTTGTGTTATTATGAGGTGTATAGAAGCGCGCCATCTATCTCAGCTTGACAAATCTGGATTTGTCTATCACTTGAGCCATAGCAAGGAAAAAGCGAGCGACCCAACCGTTTTTTATAATTAGGCTTCCAATAGCTGCGCCGCAGTGTTTGACA
>CAVAWW010000049.1:0-15532 GCA_963592475.1 bacterium
GCGGATTATATTCCAAATTTCGCAGAGTGTATCACGCTTACAAAGCAAAGGAAATACAGATTAAACAGCGACAAAGCAGTTATCATCAGGTTCAGTATAAGCTCATTTGACCTGTAAACAGAAATGTCTCTCTTTATGGTACTTTCTCCATGCGGCGCAAAATATATTTCCTGCCGCTTCTTCCTGTTCAAGTCCAGGCACAACATGATAATCAGCGATCCAAACATGGGAATGACCCAATGCATAAATCTTGTGAATATAAGATAACTCGAAAGCGAACCAACAGAGAAAAACAGCAACAAAATAAAGAAATAATTTATTGACTCAATGTTTTCAATATTGTCTCTATTTATCAGATAATTCATGTAGATGCACATAATTATTACAGCCAAAAGCAGAACCAAACTTAAAATTGTTGTTCCGCTGGTAAAGTTAATTACCCTGACTTTATTTTTAGCGGCTTTTTCTAAAAGAACATCAAAAAAGCTGTTATTAAATATCTTGCCTAAAAATTCAATAATATATGAACCAAATAATATGCCTACAAGAGATATAGCATTTAAAAATTTCAGCCTGAGTCTCATATTTATCTCAGTAAGCAACCGTAACCCCAAAAATATAACTGCAGCGGAGTGTATTCCCATGGCCACGAAATAACCCAGACAAAAGATTTTCTTCTTTTCGACCAAATCAAAATATAAGCAGAACATCGCAACGGCAAATGCCAAACCGTTTCTTATTCCGCTGCATGTGTCATAATACCAATAAGTACTAAGTAAAAAGAACGTACCGACAAATATATACAGCTTGCTTATCTTGTAGTAATTTGCAAATCGCCATATTACAAAGAGCATACTGCCATAAGTTAAAAATATGGTTATCGCCGGAAGAAAATTATTGTTACCGAGTTTACTTACAAAGAAAAAATACAGTCCGCAAACCGGAACAGCATCGAAATTTCCGTAGCCGTCGCGTTGCAAATCAAAGTAGCCGGACAAGGACTTTTTCCTCAGTAAATCAATCGAGTTGTAATATCTCAGCAGGTCATCGGTCTCAAGCGGTTTAACATAAAACGCCATAACTGACAGGGCGAGTACAAGGGCGAGGAACAGCCATTTTATATGTTTTCGCGGGATGAATGGATAGATAACGCAAAAAGCAATGACTATCGCAAAATATATGCTCATCTTACCCCTCCTGTCCCACGTATATTTTTTCGAGCTGTTTTACGGTTTCGTTTATATCGTAATTTTTGATTAGTTTTTCACAAGATACGCTTTCTCTATCAATTGATGCAAGCTTCTGCGCTTTCTGTGCCCATTCCGCAGCGGAATCAGAAAGTGAAATATATTCCACGTTGCTGTTCTGCCTTGCGTATTCGGACACAGTATCGGAAATAAGGCACGAAAGTTTAGTTGCCTGAGCTTCTATTAGAGTGACGGGAAGCCCTTCTTTAAACGACGGAAACACAAATACATCCATTGCCTGAAGCAGATCGTAAACATCGTTTCTGACACCGGTAAGAATAATATCATTCTCTATTCCAAGATATCGTGCCTTTTCTTCTATTGCATCCTTTTCTTCGCCCTCGCCTACTATAAGCAATACGGAATCAGCATTGATTTTTTTGAGTTCGGCAAAAACGTCGAGAAGAAATTTATGGTTTTTAATATAATTGAGTCTGCCTACATGACCCACGACAAGCTTATTCTCAATGCCAAGTTCATGACGTTTTTCGGCGCGAACCGCAGGATTAAATTTATACTTACTAAGATCTATTCCGTTGTTGAGAATAATTCCGCGTTTTTTGAAAGTGCGTTTCCCGTAAAGATAAGCTCCCGCTTCCGGTCCGCAAGCGACAAGAGCTGTCGAACAGCTGTCAAGAAGCATCGTCATAACAAGACGGTAAACATCAAACATCCTGCGTTGAATAAAGCTTCTGTTTCCCATACACGGATCCGTCATGTGCCCATGCGGCACGCGGACAGGTACACCCTCGCTGCGCGCGGCAAGCATTACAAGACCGCTGAAAAACATTAGATGTGAATGAACGACATCGTATTCGCCCTCATGTATAACTTTCTTCAGATATTTATAATCAGCAAGATAACCTTTAACGCTGTCCGGGCGATGTATCACCTTTGCACCACTATTGATAACAATCGGCTCAAGCGGGCCGACCTCTTCGCCGACTATGTAATATTTACACTCAAAGCGTTCACAGTCAAGATGTGTTTGCAAGCTTGTGGCAACAACATCAAATCCACCGACTCTGAGAGGGCTTGTAACTATCAAAACTTTTTTCTTCATCAAATGTTCCTCAAACCTTTATAAGTCATAAGCATAGGGCTATCTGCTGCGAATATATCTCTTCAATTCTCGCGGCGGTAAGTTTACAGTCATATCCAGCCGCAGCTACTGCTGCCGATGTCGACGCACGATCTGTGTTCAAAGTAGCAGAAACAATTCTTTCTGCCCATTCATCCGCACCGATGTCGAGCGGAATAAACTCAAGATTCTCAAGCAGCCTAGATTCTTTCGGCACAACATCCGATACAAAGCAGACAAGTCCGCTGCTCTGTGCTTCAACAAGCACTAGAGGAAATCCCTCAAAGTGCGAAGGAAGAACAAATGCATCTGCCGCGCTCAGTATCTTTTCAACATCCGTACGCCGTCCGGCAAAGATAACCTTTTCGCTAAGCCCGAGGGCTGACACTTTTTCGCGGATTTTTTCCGTTTCTGAACCAGTTCCGACAAGAAGCAGTACACTGTCAGGATGTTTTTTAACGACCGAAGCAAAAATATCTATCAAAAACTCATGATTCTTCACCGGCGCGAACATTCCGACATGACAGAGTGTGAACCGATCTCCAATATCAAACTCACGCCTTATCTCGTCGCGATATGCGCGATTGAATGAAAACTTTTCAGTATCGATACCGTTTTTTATGATTTCAAAATCGCTGTTGCCGAAGATAAAATGTCCAGCCGCATCGGAGCACGCCAATCTGACATCGGCGAGCTTGTTAATTCTTTTTTTGTTTATAGTGTGAAGTGTTTTTGTAAGTTTATTGAAATTCGAATTGGAACTGTGGCTGTGTGCAATACAATGCATGCCAACCTTTTTCGCCGCCTCGAGTGCTTCGATGCTGCTGCATGAATTGAGATGGACATGAGCCACTTTTATCTCCGGATGTTCACGCAGAATATTCTCTATATTACGCTTATATTCCATCGGTGCAGAACGCCTATTCGGTATTCTGAATATTCGACTTCCCCTTGCGACAAACTCGTCTTCAAAAGGGATCTTGTCCTGCGTTGTTGCCACCAAATCTATTGGGATTGAAGTATTCATAATAATGTTCTTGATAAACACCTCAACACCGCCAAGATTAGATGAATATCCGAATTCGATCACCCTGTTTTCCATCGTGTCCCCCCGTTATTCGTGCCAGTTTTTAAGATAGAATTGTTTAAGTTCTTCCGTCGTTGATACTATATCGTATCCGGATGCAGCTATCTCCGCCTTTGTATTTCTACGCTCATATCCGTCGGCATATTTCAAAGCGGTACAAGCCCACTTTTTCGGAGAATCATCGAGAGAACAAAACTCAACAAGATCAGTAAGATTTATCTCCGAAGATATTGTATCAGTTGCGACTATATGCAATCCGGATGCCTGAGCTTCAACAAGCGACACCGGAAGCCCCTCGTTGAACGAAGTCATTATAAAAACATCCATTGCGCTGAGTATACAATCGATATCAGTGCGTACACCCGTAAATATCACACTGTCAGCAAGTCCAAGAGACTTCACTTTTTCCTCTATCGCTCCGCGCAGATCGCCGTCGCCAACAAGAAGCAAAACCGCATTGCTATTCTCCTTTTTAATCTCGGCAAAAACATCGATGAGGAGAGAATGATTCTTCTGAATATGAAAACGCGAGACATTGCCTATAACAAATTTCCCGTCAAGTCCGAGTTCCCCTCTAATTCTATCGCGCTTATCAGAAGAGAAAGCAAATTTATCCGTATCGACACCGTTTCTGATGATATAATAGTTGTCACGCGTTGTTGCTTTCTCCCCGAACATCCATACACCGGCATCGTTTGAACAGGCAAACAGGTAATCCGCCTGATTCTTCAGCGGAAGGCGATAAAAATCGATCACCTTCTGCCTTATACCCTTTTGAGACAGAGCTATGTGGCTGTGCGCTATTGTTACAAGACCGTACTTCTTAGCAATCGGCAGAAACACGCTTGCAGAGCCCGTCATATGCGCATGGATTATTCTGTATTCAGGGTGCTCTGCAAAAAATCTGTTCCAGCAGCGCTTATATTCAAAATGGTTAATCACATTATACTGTGGAAATCTATATATCTTTCCGCCGAGAGATTCAATCTCATCGTCATAATCATAACGATCGGGAGTATGTACAACAAAATCAAACTGCACAACGGATCTGTCAATGGTGCGATAAATATTCATAACAAGAGTCTCCGCACCGCCGCGTTTGAGTTTTCCGAGAACTATCAATACTCTTTTTGCCGCCATAGCCAACTCACCTTTCGTAAAATTCAACAAGTGTCTTTGCACATTTATTTATGTCCCAGCCGCAGTCTCTGACTTTTTCGAAAGTGGAGGCGCGCAGATCGTCGGGCATTGTCTTAATTTCTTTCGCCCAAATTTGGGGGTCGGCGTCGATCGACAGGCGCTTTATATTATCTGTAATACAGACTTCATCAGTCACGGTGTCGGACATGAGCACCGGGAGTCCTGCCGCCTGCGCTTCGACGACTGAGACGGGCAAGCCCTCTCTGAACGACGGGAATATAAAAACATCCATTGCGCTGAGCAAATCGGGAATGTCCGAGCGTCTGCCGAGAAAATGCGCACTCTCGGATATTCCGAGGCTCGCGGCGAGCTCTTTGAGTTCGTCCGTCTCCTCCGCGCCCGCCATTAGGAGCACTGCATCCGGGTGTTCTTTCTTTATCTCGGCAAACACGCGCAAAAGATAAGGGTGATTCTTCAGCGGCGGACTTGTCACGCCGACATGACCGACAACGAGCGTGCTGTCACCTATTCCGAATTCATCGCGCGCCGCGCTGCGCTTTTCCGAGGAAAAGGCGTAGGAAGCACAGTCAATGGCATTCGGAAGAACTGTGAATCGGCTGTCCTTGCCGTACCAGTAGCGCCCCGCTTCGCGGCCGCAGGCGAAAAGCTTGTCCGCGAGAAAACGCGTCGGGAGATTGAGCAGCTGATTTCTTCGCAGGTTATCGGGATTCAGCGAAAACAGCGTTGAGTGGCAGTGCGCCGCCACCTTTTTTATCCCGTGCTTTTTCGCTTTCGGAGCAATGAGGCAGGTCATATACGGCGCATGGATATGTACCGCCGCATATTCGCCCTTATGCTCTTCAAAAAAGCCGTCAAGCTCGGACGAGACAAAGCTTTTTATTCCGGGCGTATTTATTCTGAACACACGCCCGCCGAGTGCTTCTATCTCGGCGCGTCTGTCGCGCTCGCACTCCTTGAAATACATTATGTCAAATTTTATATCTTCCGGCATCGCGCGAAAATAGTTGAGCACGACGCTCATCACGCCGTTTGCGACTCCTATGTCCGGCACAAAATGCAGTATTCTCATATTGCAGCCCCTATTCTCAGATGAGTCCGAGATTGCTGTAGACAGTCAGCATCTCGCGGTTGACATTCTCGGTTGAAAAATCCCTGACCATATCGAGACCGTTTTCGCCGAATGTGCGAAGCTTCTCGCGGTCATTCATAAGCTCGAGTATTTTTTCCGCCATCATCCCGCTGTCGCCGACGGGAACGAGATATCCGTTGATCCCATCTTCGACTGCGTCGTTGTTGCCGCGCACATCGGTGGCGACTACCGGGTTGCCCATAGCCATAGCCTCGATGAGGTTTATCGGCAGACCCTCCTGAAAGCTCGACGCGACAGACAGATCGCTCAGACCAACGAGGTTATTTATATCGCGGCGATAGCCGAGAAAATCGACATTTTCGGCGATACCGCGCTCGGCGACCATCTGCTTATACTCTTCGAGCCTTATCGGCTGACCGGGCAGGAGCAGCTTCACGTTTTTGTTCTTCTGCACTATTTTTTGAAGCGCATCGAAGAGCATCGGCTGGTTCTTTCTGACCGAGAGATCGGCGGGATAAATCATAATAAAAGTATCGTTGTCGTAGCCGTATTCAGCTCTGAGTCTCGCCTTTTCTTCTTCGTCGACCGCCTTGAAGCGGTCAAGCTCAACGCCGACGCCGTGAACCTGATATATCTTTCCGGCTCTGAATCTCTTCTCATGCGCGAGGGCATAGTCCTCGCTGTTTATTGTTATGAGGCAATCGGTGTATTTTGAAAGATACTTTTCGACGGGATAGAAGAACAGCCAATTCTTGAGCGGCGCGCCTTTGAAGAAATGAAAACCGTGCGCCGTATAAATTACTTTTGTTCCCTTTTTGCGAGCGCCCTTTGCCGCGAGGCGGGCAATGACCGCGCCCATGGGAGTGTGGCAATGTATGGCATCGTAGTTATTGCTGTCGATAACTTTTTTGAGTGTTTTATATGCCTTTATGTTATCGGGTCTCAGAGGCTGACGCTCGAACGGGACTTCAAATGTTTTGTCGATTGCCGACAGATCGAGCCCCGGCTTGTCCGCGGAATTGTCCTTGAATGCGGCATCGACTTGAGCTCCGTGAGCTTTCAGCTCGCGGATAAACGGCATATGAAACTGCCCGATATGGCTGCGCACCGTGGCGACGAACAAAATTTTCATCGGTTATTCTCCAATCGTTTTACTGCTGCATATTGCTGACTATTTCTTCAACGCGCTGTTTGAGAGCCGCAGAGTTTTCCGAAAGCTCCTGTTCGCTCATGGCGGCGCACTTTTTTTCGTAATCGCGTATTGCGCTCACACCCTCGTCGAAGATGCGGCGTATCTCGTCGATATCGCCGACCTTTGAGACATCGCAGAATGCGCGGGAAAGTATCGCGCAGTTCGAGCCGAGCCTGTAATGCTCGGGGATTATCATCTCTGCCGGCAGAAGCCCGCTGCCGAGCGAAGCTATTCCGCCGAAGCCGTAGTTCTTGATCCCGTCGGCTTTAAAGCATTCGACGAGTCTGTCCACAGTGCCGTCCGCCAGCTCCTCAAAGAGGAACTTTTTGCCGTAGGAATGGGAAAGATCATTGAGACCGATATGTATTTCATCAATGCCGCCGACTGAAATTATATCGTCTATCTGTTCCGCAGCTTCTCTGGTTTCGAGCAAAAGCGAAGTTGTTGCTCTGCCGTCGACCGCTTTTATAAAAGTCTCGACTTCACGGACGGTTTTGAAATACGGCAGCATGACAACATCGGGCTTGCAGGCGAGAACACCTTCGAGTTCATCCGAAAAGCCGTCAAAAATCGGATCGGTGCGCACAAATATCTGCGCATTTCTGACCGCCGATTTCACTTTCGGGATATCCGAAATGCTGTGCTTTGATTTCACGGAATTCCAGTTTTTCTGGCGCTTCTCTTTGCCGTACTGTTCGAGGTCGATAAATATTCTGTCAACGCCCGCTCCGTCCGCTATCGAAGCGACCTCGGGGTCGTTTGTTATGTACATCAGCTTAAGCATCTTTGTTCTCCTTCGTCTCCGAAGTTTCACCAACATTGTCGTTGTCTTTCATCGCCAGGACATTCCAGACGGTTTGGAACAGAATTTTGCAATCGAGTCCGAGCGAGAGATTGTCGACATATTCGACATCGTACTTTATTCTGTCGTTCCAGTCTATCGCTTTTCTGCCGTGAACCTGCGCAAGTCCGGTTATTCCCGGGCGCACCTCAAAGCGTCTGCGCTGAAAATCGGTGTATTCTTCGAGCTTCCACGGATGATATGTGAGCGTCGGGCGCGGACCGATAAAGCTCATATCGCCCTTGAGAATATTTATGAACTGCGGCAGCTCATCAAGGCTGGTCGCTCTTATTATTTTTCCGACGCGAGTCACGCGGCTGTCGCCCTTATACGAATACTGACCCGTTCCCATATGCTCCGCACCGACGCACATCGAGCGAAACTTGTACATTTCAAAAACTTTTCCGTCTTTTCCGAGGCGCTCCTGCTTGAAAATCACGGGACCTTTTGAATCGAGCTTCACCGCCGCAGCGACGGCGAGAAGGATCGGCGAGGACACAGCCGTGCCTATGAGAGAAAATGTTACATCGAGAGCTCTTTTGACACCTTTATACAAAAATTATCCCTCCAGAAAGAATCCTGCGCCGTGCAGCACGAGGGCGCATTTACCTATCTTTAATTATACCAATATATATGAGAATTTTCAACAGTCTTTTGTGTTGAAAACAGATTTATATCAGTCATATAAAAAATAACGAAAAGTAAGCGCTTTTTTGAATATTCAAGCAACTTTTGCGCATAAAAAATCAGCAATACGGCAAAGGCCGTACTGCTGATAACATTTTTATTCCACGGACACGGCAACGTGCTCGCTCTCGAGCACCATCTCCTCCTCTTTCTTGAGGAAAGTGACGGCGGGAGTATCCTTGCCCGATTCTTTGTATGTCTTGACTATTTTCTTGACGACCCTGCGCACATCGGCGTTGTCATCATACATTATCTCGCTGAGCTCCTCGAGACCGGAGAACAGAACGTCCTCATCGATATCGATGGGCTTGCCGATATGTATGAGATTATTCGCGGTCGCCTCGAGTCCCTCCTCGTCCATGAGCAGCTCCTCGTAGAGCTTTTCGCCCGGACGCAGACCCGTGAATTTTATATCAATGTCCTTATATGGCGTATAGCCAGAAAGCCTGATAATATTCTCCGCGAGGTCGACTATCTTCACGGGCTCGCCCATATCGAGCACGAATATCTCGCCGCCTCTTGCCGAAGCACCCGCCTGAAGAACAAGCGACACCGCCTCGGGGATGGTCATGAAATAACGGATAATATCCTTGTGAGTGACGGTTACGGGACCGCCGTTTGCTATCTGATCCTTGAAAAGCGGGATAACCGAGCCGTTTGAGCCGAGGACATTGCCGAATCTGACGGCAACAAACTCGGTATCGGAATGTTTATTATAGGTTTGGACTATCATCTCACAGATACGCTTTGTCGCGCCCATGATATTCGTGGGGTTGACAGCCTTATCTGTTGAGATGAGCACAAAGCGTTCAACGCCGAACTTGTCCGCCGCGCGAACAGTTTTGAGAGTGCCGAAAACATTGTTCTTGACAGCTTCGTTGGGGTTGTCCTCCATAAGAGGCACATGCTTATGAGCCGCGGCATGATAAACGATGTTCGGATGGTACCTTGCAAATACGGATTCAAGACGCTTGCTGTCTCTGACGGAGCCTATGAGCACTTTGACATCGACTTCCGGATGCGTGCGCAGAAGCTCGTTCTGGATATTATAAGCGTTGTTCTCATAAATATCGAAAATTATAAGCTTATGCGGCGAATGCTCCGCTATCTGGCGGCAGAGCTCACTGCCTATCGATCCGCCGCCGCCAGTGACGAGAACCGTCTTTCCGCTGACATAGTCCATGACGGAATCGAGCTTTATTTTTATCGGCGGACGGCCGAGAAGATCTTCAATATTAATTGAACGGATATTGGAAAGTCCGAACTTTTTGTCTATCATCTGCCCGATGCTCGGGAGCGTCTTGACGACGCAACCGGTCTTTGAGCAGCGCCGAAGTATCTCACCCTTGCGCTCCGGGGTCGCAGACGGAATGGCAAAAATTATAGTCTTGATATTATATTTTTCGGCAACTTCCTCTATCTTATCGCATTTGCCTATAACTTTAACACCGTATACAGTGCTGCGCTTTTTATCCGGCGAATCATCAAGAATACAAACCGGATAATATTCCATATCGGGACTTGTTTTTATCTCGTGGATCAATATATTTGCAGCGTCACCGGCACCGATTATCATGGTATTGTTGCGGTTTGACTTTGGTGTAATGCCTCTCCACGGTTTGCGTCTGAGCGTTCTGAGCACCATTCTGGCAGCCACTACACCGGCACCTGAAAGCAGAACCGCCATAATATACACACTCGGCGCAAAATAAGGGAATTTCAGTGCAGTGCGAATAAGAGCGAATGCTATCGACGAGCTCATGGCACATACCGCAACTATACACGCATCGCGCATGGAGGCATACTCCCAAAGCACCTGATAAGTCCTCGACAGCGTGAACACGCAGGCATATATAACGGCGAGCACGACCATGCTCAGCCAAAAACTGCCGCGGGTGATCTCTTTTACAAGTGCTTCAACTTGAAATTCGTTTCGCATCCATATGGAAAACATAAACGAAAGCATCAGCACAGCCGTATCAAGAAAATACAAAAGCGTCACTAACAAATCGCGCTTTTTCAAAGTCGCCCCTCCGTTTCCCATCTTTCTATTATTGGTTAAATTATATATTCATATTTTCACACTGTCAATACAGAACTTGAAATATAATTCGTGCATAAATTTGGTATTTTTGTATACTTACACAGTCAATTTGCCGAGCAATAAATCTCACGCAAAACAAAAAAGCACGAACCGAAAAATCGTTCGATTCGCGCCTTATATTTTTTGTAATATCAGAAGTTTGAGCCATTCCAGCCCCAGTGCTCCGCCTCTTCGTATTTGACATAGATGTTGGCGGGAGCTATTCCCGTCTCTGCGGAGACTGCGTCGCAGATAGCCGCAGTCAGCTTATCATAGACCGTATCCGACGCGCCGCCGAAAAGGCTCAGCTCGATATAAGCCATGGGCTCATCGCCCTTGCCGCCGAAATACATCGACGCTTTATCGTCAAACGAAAGCATGAGCCAGCGCTCGGTCTTTCCGGGGACGAGAGAGATTATCCTGCCGTATTTTGCGGCAAGTGCATCTCGCTTTTCTTTTGCAAGTTCGATATTTGTTTTCGTGCTGATATAGGGCATAGCTATACTCCTTTTCTGTTATCAGTTGATTCTGATGAAATCCCCTGCCGGGACGGTTATACCGCTGACGGTCACATCGGATTCGGTATAGTTGACATAGATTTTTGCGCCTGTGTCATATTCCGTGCAGAACACGCCGCCCATTATCTCGCTGTGTGAGGTCATGCGCGAGGCCTGAAGATCCTTGAGAGCCGCATCGGCACGCTCATAGAACTCGGAAGCCGATGCTATCCAGTTTTCGTAATAGACTCCGACCGTATCCGTACTGTCTTCGCCGGACTTGTTCTTCTTGTCCGCGTAAGTGCCGGAATACGTCCACTCATAAGCGGGAGTCGCGCCGTATTCGACGCAGCGCAGGAACGAGGTTTTGGCGTTTTCGCTGAAGTTGAGCGGCTCGCCGGAATAGCCGACTATTCCGTGGAGAACGAGCTGCAAAAACGGCACGCTGACATATGACGAGCGGCTCTGCGACGCGGAGGTCGGCAAATGCGAAATGAAGCTGACATTCTTTATGACGCGGAAGTTGCCCGTGTCGGTCATTAGCTTCATATTCGCAGTCAGCGACGGGAGCTGTTCGGATATCATTTCCGCGCTCTCCTGGCGGTTAAAACCGTTCTTATAATCGGAATAGAGCAGACTGCCGACATCATTGAGGCAGAAGCCCGTAAACTGAGAAAATCTTGTGTCTTTGAGTATCTCGATTATCGATTTTTCAACATACTTCATGCCGAGCAGGCGCTTTGCGTATTTATCTTTTCCGAGCGGACTGTTATTTATTGCATTGTATTCCGCCTTTTTGCCGAAGATGCTGCCCGCAGTCCTGCCGGAAGAGAACGAGTCTCCCTTTGCCGCGGAGAGCAGATTGACATCGAGATACATCTCCATGTTCTGCGCGTTGACATATTCGACAAGATCTTTGAGGTCGGAGCGAGTGCCGAGGCGGGCGAGCAGAGACGCAGTCATTATGCTCGACTGATCCGTTCCGCCGCTCAGCGCGCCTTTGTAGCGCAGTTTTATTGAATTTATGCCTTTCGACTTCATTCGCGTGAGCATATCGAGAGCCTGTTCGAAGTCGGTGAAGGTCTTTTCTTTTCTGAGATTCAGGCGCTTGAACGAGAACAGAGTATCGTCCGAGACGCCGATAACGGTCAGGTCAAGCGGCAGATACTCCTGCTCCTCGACCGTTCTTGTCGAGAGTATTCGCTCCCTTATCAGCTGTTCGCGAGCCGCAGCAGCCATGCCTGTATAATCTGCGTTCGAGCCGCCGAGGAAGCGTATGCAAAGCCCGATATCGCCGTCATACGACTCGGAGCTCATATAGAACTTTCCTTTTGATTCTGTGCAGGGCGTGATATCAAACGACACGCCGGCTTCGTAAAAATCGTTGCCGCCTCTGACTCTGTCTGCGCTGACGGTGGCTATTGCATCGCCGCTGTTTATTATTGTGACAAAGGCGTTGTTCCCCTGCTTCATGCCGTATGCGGGAATAAGCGCGTTTGCGGTGCCGCTGTTTGCGTGACCTGATGCCGCATCGCCGCCGTAAATCGGGAAGCTCAGTTCGCTGTCAAACGAATCGTCTCTCGTGTCGGTCTTTATGAGCGCGCCGCTGCCGTCGGGGACGAAGATATAGTCGCCCTGCTGGGGTTCGGAATAAGCGCCGAAGAAATTGAGAAGGCTGAGCTTCGTGAGCTTTGCGTCGGAATCCGCAACGAGATTTTCATATTTTGCGCTGACATAGACGCTGCCGTCTTTTATTTGATAATTGACAACAAGCTTGAAGGCTATATCGCCTTTTTCATATTTTTCTTTGTGTGCCGTACCGCTGTCTGGGGTCAGGATATAAGTGACGCTCAGAGCGTCGTCGGCAAAGCTGCACTGGGCGTTCTGGAATGACACGCTGTTATCCTGAGTGTTGAGCTTATAGAGTGTGTCTCCGCTGACTATTTCAAGGGTCGCCGTTGCGGCGCCCGAGTTCTCCTGAGTCGGGAGCGCAGACCAGAGCTTTTCGCTGTCGTCATGAGAAAGATCGGCGACGCAGACGGAATATGTGCTCTCGTCAAAGAGCAGCTCAATGAGTCCGGATTTGCCGACCTGCTGAAGATTGGCTTTATCGCCGACGGAATGGAGCAGAGTCGATTCCGCAGCACCCGCCTCGGTGGGCGTGCCTTTTATTTTCGTCACGGCGACGGGGTCGGAGCACGCGCTCAGGGAGCAGAGCATTGCCGCCGAAAGCAGCAGGGCCGATATCCTCACCGTTATTCTTTTTTTCCTGTTTCTAATAGCCATAACAAGATCTCCCATATCTATAAAATCGCCGCTTTGCGTTGAACTCTTCATTTGATTATATCATCTTTGAGCCGTTTATTCAACCTCGCTCACTTATCCACATCGAACCAGAAGCGCACGCCACCGTGTTCGTTGACAACGCCGCACTCCCTGCCGAGCCGCTTTTGAATGGCTTTGACTATCGGCAGACCGAGTCCGAAATGGAAATCCTCGTTCTTGCGCTTCTTTGAGGATTTGTAGAAGCTGTACCATATTTTGTCAAGCTCGTCCTCGTCTATCGGGTCGCCGGAGTTATAGACGCTGACCCTGTATGTGTTCAGATTGTCTTCAACCGTCAGCTGAACTATCTTCTTGCCGCCGATATTTGACACGGCGTTTGACAGAAAGTTCTGGAGCACGAGCAGAATAGTCCGCTCGTCGCTGTGGACGGTCAACCCATCCGGGATGCGGTCGATGAGCTTTATTTCGTTATCGTTGAACATCATCGAGAACGCCGCAAGCTGACCTTTTATCATCGCGCTCAGATCGAGCTTTTCGCGCGTCGGGACATATGAGCCGCTCTCGAGCTTTTCGAGGTTCAGCAGCTCCATGACTATGCGGTTCATCTTACCTGTCTCCTCGAGGATTATGTCGCAGTATTCCTCGCTGCCCTCGGGGTCGCTGTTTATGCCGAGCTTGAGTCCCTCGGCGTAGCCCTGAATAATGGCTATAGGAGTCTTGAGCTCGTGCGAGACATTGGCGATGAAGCTCTTTCGCGACTCGTCGACAAGCGCGCTGTGTTCAAGCTCTTCGGTCAGTTTTTCGTTTTTGTCCTGCAATTCGTCGAGCGTTTCGCTCAGGGATTCGGAGAGTATATTGATATTCTGCCCGAGATTCTGAACATCTGTCTGCGGATAGCTGACGCATTTTTTGGAGAAGTCGAGCTTCGCCATGGACTCCGTTATCTCCGCCATCGCCGCAACCGGGCGCGAGAAACGCAGATTCGAATAAAGTATAATAGCGCACGCCACGGCGGCGGATATCAGCGCAAAAGCGGTCAGAAGAAACGACGCCGTATGGGCGTTTCGCTCGACCTGATAATAGGGCAGCCACAAGCGCAGGGTATCGCCGTTTTTGAGCTCGACGCGGTATCTGTAATATCCGCCCGTTTCGCTGTCCTGATATTCATATTCGTCAAAGCTCACGCTGTCGTCAAAAAGATCGAACACGCGCACGCTGCGTCCGGTAGTGTACATGCTCTCGGCGGTTCGGTAATAGACGCTGTCACCATCGCCGGAATACAAGAACTTTTCGCGGTTTGAATAGACGGTGTTGCCGTTGGGGTCAAAGACCTCGATCATATAATAGTTGTTGTCGGAGACAGAGGCTAACTGCTGATAATATTCGTAAGACGCCGGATCCTCGTTGTCGAGCGACTCGCGGATGCTTTGCATATTCATTATCTCCGCAAAGGCATAGACAAAGTTGAGCAGCACGCCGGGGCGCAGTGCGACAAGTATTGCGGCAAGCACTATCAGGACGGTGATGAGCTCGAAAGCCATGCGCCGTCCCGATTTTCTGATTCTGTCATCTTTTCTTGCCGACCGACGGCTCAAACTCAGTTCACCTCTATCTTATATCCCGCGCCGTAGACCGTGCGCAGGTGGCGGCTGCCCCAATCGCCGAGCTTCGTGCGAAGGCGCGCAACATGGGAGTCGACCGTTCTCGAATCGCCGAGGAAGTCAAAGCCCCAGATATCGTCGAGCAGCTGCTCGCGCGAGAACACCCGCTCGCGGTTTGAAGCGAGCTTATAAAGAATGCCGTATTCTTTGTGGGTCAGTTCGATTTCATGACCGTTGCAAACGACTGAATGAGCCACGACATCGATAACGAGACCGTCTATAACTATCTTATCGGTGGGGTTGTCCGCGGTGCGCTTTAATCGCGCCTCGATGCGCTTGACGAGCACAGTGGGGCTGAACGGCTTTGTTATAAAATCGTCCGCGCCGCACTCGAAGCACTCGAGCTCGTCGAACTCCTCGCCGCGCGCAGTCAGGAAAATGACCGGGACATCGGAGGTTTCGCGAATCTTGCGGCAGACCTCCCAGCCGTTCATCTCCGGCATCATTATATCGAGCACAGCCAGGGCTATATCGCTGTTTTCCGAGAAAACGCGCAGAGCCTGCGCACCGTCCTCCGCTTCGACAGTTTCAAAGCCCTTGGCGGTGAGGAAATCCCTGATAATGCGGCGTATCTTCGCCTCATCGTCCGCGATAAGTATCTTCTGCAAAAGTTACCCTC
>CAVAWW010000050.1:0-15480 GCA_963592475.1 bacterium
GCGGCGGAGTTATCTTCACCCCGTGGCTGCACGGCAACCGCTGCCCGTTCGAGGATCCGAACGCCCGCGGAATGTTCTTCAACATCAGCCTTGAGACCGGCAAGACCGAGCTCATCCGCGCCGTTGTTGAGGGCACTTGCATGCACCTGCGCTGGTTCCTTGAGACCGAGGACAAAAAGACCAAGACCTCCGATGTTCTCCGCTTTGTCGGCGGCGGCGCTCTCTCCGACGTCACCAGCCAGATACTCGCGGACTGCACGGGCAGAACGGTCGAGGTCGTTGCAAGCCCGCAGAACGTCGGCGCAGTCGGCGCGGCGGTTATATCCGCAGTCGGTCTGGGCATGATAGGCAGCATCGAAGAGGCGAAGAAGCTCGTCCCGGCGAAGAAGACCTTCATCCCGAACCCCTCGCTCAAGCCTGTATATGACAAGAACTTCGCAGTCTTCAAGAATCTCTACAAGAGCAACAAAGAGAATTTTGCGGCTCTCAACGGCTGATAAACGGTTCAAACCGCCTTTTTGTGTCAATCATATCTTCGATTCCGCA
Organism: bacterium; assembly: GCA_963592475.1. Taxonomy (GTDB): domain Bacteria; phylum Bacillota; class Clostridia; order Oscillospirales; family Acutalibacteraceae; genus CAG-177. The sequence goes on from CAVAWW010000050.1 coordinate 547, forward strand.
CTTGAAAAAGTGCAATACCCTGTGTTATACTGAAACAGGCAATAATTTTCGGACGATAAGGACGAAGGGAAGGTCTTAAAGAATGAAGAAAATCATCTCGGCCCTGCTCATCTGTATGCTCGCGGCGGTCTGTCTTTTCACCGGCTGCTCAAAAGCAAAGGGACTCAAGGTCAAGGACAGCAGCGGCAACGACCGCGTGCTCGTGACCGACGAAAACGGCAAGCCCGTCTATGACGAGGCAGGCAATATTGTCATTGTTGACACGGACGAAAAGGGCAAGGCAAAGAAGGACGAAAACGGCGAGCAGGCAACTAACGCCATTGCGCTCGATTATCTTCTCGTCTCCGGCAAGAACGCCTATTGCAGATATTTCACATTCACCCAGCCCTCCGGCTACGATATGTCGGCAGTCGGCTCCGCGATAACCCTCACAAAAGGCGACGAGACCATCGACATAATTTATGACACCGAAAAGAGCGTCGATGACAAGTCCGCCGATGTCGGCGAGGTCATCTCTTCGCTCAAGGCACAGGGCTTCAACCCCGAGGTCAACGACGAGACGAAGACCCTCTGCGGCGAGGACGCAAAGTTTACGGAAGTTAAGGTCTCCGCGAACGGCAAAGAGGCGTTCATAGTCTCCGCCCTGTTCGAGAAGAACGGCGTGACCTATGCCTGCACCTACAAGACTTCAAAAGCCGGCGCAAACACCGGAGATTTTGAATCAATTGTCAATTCTATTTCGTTCAGATAACAGACGATAAAAAGTATTCTGACTGTTGAAAGGAGAACAGTATGTTATTTTCACTTGATATCGGTATCGATTTGGGTACCGCGAACACCCTCGTGTTCGTAAAAGGCAAGGGCATCGTTATAAGAGAGCCCTCCGTCGTTGCGGTCGATCAGAAGTACAATCCGCCCAGAGTCGTTGCCGTCGGCACGGAAGCCAAAGAGATGATCGGCAGAACTCCCGGCTCTATAACCGCGGTTCGTCCCCTCAAGGACGGCGTTATCGCCGACTTCGACATCACCGCGGATATGCTCAAGGCTTTCATAAAGAAGGTCACGAAGAACTCCCCGCTCGCGAGAGTCCGCGTTATGATCTGCATCCCCTCGGGTGTTACCGGCGTTGAGAGAAACGCTGTCAACGACGCCGCGAGAAGCGCAGGCGCAAAATATGTCAGCCTCATTGAGGAGCCCATGGCTGCCGCTATCGGCGCGGGTCTCCCCGTCTCCGAGCCCACCGGAAGCATGGTCGTCGACATCGGCGGCGGCACAAGCGAAGTTGCCGTTATCTCCCTGGGCGACGTTGTTACCTCGAACTCCGCAAGAGTCGCGGGCGACAATTTTGATGAGTCCATCATCAACTACATCAAGAAGAAATACAACCTACTCATCGGTGAGAGAACCGCTGAGGATATCAAGATAAAGATCGGCTCCGCCTATCCCTACGAGGGTGAAGGCGCGATGAACATCAAGGGCCGCAACCTCATGGACGGTCTGCCGAAGAACATCGAGATCTCCGCAGAGGAGATCAGAGAGGCTCTGTCCGACTCCGTCAATCAGATCCTCGATGTCGTCAAGGCTACCCTTGAGAAGACTCCCCCCGAGCTCGCTGCGGACATTATCGACCACGGCATCATGCTCACCGGCGGCGGCGCTCTGCTCAGAGGTCTCGACAAGCTCATTGCCGCCGAGACCCGCATCCCCGTTCTCGTCGCGGAGAGTCCGCTCGACTGCGTCGTTGACGGAACAGGCATTTGCCTCGAGCATCCGCTCGATAAATAAACGCCTTTTCGCGGGTCGCTCTGCTTTCCGCAGACGGCCCGCGTTCTCGCAGGCTTACAAAAACTATGCGGCACAACGGTTTTTCTGCCTTTCTGCATACTTTTTGCAAACCCGCGGGATTTTTTGCGTTGTATAGACTTACTTCTTCCAAGCAAAGGAGCGACTCAATTGAAGTTTTACAAATCCAGAACATTCAAAATATTTGTCGGCGTGCTCGTCGTACTGATTATCGGCGTTGCGGCGGCAGCGGCGATGCATTCGGGCTCTTCGCCCGCAAATTCCGTGATAAGCACGGTGTTTTCGCCGCTTCAGCGCGCGTCGTCGTTTTTGGCGCAGAAGTTTTCGGCTTTCTCGATAAACTTCAAGTCCTCCGCCACGCTCTCGAAGCAGGTAGATGAGCTGAACAAGGAAATCGAGGATCTTCAGAGCCAGCTCGTTGACTACGAGCAGATGAAGAGCCAGAACGCGCTCTACAAAGAGTTCCTCGAGCTCAAAGAGAGCCACAAGGACTACAAATTCTGTGAGGCGTCGGTGGTCGGCAGAGACGCGGCAAACCCGCTCTCCGCGTTTGTTTTGAACCGCGGAAGCAACGACGGAATCGCCGTCAACGACCCCGTTATCTACGGCAAATATCTCGTCGGCGTCGTCACCTCCGTGACCCTCACGCAGTGCACGATAAAGACGATACTCAACCCGAGCGTCAACACCAGCGCATATGAGATTCGCACCCGCGACCTCGGCTTTGTCACAACGACTGCGGCATACGCCAGGGACGGACTCTGCACCATGCCGGGTCTTTCGAACTCAACGGCGGTCTCCCCCGGCGGAGTCGTCTGCACCTCGGGCGTCGGCGGCATCTATCCGCGCGACTTAATTATAGGCACGGTCACAAAGGTCGAGGACTCCGACACGGACATCTCCGCGACCGCGATAATCAAGCCCGGCGCGGACATATCTTCGATAACGGATGTTTTTATAATCACCGAGTTCGAGGGTCAGGGTTCGAGCGTCACAGAGTAACAAATCTATCGAAAGGGACTTGTCTATGGGTCTCACAGCCGAAAAGAAAAGACTTATAATCCGCCGCGTTATATTCGCAGTGCTGCTGATTTTCTGCGCCGTTATCCAGAATACGCCGGGACTTCTGCCCGAGCCGTTCGGCGCGCATCAGCTCGCAGTGACGGTCATGGTGGTCTGCATCGCGATGTTTGAGCGCGAGACTGCGGGCATGCTCCTCGGCCTGCTCGCGGGCGTAGTGCTCGACGTGACCGGCGGCACCCAGGGCATAAACGCCATTTTGCTGACTGTAGTCGGTCTCGTGTGCGGAATGCTCGTCAACAACATGATAAGAAACAACATCGTCACCGCGCTGATTTTCTCCGCGCTGGCGCTGCTTGTGCATACATTCGTCTACTGGATAGTGTTCGTCGCCGCCCAGGGAGTCCACGGCGGCAGGCTGCTGCTCACCTTCTGCCTGCCGAGCGTGCTCTACACAGTGATATTCACGCCGCTCTGGTTTTTGATAACAAGGGGCATCAGCAGACTGCTGCCCAGCGAAGTAAAAAGATAAAAGAAAGGAGAAAGCCCGATGGATTCAAAGAGACTTGCGATAAGGCGAATTGCCCTGCCCTGCATATTGCTCGCGTTCATACTTGTCTTTGTCGGCGTGCTCGTCAAGGTTCAGCTCGTTGACGGCGAGGAATATGCGAGCGCAGTCAACACCGCAAAGCAGACTACCGTCACCATTCATGCGGCGCGCGGCGAGATAGTTGACCGCAACGGCAAGCCCATAGTCGAGAACCGCCAGGGCTACTCCATAGTTTTCAACTATTCATATTTCCCCTCGAAGAAAGAGAACGCCGAGAGGAATTCTATAATAATCTCGCTCATCAGGCTTTTTGAAGCGAACAACACCGAGTGGGAGAACGACCTGCCGATAGTCATTGACGCTTCGGGCGGACTTGTCTATAAAGCCGATAGCGAAAAAGAAATCGAGGTAATGAAAGGCAAGGACTACTTAAACCTCAACTCCTACGCCACGGCGCAGAACTGCTACGACGCGATGGTCGAGATGTTTGAGATCGACCCGAGCTATTCGCTCAAAGACGGTTTAAAAATCGCGGCGGTGCGCTATCAGATGCTCCTGAGCGGCTTCGGAGTCAGCAATTCTTATACTTTTGCAGAGGATGTCAGCGATGTGCTCGTCGCAAAAGTTAAAGAGAACAGCGCGACTTTCAAGGGCGTTGACGTTGAGGTAGTGCCCTACAGACACATTGTCGATGGCACTCTCGCCGCGCATATTATAGGCACCGTCGGCAAGATAAACGCCGAGGAATACGCCGAGCTCAAGGACAAGGGCTACGGCATGAACGACATGGTCGGCAAGAGCGGAATCGAATACTCGATGGAGGAGTATCTGCGCGGCACGGACGGCGAAAAGGTCGTCACCGTAGACCCGGACGGAAACGTCTCCGAGACCGTGACGAAAGAGCCGGTTCAGGGCGCGACGGTCGTGCTCACTATAGACGCTGACATGCAGAAGCTCGCACAGGACACATTCGCGAAGTGGACAGAGAACTACGCCAAATCGTCGAAGAACAAATACGGAGTTCCCGCCGCGGGCGCGCTCGTTGTCAACGACCCGAACACGGGCGAAATTCTGACTATGCTCAGCTACCCGACCTATGATCTGAACACCTACAGCGAAAAATACTCCGAGCTGAGCAAGGACGAGCGCACTCCGCTTTGGAACAGGGCGCTGCGCAGCACCTACGCCATCGGCTCTACATCAAAGCCATCTGTCGCCATAGCTGCTATTGAAGAGGGACTCACAAACCGCGACAGGGTCATCCGCTGCACGAGGGAGTTCAAATACCTCGACCACACATTCTACTGCAATATCAACCACAAAGACCGAAACCTGACGCTCAGAACCGCGCTCCAGGATTCGTGCAACATATATTTCTACACCTGCGGCGAGGAGCTCGGAGTCAGCAGGCTCAACGAATACCGCTCCATGCTCGGACTCGGCGTCAAGACAGGCGTTGAGCTGACCGAGGCGGAGGGCATTGAGGACAGCCCCGAGTACCGCGAAAGCATCGGTCAGACATGGCTGCCCGGCTATCTGATTCTTTCGTCCATCGGCGAAGGCGGTACGCGCTTCACGCCCATCCAGCTTGCAAACTACGTCGCCACGATAGCAAACGGCGGCACGAGATACGAACAGCATCTTATCAAATCGGTCAAGAGCGCCGACTATTCCGAGACGCTCGTTGAGAAGACCCCGAAAGTCGCGCTTGAAACCGGCATATCGAAATACGCCATCGACTGCGTGACGGAGGGTATGGAATACGTTGTCAACAACAATAACATTATAAAGACCGCGCTCAAGGGACTCGATGTCCAGACCGCCGCAAAGACCGGTACTTCCGAAGAGAACAGAAAGATAAACGGCGTCAGCCAGGTTATCAACAACGGTCTTTATATCACCTTCGCGCCGAGCAAAAACGCCGAGATATCCATGGCGTTCATCTGCGAGGGCGTCTACGGCTCGTCTTCACTGGCGCAGATCGCAAAGCCGATATACGAATACTACTTCAACAGCTCGCAGACGGCAGCCGCGCCGCAGAGCGAGAATACTCTTCTGGGGTGATTAGATCAAATGGCTGAAAAAATAGTTATCGCCTCCGGCAAGGGCGGCGTCGGCAAATCCTCTCTGACCGCCGGACTTGCTCGCGCGCTGAGCGGCGCCGGCAAGCGTGTGCTCATGCTCGACATGGACATCGGGCTTCGCAGCCTCGATCTGATTTTCGGCACCCAGAAAGACGTGCTCTTCGACTGGGGCAATGTTATCGACGGCGGATGCGAGCCAAACCAGGCGGCTATCGCCGCAGGCGGTCCGATGCTGATGACTGCTCCGATGCGCATGTCCGACTCGTTCACAAAAGAGAGCATGAAAGAACTTGCGGACAAGCTCGCCAAAGACTACGACTATATATTTTTTGACGCTCCGGCGGGACTCTCCGACGGATTCGAGCTCGCCTGCGCCGCAGCGGACAGGGGCATTGTCGTCTCCACCGCCGACGCGGTATGCGTGCGAAGCGTCAATATAACAGCGGGCGCGATGCGAAAATCCGGGCTTTCAGACATAAGGCTCGTCATCAACCGCTTTGACGAAAAGGCGGTCTGCAAAAAGAAACTGCTCAACATCGACGATGTCATTGACGCGGTATGCGTTCAGCTCATCGGCATCGTACCCGAGGACGCGGCGGTGTCGCACTGCGCGGTGCGCGGCGAACCGCTCCCGGCATCGAGCGCGGCGGCAAAGGCATTTTCGCGCATAGCCAAAAGAATCGACGGCGGCAAAGCACCGCTGTTGGGGTGAAAACTGGTGTGACTGTTTTTCGGCTCCCCTGCAGGGGAGCTGGATTGGCGAAGCCAAGACTGAGGGGTTAGTCTCGCTAACGCTCAAAGTAAGTAGGGGCGGATATCATCCGCCCGCGAAGTGAATAGTGAAGAAGTGCTCAATATGGGCATATACTATCCGCCCACAAAATTTGCAGTGATTTATTGGCGCGCACTTGTAGGGTGCGGCGACTCGACGCACCGCTGCCGCGCAAGCGGCACGATATGAATTTGTGGGATTTGCACCCTACTTTCGCGCCCCACAATAATCAAACGATATATACTACCCGCGTTTCGGCGTTTTCTTTTTGTTTGAAAAAGAAAACGCCTGCAAAAGAAAAGCAAACTGTGCCCACAAAAAGGCAAGCTGTCGACAAAATAAAAAGTTCAGTTTGCACGATATTAAACTACCCCAACCCTACATCTCAACTCAAAGCAGGAGAACCGCCATGAAAAAGACGCGTTCAAAGAAAAAGATAATAATTTCCGTCCTCTGCGTGCTTCTTGCGCTCGCGGTGCTGACTCCGTGCGTGATAAACGCCGTTGTGATGCTCAGCGCGAGCAAGTATATAATCAGCGCGGACGAGGCGGCGGGACGCGGGGCGGACTGCGTATTGGTGCTAGGCGCAAAGGTCAACTCCAACGGCACGCTGAGCCATATGCTCGAGGACAGAATGAGCACGGGCGTTGATTTATATCAATCCGGCGCGGGCAAAAAGATACTCGCGAGCGGCGACCACGGCAGGGATTCATACGACGAGGTCAACCATATGAAACAATACGCCGTCGGCAGAGGCGTTGACCCCGACGATGTGTTTCTCGACCATGCGGGCTTTTCAACATATGAGTCGATGTACCGCGCCCGCGACGTTTTTGAAGTCAAGAGCGCAATAGTCGTCACGCAGAAATATCACCTCTACCGCGCGGTCTACAATGCGCGCCGTCTTGGGATAGACGCCTACGGCGTTGCGGCGGACAAGCGCGTTTACGGCAAGCCCGTCTATAATTTCGTGCGCGAGAGTCTCGCCAGGTGCAAGGACTTCTTCATGTGCATTTTCAAGCCCGAGCCGACTTATCTCGGCGAGGTTATCCCGATAAGCGGCAGCGCGTCGCTCTCGGACGACACTGAATACTGACAGTTTCAAGGAGAAAGATATATGCGACTTGGCATTTTCGGCGGCACCTTCAATCCGCCGCACATGGGGCACATAAGGCTTGTTACCGCGATTGCGGACAAGATGCAGCTCGACCGCGTCCTGATTATACCGGCATCCGTCCCGCCGCATAAGCATGTTTCAAACCTCGCGTGCAGCAGGGACAGGCTGGAGATGTGCCGGCTCAATTTTGAAAAAGACGGCAGATTTTCCGTCTCGGACACGGAGCTTCGCCGCGTCGGCAAGAGTTACACCTATGACACGCTCTGCGAGATAAAGCGCGAATATCCCGACGCAGAGCTGTTTTTGATAGTCGGCTCTGATATGCTCGCGACATTCGACGAGTGGTACCGCTATCACGACATCTTAATGATGTGCACCCTCTGCGCCGCCTCGCGCAAGCACGGCTTCGTCCCCGAGCTCGAGGGCAAGTTCACGCAGGAAGAATTAGAAAAGATAAAATTCATCGAGATCCCGGTCTTTGAAGTAAGCTCGACCATCATTCGCCGCAGGATCTCAGAAAACGAGAGCACGCAGGGGCTTCTCGCCGACGGCGTGCGCGACTATATCGAAAAGAAAGGGCTTTACACTTGAACGTACCCGAGAAATACAGAGAATATGACGAGCTGCTGAAAACTAAGCTCGACGACTACAGATATACCCACTCGCTCGGCGTCGCAAAGAGCGCCAAACACCTCGCCGAGCTATACGGCGCAGACCCCGAAAAGGCTTATTTTGCGGGACTTCTGCACGATGTGATGAAGAACGCCGCGCCCGAAGAGCAGTTGCAAATAATAGAAAAAGCTGATATAATGTTATCTCCGTCCGAGCGCCTGAACCGTAAACTCTGGCACGCGATAGCCGGAGCGGCATTTTTGAAGCTGGAGCTTCATATCACCGACGAGGACATCATCGGCGCGGTTCGCTGGCATACTACGGGCAAAGCCAACATGACACAGCTCGAAAAGATAGTCTATCTCGCGGATTTCATAAGCGAGGACAGAAAATATCCCGATGTCGACAAAGTCCGCAAGCTTTCGGAACAGTCGATAGAAGCCGCGATGCTCTACACCCAGAGATACTGCATATCAAAGCTCCTCGCCGACGGAATGATAATCGACCCGTCGAGCGTCGACTGCTACAATGAACTTATAACCGAGAGGAGTTCAGAGAAATGACCCCCAGAGAACTGACAAACGAAATAGTTAAAATACTCGACAAGAAAAAGGCACTGGACATCACGGCGATAAAGACCGAGGAGCTGACTATAGTCTCCGACTATTTTGTCATCGCGACCGGTACTTCAAACACCCATGTCAAGAGCCTCGCGGACGATCTCGAATACGAGATGGGCAAGCTCGGCGCAGCACCCGAGCACATAGAGGGACGCGCGACCGGCTGGATTCTGCTCGACTTCGGCAGCGTGCTCGTCCACCTGTTCCAGAAGGATCAGCGCGAATACTACAACCTCGAGCGCCTTTGGAACGACGCACAGCAGATCGATATCAGCGACCTGCTGACCGACTGAGAGAGAACATCCGAAAGGAATGACATAAATCATGGCAAACTACGATTTCAAAACCATTGAAAAAAAGTGGCAGGACCGCTGGGAGAAAGAGGGCACCTTCAGAGCCATCGACGATTTCTCGCTGCCCAAATTCTACGGGCTCATCGAGTTCCCCTATCCGAGCGGCGCAGGTATGCACGTCGGCCACATCAAGGCATATTCCGGCATGGAGGTCATCTGCCGCAAGCGCAGGATGCAGGGCTATAACGTCCTGTTCCCGATAGGCTTCGACGCATTCGGACTGCCCGCCGAGAACTACGCGATAAAGACCGGCACCCATCCGCGCATAGTCACCGACCAGAACATTCACAATTTCACCGGCCAGCTCAAGCGCGTCGGCTTCGCGTTCGATTGGAGCCGCGTTGTCGATACGACCGACACCGACTACTACAAGTGGACTCAATGGATATTCCTCAAGATGTTCGAGAACGGACTCGTTTTCCGCGACAAGGCGTTCGTCAACTACTGCCCGAGCTGCAAATGCGTGCTCTCCAACGAGGACTCGCAGGGCGGCAAGTGCGACATCTGCCACAGCGACGTTGTTCAGAAGTCGAAGGACGTCTGGTTCCTGCGCATAACGGAATACGCCGACAAGCTGCTTGACGGACTCAAGCATGTCGACTTCCCGGCTAATATAAAGGCTCAGCAGGAGAATTGGATAGGCCGCTCGACCGGCGCATTCGTCAACTTCACCCTCTCGGGAACTGATGAGACGCTGCGCATATACACCACCCGCCCCGACACCCTCTTCGGCGTCACATTCATGGTCATGGCTCCCGAGCATCCGCTCATCGACAAGTACGCTGACCGCATCTCGAACATGGACGAGGTCGAAAAATACCGCACCGAATGCGGCAAGAAGACCGAGTTCGAGCGCACTCAGCTTGTCAAGGACAAGACCGGCGTCAAGCTCAGCGGACTTACCGCAGTCAATCCCGTCAACGGTAAGGAGATCCCGATATTCATCTCCGACTATGTCATGATGGGCTACGGCACCGGCGCCATTATGGCTGTTCCCGCCCACGATCAGCGCGACTGGGATTTTGCAAAGGCGTTCGGCATTGACATCATCCAGGTCATCAAGGGCGGCGACATTGAAAAAGAGGCATACACCGGCGACGGTGAGATGATAAACTCCGATTTCCTCAACGGAACGGACAACAAGAAAGAATCCATAGAAAAGATGCTCGAGTTCCTCAAGGAGCGCGGCATCGGCGAAAAGGGCGTCCAGTACAAAATGAAGGACTGGGCATTCAACCGCCAGCGTTACTGGGGCGAGCCCATCCCGATTATCCACTGCCCGCACTGCGGCATGGTCGCCGTGCCCGAAAACGAGCTGCCGCTCAAGCTCCCCGATGTTGAGAACTTTGAGCCCGGCGAAGGCGGCGAAAGCCCGCTCGCAAAGATAGATTCCTTCGTCAACTGCACCTGCCCGAAGTGCGGCGCGCCCGCGAAGCGCGAGACGGACACGATGCCCCAGTGGGCAGGTTCGTCCTGGTACTTCCTGCGCTATATCGATCCGCACAACGACAAGTGCTTTGCCGACAAAGACAAGCTCAAATATTGGCTCCCCGTCGACTGGTACAACGGCGGCATGGAGCACGTCACGCGCCATCTTATCTATTCGCGCTTCTGGCACCGCTTCCTCTATGATATCGGCGAGGTCCCCGTGCCCGAGCCGTATGCGAAGCGTTCAGGTCTCGGACTCGTGCTCGGCGCGGACGGCGTGAAGATGTCGAAGTCCCGCGGCAACGTTGTTGACCCCGACGATGTTATCAAAAAATACGGCGCAGACACCCTGCGCACATATATAATGTTCATGAGCGACTATTCGGCCTCCGCCCCGTGGAAAGAGAGCGGCGTCAAGGGCTGCAAGCGCTTCCTCGAGAGAGTCGCGTCCCTGTCGGATATCGCCGAGGGCACCGGCACGACGAAGAAGCTCGAATCGATAATGAACAAGACCGTTAAGAAGGTCTCGCAGGATATTGAGGACATGAAGTTCAACACCGCGATCGCCGCGATGATGACCTGCCTCAACGAGATAAACGATGTCGGCTCGCTGACTAAAGACGAGCTGTCCGTATTCATCCGCCTGCTCTGCCCGTTCGCTCCGCACCTGTGCGAGGAGATGTGGGAGCAGCTCGGCGGCGAGGGACTTTGCTCAACGGCGCAGTGGCCCGACTATGACGAGAGCAAGTGCGTTGACGACGAGATAGAGATCGCCGTTCAGGTCAACGGCAGAGTCCGCGACCGCTTCACCGTGCCCGCCGATATCGAGGCTGCCGACGCGATTGCCAGAGCCAAGGAGCTCGACAAGGTCAGGGAGTTCACCGACGGCATGGCGTTCATAAAAGAGCTCTATGTCCCCGGCAAGCTCGTCAACCTCGTTGTAAAGCCGCAGTAAAAAAGGATATTTTAATCAAAAATAAAAAATCCCCCCAAGCGGTTGACAATAAAATTCACCTGTTGTATAATTAGAGGCAAGCTTATGCTAATTAGCCCTTGCAATTGCAGCGGAGGGAGGGAATATTAATGAGTCAGGTCAAAGTTAAAGAGAACGAATCTCTCGAGAGCGCACTCAAGCGTTTCAAGAGACAGACTTCCAGAGACGGAGTTATCCAGGAGGTCCGCAAGAGAGAGCACTATGAGAAGCCTTCGGTCAAGAGAAAGAAGAAGTCTGAGGCGGCTCGCAAGCGCAAGTACAAATAAGTACCTGCACTGTACAACTGTACATTTAAAGGCGGTGGGAAAGGGATTTCTCACCGCTTTTTTTAAAAGTACCCTAAGGAGGAACAGAGAATGATTTTCGACAAGTTTCTTTCGCTTCTGCCGTCGGAGCTCGACGGCGCGCTGATAATGTCCGAGGAGAACAGGCGCTATTTCACCTCGTTCCCGTCGTCGGACGGCGTTCTGCTCATTTCGAGAAACGGCACGGTATTCCTCACCGACTCGCGCTATGTCGAGGCGGCGCAGAAGAAGATAACCGTCTGCCCCGTCAGACTCACAAAAGATCTGAGCACCGAGCTGCCGCAGCTGATGAGCGAATTCAAAATAAACAATCTCGCCGTTGAGACAACGAGACTCACCGTCGCCCAGTTCGAGGAGTTCACAAAGTGGATGCCCGACACAGGCATCTGCACCGAGAACTACGCCGACCGCGCGATAGACGCGCTCAGGATGGTAAAATCCGACGGCGAAGTGAAGCTCGTTTGCGAGGCGCAGGCGATAGCCGAGCGCGCATTCGACCACATACTTGAATTCATAAAGCCCGGCGTGACCGAGCGCGAGATTCAGCTCGAACTCGACTACTATATGCTCAGAAACGGCGCGGAGGCTCTCTCGTTTGAGACGATCGCAGTCAGCGGAGTCAACTCATCGATGCCGCACGGCGTGCCCTCGGACAAAAGAATTGAAAACGGCGACTTCATCACCATGGACTACGGCGCGGTCGTCGGCGGATACCACAGCGACATGACGCGAACCGTCGCAGTCGGCTCCGTAAGCGAAGAGCAGAAGAAGATATACAACACCGTCCTCGAAGCGCAGCTCGCCGCGATGGAGAAGATGGCTCCCGGCGTCTCCTGCGCCGACGCGGACAAAGCCGCGCGCGATGTCATAACCGACGCGGGCTACGGCGAATTCTTCGGCCACGGCACGGGTCACGGAGTCGGCGTTGAGATCCATGAGCAGCCGCGCGTATCGCCCCGCTCGAAAGAGATTCTTGCCCCTGGACATCTTGTCACTGCGGAGCCCGGCATCTATCTGCCCGGACTTTTCGGAGTCAGAATCGAGGACATGGTACTCATCACGGAAGACGGCAGCCGCGGACTCACCCACGCGCCGAAAGAACTCATCATACTCTAAAATATTTCCCCGTATGCAGGGCATACGGGGATTTCTGTTTTATATGCGAACTCCGTTTGCCTGATTTTAGGCTCCCCTGCAGGGGTGTTTCGCTTCGCCCAAGGTAATAAGTAAAAGTGAATAGTGAAAAAGTGCATGGTATGGTTGGATATCATCCGCCCGCGAAAATTGCACAATTTGTTGACATACGGCTTGCAGGATGCGGCAAAACATACTGTCCCGCAGCAACTCTTTTCAATTTTTTGGTTGACCTTTTATATTTCTTCTGATAAACTTGTGGTATCAGGAGGGATAACAATGGCAAACGTCAAAAAAGCTCTTTATAACGTAGCCGTTTTTCTGGTCTCGCTGTTCATCACCGGCTCGATAAACGTCTCGAACATCAAAAACACTCAGGATACGAGCCGTGTGACGCTCACGGTAAATGAAACGGAGACGCTCCAGGAAATGAACGGCTGGGGCGCCGCCGCGGCATGGTGGGCGCAGGTCGCAGGAGGAAGCAAAAACGCCGACGATATCGCAAAGCTTCTCTACAGCAAAGAGGGACTCGGGCTGAACATATACAGATACAATGTCGGCTCGGGCGAAAAGCAGAACCCCAATTCCCGTCTCGATCCCGATTCGTGGAAGAGCACGGCGAGCTTCCTTGTATATAACGAAAAGACCGGGAAGTATGAATATGACTGGTCGCAGGACGCGAACGCAATGAATATGCTGAAGCTCTGCATGAGCTACGGCTGCATTGACTCAGTCGTTCTGTTTTCAAACTCGCCGCACTTTTCAATGACCGTTTCCGGTCAGGCGAGCGGCGGACTGAAGAAGCATCAGAACAACCTCAAGCCCGAATGTTATCAGGAATATGTCGACTATTTTCTTGATATAACCGAGCATTTCCTTGAGCTCGGCGTACCGGTTAAATATATAAGCCCGATAAACGAGCCGCTTGTCTCATGGGGCGGCGACAACGTCTATCAGGAGGGCTGCCACTACGACGAAGAGGAGATGTTCAAGCTCTACCGCATGTTTGCCAAGAGCATAAAGGCGCGCGGGCTCAATGTCAAAATGTCCATGTGCGAGGTCTCGAAAATAGGCAACCCCGCATTCGAATACATAAAGAAAATCAGCAAGGATGAAGAACTCAGCAGCGTCATGGCTACGTATTCTTATCACTCCTACTGGTCCGACACGAACTATCTGCTCAAGAAAGTCTGGGGTCAGTATCTGAGAAGATACTATCCCGATGTGACGGTCGAGATGGACGAGTGGTGCGAGCTGCCCTGCCACAGCACGACGAGATCGATATCCGGCGCGCGCACCATGGCGAGAACCATCTGCCAGGATATCATGTATTCAAACGCCACGGCGTGGACCTCGTGGGTCGCAGTCAGCGAATGGGGCGACAACTCCGACGGACTCATCATCGCCGACCATGAGTGCAACGAATATTACACCGCCAAGCGATACAATGCGCTTGCGCATTTCTCGAAGTTTGTTCCTGTCGGCAGCAAGGTCATCTCCAACGAAAAGGATGTCAACGACCGCGTCGCGTGGAAGATAAAGAATCAGATGGGCTTTGTTATCCTCAACAAGACCAACTGCGCGTCCTTCCTCACGCCGGACGGCAGCATAGTTGTCGTCATCGTCAACGACGATGCGGGCTGCACCTTCAACTTCGAGGGCATCAGCGGCAGAGACAACCTCAAGATATACACCACGAATGACCGGTACGATCTTAAGCTCACCTACGACGGAGAGTATAAACAGGAGGTCGAAATCCCCGGTCTGAGCATCACAACGCTCATATTCAGCTGATGATACGCACTCCCCTGCGGAGTGCGGACAGAACAGAACCCCACCTGCGGTTTTCGTTAGGTGGGGTTTTCGTTAGGTGGGGTTGTTGTTTGGAGATTCCGGCGCAAATCAAAACTTGTCAACAAAGAAGCATACAAAAACCGACCGCGGCGGTTTCCCGTTGCGGTCGGTTTTGTTTTTATATAATTGAGCGAATTTATTCTGCCTCTCCGCCCTCAAAGGTTTTTGCAACCTCCTTGAGCAGCTCGCGTATGGGCAGGTGCTGAGGGCACGAGTGCTCGCACTTTCCGCAGCCGATGCAGTCCGACGCTTTGCCGTGATTCTCGGTGTAGACCTCATAGTAGCAGT
>CAVAWW010000051.1:0-15191 GCA_963592475.1 bacterium
AGAAAGTTCTTGTTGAAACTTCCGCACGCCATGTACATGTCACCAGAGAAGCTCTTGATATCCTCTTCGGAGATGGCTATGAGCTGACCGTCAAGAAGGAGCTCTCTCAGCCCGGCCAGTTCGCGAGCAACGAGCGCGTTGCCGTTATCGGTCCGAAGGGCAGCTTCCCGGCAGTCTCCATTCTCGGTCCCGTGCGTCCCGAGAATCAGGTTGAGCTTTCGCTCACCGATGCCCGTTCCATCGGCGTGACCGCTCCCGTCAGAGAGAGCGGCGATATCGCAGGCAGCGGCGCATGCAAGCTTGTCGGCCCCAAGGGTGAGGTTGAGCTCGAGTGCGGCGTTATCGCGGCACAGAGACACATCCACGCAACTCCCGAGGATGCCGAGAAATACGGCCTTAAAGATAAGCAGATAGTCAGCGTCAAGATCGACTCCAACGGCCGTTCGCTCGTTTTCGGCGATGTCGTCGTCAGAGTCAGCCCGAAGTATGCGCTGGCAATGCACATCGATACCGATGAGTCCAACGCCGCAGGCGCAACTCCTGGTCTCATGGGCGAGATCCTCGCGTAACAAAACACGAATTTCAGTCCTCTGCACTTTGAGTGCGGAGGACTTTTCGCTTGCGGTCGGGGAGGATGAGCAGACGCACTTATGTGCCGATAGCGGCGAAGTTCTTCAGGCAATATAACGACATTTTTATTCTCACATATAAAATTATTGTCGGCTTCCTTGTGTAAAGGGAGCTGGATCGGCGAAGCTGAGACTGAGGGATTGTGTCCGGATAAAAATTGTCGTGGTTGTCCTCGATTTATCAACAGGCAAATTCTTATTTCCGGATACTTACGCGAAACCGCCGCCAAAATCAAAACACTTTTCCCCGATGTGTTTCACTAATGACGCATTTACACAATTTGGACTACCACCGTTAAACTAAATTTTATCTTTTGTCTATTGACTGATTGGAACAACGATTATACAATGTATATATAAATCATAAGGAGTGAAAAAGATGAAAAAGATTCTGGCAATAATCCTTGCCGCTGTCCTCGTTCTCTCGTTCGCGGCGTGCAAGAAGAATGACACAAACAACGACACCACTGCCGGTGACGCGCAGACCTCCGGTCAGGCGGCGGATGTTTCCGCTTCCGATGATACCGCTTCTTCCGAAGAGGCTTCCTCCGAAGTCGAGACCGAGGTAGTCACCGATAAAGAGGGTCACACCGTTATCGAGACTAAGGCTCCTCGGTCCTCCGATACAAAGACCACGACCAAGGGCAGCACGACTCCCTCCAAGGGACTCAACACCAACGATGCAGCCGCTTGCATCAAGGCTTATCAGGCGGCGGTCAACGCTACCAAGCAGTTCAAGAGCGGCAGACAGAACATGGCTCTCAAGGGCAGCATCACTGCTGACGGTAGCCTCGGCGCTCTGCTCAAGATAGCTCAGAAGCCCGTTGCAAACGCACTCAACAAGAATTCCAAGGATCGTACCGATATTCCCGGCAAGCCCTCGGGTATGCAGGCGAGCCACATGAAGAGCGCCAGCGCAGTGACCAGCGGCAACTACACCACAATCACCTTTAACGTCAAGGATCAGGTTCAGGGCGCAAAGGCTGATAACCACAGCGGTTCCGTCGGCTGCGCAGTCGGTACTCTCGGCGATGTCGATAACGCTATCAGAGAGCTCGGACTCAGCGTCGACTACAAGGACGGCAAGATTGAGCTGACCTACACCAACTGCAAGGTCGTCGTCAAGATCGACAACACCACCGGCAAGATCGTCGAAGGCAGCTGGGCATATGATGTCAATGTCTATGCAAATGGCATCAAGGTCTCTGTTGTCTCCGTCAATAACCTCAAGGGTATCGTCGCTTTCTCTTACACCGCTAAGGGCTGATAACCGAAAAAATCAAAGCCGTCCGTCTTTTCCAGACGGGCGGTTTTTTGTCGGCTTTTGCGGAAAAATGACTGATAAACTGCGGTTTTATTAAAAATTAATTTTTTACCATGTTTTTTTATAAGATTTTTCTTGACCTGTCTGCTTCAATAGCTTAAAATATAAGCCTAATCAAGTGCAACACTCAGATAAAATCTGTCGGGAGGGAGAAGAATGAACAAAAAGCTCATGAGATTTGCCGCACTTTTGCTTGCGGCGGCTATGCTCTTTTCCTTTTCGGCGTGCAGAACGAACGATGGCGGTTCGGAGTCTTCTACGGACGAACCCTCGGTCACTGATGCGGGGAATATTCATGAGGAGTCTACCGACTCTGCGGAACTGACAACTGACGAGCCGACGACTGACTCAAGAACCGCGACACGCTCCAATGTTTCCGGCGGAACAAAGACCGAGACTGTCAACGTCTACAAGGGGCTCAACTCCACGAACACTTCGCGAGTGCTCCAGTATTACAAAGCTGCGGCGGCGAACACCAAGAGCATCGATGCCACGCAGTATATGTCCATAAAGCGCGTTGATTACACTCCGCGCAACAGTTTCCAGAAAGGTATGCTCACCGTGTTCACGGGAATCGCCTCGGCGGCTCTCGCAGCAAACAGCAAAGCGGTGACTTCGATTCCCGGCAAATATAAGCAGATAAAAGCGAGCGACCTTATCTCCGCGAACGCTGTCGCCTACGGCAACTATACCATAGTGACGCTCAACGTCAGGATGCAGCAGGACGATCAGAATACTAAGGACGCGCATCAGGGCCCGGTCGGCAGGACTGTCGGAACAGTCGGGAACCTCGACAGAGTTTTTGAAGCCATGCCGAGCGTCAAGGTGAACTGCTCAAAGGGCAGCATCACGCTCAAGTATGACGACTGCAAGGTCGTTGTCAAAATAGACAACGGCAGCGGAATGATAGTCAGCGGCACATGGAGCTATACCGTTGATGTTGATATCGACAATATATATGCGAGCATCGCGGGCAGCGAAGAACTGCTGATAACGAACACCGGCGGAGCTGTAGGATATATAATAAAAACTAACGATGGAATGCCGTTTCAAAACCGAAATTCAAAATAAAATTGACCCGCACGGCGCGATGCCGGGCGGGTTTTTGATATTAAATTAAGAAGAGAGCTGCCTTTTGACAGCTCTCTCTCTTTATGTTTTTATTTATCTGCTTCGGCGTCGTTTGCCTTTGCCTCTTCGATAACCTTCTGTGCAACGACGGGCGGCGCATCCTCATAGCGGGTGAACTCAAGGGTGAACCAGCCTCTGCCGGCGGTCACGGAACGCAGGACGGTCGAGAAATCGCCCATCTCGCCCATGGGAACTTCCGCGATGAGCTCCTGGATCTTCGGCTCGTCGGACGGGCCCATGCCGAGCACGCGGCCGCGGCGCTTTGTGACATCGCCCATGATGTCGCCGAGGTTCTCGTCGGGCATGTAAGCCTTCAGAGTGCCGATGGGCTCAAGGATAACGGGGTTCGCCTGCGGGATACCGTTCTTGTATGCTATGTTCGCGGCGGTCTTGAACGCCATTTCGGACGAGTCGACCGGATGATAAGAGCCGTCGTAAAGAGTAGCTTTCAGACCGACCATCGGGTAGCCTGCAAGCACGCCCTTCTTGACGCTGTCGCGCAGACCCTTTTCAACTGCGGGGAAGAAGTTCTTCGGCACGGAGCCGCCGACAACTTCCTCGGCGAAAACGAGATCGTCGCTCTCACAGGGCTCGAAGCGGATAAACACATCGCCGAACTGACCGTGTCCGCCGGACTGTTTCTTGTGTCTGCCCTGAACTTCGACTTTCTTGCGGATGGACTCTCTGTATGCAACCTTCGGCACGCTGAGATCGACCTCAACGCCGAACTTGTTCTTGAGCTTGGAAACGATAACATCAAGGTGCTGCTCGCCGAGACCGGAGAGAATCTGCTCGCGGGTCTCTTTGTTGATGACGAACGAAATTGTCGGATCCTCTTCGAGGAGTCTGAGCAAGCTCGCCGCGACCTTCTCTTCGTCGCCCTTCTTGCGGACCTTGACTGCCATTGAAAGGCAGGGGGTCGGGAACTTGATGCCCTCGAGGGTTATCGGGTTCTTTGCCGAGCAGACAGTGTCGCCGGTCTTGATGCCGGCAAGCTTTGTGACAACGCCGATGTCGCCCGCGGGGATGCAGGATGCGTCCTCCTGCTTGCTGCCCTTGAGGGTGATTATCTTGCCCATTCTCTCGCTCTCTTCGGTGCGGGAGTTATATGCGGGGGTGTCCGAAGTTATCTTGCCGGAAACGACCTTGAAGAAGGACATCTTACCGACGAACGGGTCAGCGATGGTCTTGAAGCAGATAGCCGCAAGCGGGCCGTTTTCGTCGCAGGGAAGACCGTTCTCGCCTGCCTTGTCGGCCGCGGAGGGAGCGGAATAGACTATCTCGTCAAGGAGCATATCAATAGCTTCGCAGGTGTAGCCCGCGCAGGCATATACGGGGATAACGGAGCCGTCGCTGACGCCGGAGTTGAGAGCCTTGATTATCTCTTCGCGGGTGAAAGTCTCGCCTGCAAAGAACTTCTCCATCAGCTCGTCGTCGCTCGAAGCGACTGCTTCTGTAAGTATATCGAGCATCTCGTCAAGCTGCGGGTCAGAGGGCATTGCGACCTCTTTCTTCTCGCCGCCGCTGTAGTCAAAAGCCTTGCGGGACGCGAGGTTGACATATGCCGCAACCTTGCCGCCGTCCATATAGGGGACGATAACGGGGCAGATAGCACCGCCGACTGCGTCTTTTATAGCTGCAAATGTTTTATAGAAATCTGTATTGTCCGCGTCGCAGCGGGTGATGGCGAACATTCTCGAAATGCCTCTGGCGTTCGCCGCCTTGAGAGCTTTCTCTGCGCCGACGTCAAAGCCGGAGCCCGCCGCAGTAACGATGAGCACGCTGTCCGCCGCGCGGATGCCTTCGCTCATGCCGCCCGCAAAGTCAAAAAGACCGGGAGTGTCGATTATATTTATCTTCGCGCCGTTCCACTCGATAGCGGCAACAGCGGTTGAAACCGTGGCCTTTCTCTTCTTCTCCTCGGCGTCGAAGTCGAGCACGGTGGTGCCGTCGGCGACTCTGCCGAGTCTGTCGGTAGCCTTCGCGGTGTAGAGCATTGCTTCCGCAAGGGTTGTTTTTCCTCTGCCGCCATGACCTGCTATGGCGATGTTTCTGATGTCTTTCGCGTTATAGGCTTTCAAAAAAAGTCCTCCTTATCAAAGCGCCGCTGCGCGTTTAGATTTACTGCATAAAAATTAGCCACAGTTTTGAAAAAATTATAGCATACATCACAATAGATTTCAACAAAAAAATAAAAATATATTCATTAACGTTATATAAACAAATTAAGCGCAGTTTGCACTTGTAAAAGGATATAAAAATAGTATGTTTTAGTCACATCGGGGCTGTTTATCTCAAAATAAAAATAAGGACTGCGGCGGTTCGCAGTCCTGTTTATATTATTTTGACAGCCGCTGCTGATTTGAGAACTTCACAGCGTCTTTATACAGCTTGCTCTTGGTTTCAAGCAATCCGGAGTAGGTTCGTCCGTTGCTGAACAGTATCATTACATCACGGCTGCTCGCTTTGCTCGTTATATGCCTCTCCGTCGTCCGGCTTTCCCAACCGATGACTTTCGGATAATATTCCGTTTCGTATACAGTCTCAGTGACATATTCCGGAGATTTGAACGAAGCATATATCATTTTGACCCCGTCGCAAGCCTTTTGAACATTGCGAAAAACTACTCCGGAAGATAAAAACTCCGTTAAGAAAATATCCCATATTTTGTCGGTAACGGGCGGACAAGAAACAGTAGGAAACAGTGCGACCAATCCGCCGCTTGTGATACAAAATTTAATCCTGCACTTGCAGCGCGGCTTTTTGTGCCGGAGCTTTACTTTTATATAGCTGCGGTTTTCACGCACTCTTTTTATTTTAATGCAATCAATGCGCCGAAGAGCCGACAGTACATATTGAAAAGTTTCGCTGCTCGGAACATTGGATTTGAGAAAATAAACCTTTGTTGCCGTCTTGCATCCGTTCCGCCTGACCCATATACTGAGAGGGACGGCAGTTATCAAAACCTCTACTGCAATAATTATAGCGGCTAACAAAAGTATCCTGAGAATTGTCATGGTACGCCTCCCCGAGATACAG
The DNA here is from genome assembly GCA_963592475.1 of bacterium. Classification (GTDB taxonomy): domain Bacteria; phylum Bacillota; class Clostridia; order Oscillospirales; family Acutalibacteraceae; genus CAG-177. The sequence continues at coordinate 6,124 of CAVAWW010000051.1, forward strand.
CTGTAACGCCTATCTCGGGTTCAGTATAGCACCTGTTTGAATGCGCACAATGCTTTCCGGGAAATATATACTTCCCGCAGGAGCAAAGTCCAATAAAACGGTCACACGATGCGTCTGCGTTGAAAGTAAAGACACCTCAGCGCTCCGATTTGTAGGAATCAACCGCAAAAAAAACATCCCCCGCACCTCTCGGCGCAGGGGGATGCATCATATCAATTTTTACGCAGCTTTCTTTTCTTTTCTGCGCTCTGCCGCGCGTCTGATAGCCTTGCCTATCTCGAACACCGGGATAGTGGAGACAGCGAGACCTGCGGAAATGAGCAGCTCGTTGAGCTGGAATGTGCCGGGCGCGATGTCAAAGACATCGTTGGAGAGTCCGGGAATATAGATAGCCGCGAGGGTCAGCGCAGTCGTTACGACAAACGCGCCGACGAGCCACCAGTTCATGTTCTTGAACATGCTCTTTGAGAAGATGGAGCCGGTTCTCGAACGCATGTTGATGGCGCACATCATCTCTGCGAAGTTGACCGTCAGGAACGCCATAGCCATAGCGTTGACGCAGTGGCCGGCGGAGCCGCCGAAGAACATATTCTCGAAGCTGCCGACCTCAAGGCGGTAGCCGATGACATAGGCGGCGATCTCGATTATCGCAAGGTAGATGCCCTGCCATGCCATGTCGAAGCCCGCGCCGTGGGAGAATATGCCGTCCGTTGTCGCTCTGGGCTTTCTCTTCATCAGGTTGCCCTCTGCCTTTTCCATGCCGAGCGCAAGGCCGGGCAGGGAGTCGGTGACCATGTTGATCCACAGCAGATGAACGGGGGAGAGAAGCTCAAAGTTGAGTATCGATGCGATGAACATGATTATAACTTCGGACATGTTCGTCGAAAGCTGGAACTGAAGCACCTTGCAGACGTTGTCGTAGATCTTTCTGCCCTCTTCAACAGCGTTGACGATGGTAGCAAAGTTGTCGTCCGCGAGCACCATGTCGGCGACGCCCTTGGTGACGTCCGTGCCGGTGATGCCCATGCCGATGCCGATATCTGCGGCCTTGATGGAGGGCGCGTCGTTGACGCCGTCGCCGGTCATTGCGGTGACCATGCCGCGTGCCTTCCACGCCTTGACTATTCTTGTCTTATGCTCGGGCTGGACTCGCGCATAGACGGAGTATTTCGTAACTTCCTCGACTAATTCTTCGTCGCTGAACTTGTCGAGCTCCGCACCGAGGACAGCCTGCGATGCGTCGGAGATTATGCCGAGCTCGCGGCCGATGGCGACTGCGGTGTCCTTGTGGTCGCCGGTTATCATTATCGGGGTTATGCCCGCGCCGCGGCACTCTTCGATAGCCGCCTTGACTTCGGGGCGGACGGGGTCGATCATGCCGGTCAGACCGACGAACACGAGGTCGTTTTCAAGAGCCTCGGGCTCGAAGGACGCGGGGACGGAATCGTAGTTTTTGAGAGCGACTGCGAGAACGCGCAGAGCCTTGTCAGCCATTCTCTTGTTGTCTGCGGCTATCTTAGCTCTGAACTCGTCGTCCATGGGAACTATCTTGCCGTCAACAAGGGCGTTCTTGCACAGATTGATAACAACATCGGGCGCGCCCTTTGTGTACTGGACGATGCCGGATGCCGTCTGATGGACGGTGGACATCATCTTTCTGCCGGAGTCGAACGGAGCTTCGCCGACTCTGGGGCTCGCCTTGACCAGATCGTTCTTGCTCATGCCCAGCGCATAAGCGTAGCCGACGAGAGCCGCTTCGGTGGGCTCGCCGGTGACCTTGCCGGCGTCGTCTATCTGAGCGTCGGAGCAGAGCGCCATCGCCTCGGCGATGAGCTTCTCGTTGTCGCCGAAGTGGTCAACAACGGTCATCTTGTTCTGGGTCAGGGTGCCGGTCTTATCGGAGCAGATTATCTGGGTGCAGCCGAGGGTCTCAACTGCGGTAAGCTTGCGGATAAGAGCCTGTCTCTTGCTCATCGCGGTAACGCCTATCGAAAGGATTATCGTGACGACTGCCGGCAGTCCCTCGGGGATCGCGGCGACTGCAAGAGCGATTGCCGAAATGAATGTGTCAAGCGCGGTGTTTCCGAGCAGCTCCCATGAGAAGGGCTGATCGCTCAGAACGAGGGACTCGATGAGTCCGACCGCGAACACAACTACGCATATGACGATAACGAGCTTTGTAAGGAACTTCGAGAGCTCGGCCATCTTCTTCTGAAGAGGAGTCTGCTCCTGCTCGGCATCCGAAAGGGCGTCGGCTATCTTGCCCATCTCGGTGTCCATGCCGACTGCCGTAACAACGGCCTTGCCGCGGCCGTAGACTATGGTCGAGCCGCTGTAGAGCATGTTCTTTCTGTCGCCCAGGGCAACGTCGTCATTGCCTGCGGCGCAGTTGAGCGCGTCGATCATCTTCGTTACGGGGACGCTCTCGCCCGTGAGGGCTGCCTCCTCGACCTTCATGCTGTAGCTCTCGATGATGCGGCAGTCCGCGGGAACAGCGTCGCCCGCTTCGAGCACGACGATATCGCCGATAACTACATCCTCGCTTTTTATCGTGACGACTTCTCCGTCACGCAGAACATGGCTCGTTGCCGCGGTCATCTCCATAAGAGCGTCCATGGCGGCCTCCGCCTTGCTGTCCTGAACGAGGCTCATGATGGTGTTGATGATAACAACGACGAGGATGACCAGCACGTCCGCAAAATCTTTGAATGAGAAGTTTGCGCCGTTCTCCAACACCGTGACAACAGCCTGAATGGCTGCCGCGACGAGGAGCATGATGATCATGGGGTCTGCGAGGGAGTTGATAAACTTCTTAAAGAGGCTGTCTTTTTCAGCTTCTTTAAGCTTGTTCTTGCCGTACTTGGCAAGGCGCTGCTCCGCTTCGGCCGAAGTCAGACCTTTTTCGGAGCTCTCGACCGCCGAGAAAACTTTCTCTGTCGGCTCAAGATAGAATTTCATGCGCTTTCAAGACCTTTCTTTTTAATTTGAATGGCAGAGAGTGCTAAAAGAGAATTAAAAAGACCTCCGGCAGCATCCGCTGCCAAAGGTCTTGCTTCAAACGCCAGAAAGCCGTCTGTCTGATGCCAGCTGAAAGCGAGGTTGTTGACATTCAGATAGGATAATTCCCATAGCTACTCCCCAATGGTTGTACGAATAAATAATATCATATTCGGGGAAAAAGTCAAGGCGTATTTGATAAAATAATAGCTTTTTGTGTAAAATAATTCTCAATTATTATATTATGCGGCGATTTTTCTCTTTGCCGCCGCGCGCTGGAGAGCTTTGATTATTTCGACAATCGGGATTATCGAGAACGCGAGCGTGAGCGAAGAGGCGTATTCCGCGACGCCTATCGGAGTGAAACCGAAGGCGTTCGCAAGAAACGGAATCTCTATAACCGCGGTCGTCAGCACGAGCGACGCTATCATCGCGCCGAACAGCGGCATGTTGTGGCTGCCGCGAAGGCTCATTTTTATTACCGAGCCGCGCTGCGAGCGCATGTTGAATGAGTGGAAAATCTCGCACATCGACATGGTGAGGAATGCCATCGTCATGCCCTGCTCGCACTCGGCGATGTTCATGAACGCCCAGTGACCTGTCTCAAAGCGTTCGCCTATAAAGAACGCTGCGAGAGTCAGCACGGTGACCAGCACGCCCTGATAGAGAACGTCAAACCCGAGCCCGCCTGCGAATATTCCGTCCGACGGGTCGCGCGGGCGGCGGCGCATGATGTCGCTCTCCGCCTTTTCAAGCCCGAGCGCGAGAGCGGGGAAGCAGTCGGTGACAAGATTTATAAACAGCAGATGCGGCGCTTCGAGAATCGTGAAGCCGAGGAGCGTTGCCGTGAATATCGCGAGCACTTCCGCGAGGTTCGAGCCGAGCAGGAATTGAATGGCCTTTCGGATATTGTCATATATCCGGCGGCCCTCTTCAACGGCGTTGACGATAGTTGCAAAGTTGTCGTCCGTGAGCACCATGTCGGCAACATTCTTTGTAACGTCCGTGCCGGTGATACCCATGCCGATTCCTATGTCGGCGCTCTTTATCGACGGCGCGTCGTTGACTCCGTCGCCCGTCATGGCGGTTATCTTTCCCTTTGCGCGCCATGCGTTGACTATTCTCGTCTTGTGCTCCGGCTGCACGCGCGCGTATACATATATATTCTCGACTCTGTCTGCGAACTCTTCGTCGCTCATAGCGGAGAGCTCTGCACCGGTTATTGCCTGTGACGGGTCGGTGAGTATGCCCAGTTCCGAGGCTATCGCAACGGCGGTGTCCCTGTGGTCGCCGGTTATCATGACGGGCGTTATGCCCGCGCTGCGGCACTCTTCGATTGCCGCTTTGACTTCCGGACGGACGGGGTCGATCATGCCCGTAAGTCCTATAAAGACAAGATCATGCTCCAGAGCCTCGGGTGAAAAATCGTCGGGCGCGGCGTCGTATTTTTTCATCGCCGCCGCAAGCACGCGCAGCGCCTTATCTGCCATTCGCTTATTTTCCGCGGCTATATTCGCCCTTATCTCATCCGTCATGGGGACGGTCTTTCCGTCAATAAAAGCGTAGGTACACAGATCGACAACAACATCGGGTGCGCCCTTTGTGTACTGAACAATACTGTCTGCCGTCTTGTGAACGGTGGACATCATCTTCCTGCCCGAGTCAAACGGGGCTTCGCCGATTCTCGGGCTGTCTGCCTTCAAATCGCCCTTGTGCATCCCGAGGCTTATCGCGAAGTTCACGAGAGCCGCTTCGGTGGGCTCGCCCGTGACCGCTCCGTCCGCATCCTCCTCCGCGTCCGAGCAGAGGGACATCGCTCTTGCGATAAGCCCGCCGTCGCCGTAATGGTCGACAACGGTCATCTTGTTCTGCGTGAGCGTGCCGGTCTTGTCGGAGCAGATTATCTGCGCACATCCGAGCGTCTCGACCGCGGTGAGCTTGCGTATAACCGCATTTTTCTTCGACATATTTGTGACGCCTATCGAGAGCACTATAGTAACAACGGCGGCGAGCCCCTCGGGAACCGCCGCGACAGCGAGGCTCACTGCGACCATGAACACATCAATTACGCTCTTGAATATCAGCGTAGGGTCGCCGCCCGCGAGCGTCGAACGCTCCATAAACAGCGAAAAAGCGAATATGAAAACGCAGATGCCGAGCACAAGAAATGTCAGCGTTTTGGAGAGCTGAGAGAGCTTCTTCTGCAGCGGGGTCTGACCGTCCTCAGCCTTTGTTATTGCGTCGGCTATTTTGCCCATCTCGGTGTTCATGCCCGTGTCGGTGACGACCGCTTTGCCGCGCCCGTAGACGACGGCGCTGCCCATATAAGCCATATTTTTTCTGTCGCCGAGCGGAATATCGCCGCTGCTGCCCGCGCCGAGGGCGGATATTATCTTGCTCACGGGCACGCTCTCGCCGGTCAGCGCGGCTTCTTCGATTTTCAGGCTCGCGCTTTCAAATATGCGGCAGTCCGCGGGAACGGCGTCGCCCGCTTCGAGCACCACAATATCGCCGACGGTCAGATCCTCGCTCTTGACGGTTGTTATCCTGCCCTCGCGAATGACCTTCGAGGTCGCCGCGCTCATCTCCTGCAGCGCTTCAATGGCTTTTTCCGCTTTGCTCTCCTGCAAAACGCCGAGCACCGCGTTTATGAGCACGACTGCAAGGATTATCACCGTGTCCGTCGGGAACGACGGCGAGCCCGAAACTCTGCCCTCGTATACCGTGGTGACGGCGGATATTACGGCGGCGACGATAAGAATGATTATCATCGGGTCGGCAAGCTGTTCGAGGAATCGCCTGATAAGTGATTTCGGCTTCGCCTGCGCCAATTTGTTTTTGCCGTATTTTTCAAGACGGCGTTCGGCTTCGGATTGCGTAAGTCCGTTTTCCGAGCTCTCTGTCCGCTCGAACACCTCGCGGACATCTTCAAGATAGTATTTCACCTTTGTGCCTCCTTTTAGGTTAAACAAAAAAGACCTTCGACAGACTTATGTCTGCCAAAGGTCTTGCTTCAAACGCATTTAATGCATATGTCTGCTGCCAGCCGGGTTCGACCGGTTATCACGGCCGACACAGCGGTTGGTGACAGCGAGATGGGCTTTCGCCCATAGCTACTCCCCAATGGATGTGCTTTTATCATACCCTGTAAAAGAGAAAATGTCAATTAATAATTTATAAATTTTTATCTATCATTCTTTTTATTCGACAAAATCGCTCTTGACAAAAGCGCAATGTGAATATATAATTAATGCGTATTCTGACAAATGTTTCTGTGGACTCGCATGTTTTTGTAAGCCATTGACCGTTTGATGGTTCACAAAAATGTGCGGGTCCATTGCACAACATATAATGATAGAATGCAAATTTTTTCACGGAGGTACCACAATGAAGGGTACAGTAAAATGGTTCAACGCAGAAAAAGGTTTTGGCTTCATCGCTAACGATGAGGGCGGCGACGATGTTTTCGTACATTTCTCCGCTATCGTTGCAGACGGCTACAGAACTCTCACCGAGGGTCAGAAGGTCACCTTCGAGGTCGAGCCGGATCCCAAGGATTCCAGCAAGCTCAGAGCTGTCAACGTTGTCGGCGAATAATTTTCTCCAGAGTTGACGCGGGCGTCCGTTATGCGGACGCCCGTTTTTTATATTTTTCTCTTCAACATATCCTCCGCAATGCTCTTCGCGAGTTCATTCATGTGCGAAAAGTCCATGGCGGATATATATATGCTCTCGAGGTCGTCGTGTATACTCTTTGCGCTCTCGAGTGAAGCTACTGCCTCGCCGATAAACTCGCCGTAGGCTTTTTTGGTGAAGTTCAGCCGCGACATGTGCCGGCGCAGCGCGGCGCGGTCGGTGAAGCGCGAGGAGTTTATCTTCACCGCGCCGTCAAACTCTGCGGGATGTAGCTTGTTTGAGGTCACGAAGCCGAGCGACAGGTCGGGGATGAGCAGATGCTCGGGCTCGCCGTCCGGGGAAAGGGGAGACGGGCTCGTGATTATGTCGTGCCCGCCGGAGAGGGCATATCCGCGAAGCAGTGACAGCAGGGCGGCGGAGCTCGCGATGTTGTCGTCCTCGATGATATATATGCGCTCGCAGAGCTGTTTTACTGTATCGCCGAAGAAGGTTATCCCGTCCGGCGTGACGGCGGATATCATCCTGTGACTCTCTTCGCCGATTCTCCCGGTCGGCGTGCCGAACTCCCGCGACGCAATGCGCGAAGCCGCGCGCTTGATTTTTGCCGTGTCCGTGCAGCCGAGCGTCAGGCGCAATATATCCTCACGCAGCAGGGCGGACGCCTCGAGAAAACGCCTGCATCTGCGGTGGCACGCGGCGTTTTCATCAGTCAACGCGATGACCTCATCCGCGCGCGAACGCAGAATATCTTTATCCCAGAACCTGCCTAAATCAACTATCTCCTGCGCGGCGCCCGGATATTTCGGCTCGAGCGTGTGCGGAGAAGTGCCGTCTGCTATCCAGCAGTTGAGCGCGGGCGCGTATACGCCGTCGAGCGAGGCGGGGTCGGATGAGCAGTATATCAGCTCCGTCTCAATCCCCGCTCCAATCAGAGCAGAGTTTATCCGCTTCATCAGGCTCGATTTGCCCGTGCCCGGACCGCCCTTTATTATATATGTATACCCGCCCGAATGAGTCGGACAAAGCTCGCCGAAAAATGAGTGAAACCCCTCGGGCGAGCTGCACCCGAGAAAATAGCTGATGTTACCCATAATACGCCTCCCGAAAAGTCATATTACAGAGTATTCACCGCCCGCTTGTCAGGTTACGGAAAAATATTAACTGTAGTAGTATACAATTTCAGTTCCTTTATAGAGAGCGTCTTTGCGGGTCTCATATGTGTTTTCGTCAACGCTTTCGACCGCGTCTCCGCTGCCCGATTTCCAGTCCTTAATGACATTGTTCAAATACAGGTCTGCGCCGCCGCTGACATAATATACGGCGGGATAACCCGATTCGAGGGAGCCGGTGGTGTTATAGGCGTGTACGCTGTCTATATGTATAAGCTTGCCATCACAGTAACGGTATTTTCCCGCCGCGTCGTATATTCCGCCGTCGTTCGAGTCGATGATGAAATAGTAGTTTTTATCAGTACCCTGAAGAAGAGTTATATGATTGGAATATCTTACCGGGCAGGTGGATTGAAATTCATATGCGCAAAAGACTGTAGTTCCCTTTATGTCGAGAATGTACGGAAAGCTGTACTGAAGCTCGCCCCGTTGATAGCTCAGGCAAATGAACAGCTCAAGTCTGCCGTCGCCGTCGAGGTCATAGTAATATTTTCCGCACTTGAAGTTGTTGTAGTCATACTCATATTCGCTCGCAGTTTCGACGCGGCGTGAAACGGAAGTCTGCCACGACTTGGTTTTCAAAAAAGCTTCGTACAGCGCGCGGTCGTCGCCTGTGCTCTTGACGGTTTCCGCATTTGCCCTTTGCGTTGTCTTGTTTACAGCAGTTTGTGCGTTGCTGACCGAATTGCTTTCGGAAATTTCGCCGACATATTCCGAACTTTGTGCGCTGTCAGGTTCGTCGGCGGGCAGATCGGAGCCGCCGGAGTTACAAGCTGCCATGGCGAGCATCGCACACACGACGCACACCGCTGCAAATATTTTTGCGATTTTTTCGTTCATTGTCATTCTCCTTTCATATGAGCTAAATTATAGCACGCTTTTCTAAAAAATAAATAAGAGCGGTATGAAAGGCATATTTTATGGAACGAACGGCAACATTTGCTGAAAATGAACCCGACGGCAAGCGGTTATATTGACAAACGAAGCTAAAAAAGGTAAAATATCACGAGTGATTCAGGCGCAGTTGGACGAGGAGAAATGCCGCCGGGGCGGAAGAAGGCATTGCTCCGAGGTGAAGAAACAAGGAGCGGAGCGAGCGACCCGAGCGAAGAGCCGCGACTATGTTTCTGAGGGAAGCGCCGCGGACGGATAGCAGAAAGCCAATAAGCAGGAAGTAAACTAAAAATAAATATAACCGGGTGTGGCGCAGCTGGTAGCGCGGGTGGTTTGGGACCATCAGGCCGCAGGTTCGAACCCTGTCACTCG
>CAVAWW010000052.1:0-14933 GCA_963592475.1 bacterium
ACGGCTGCAATATGCAGTTCGGCGGCGACGATCAGTGGAGCAACATGCTCGGCGGAACCGAGCTCATACGCAAAAAGCTCGGCAAGGATGCTCACGCAATGACCATAACTCTCCTTACCGACTCCCAGGGCCATAAGATGGGCAAGACCGCTGGCAACGCCGTTTGGCTCGATCCCAAGAAGACCTCGCCCTATGAGTTCTATCAGTATTGGAGAAATGTCGCGGACAGCGATGTTCTCAAGTGCATTCGTATGCTCACTTTCCTGCCCCTCGAGCAGATCGACGAGATGGACAAGTGGGAGGGCAGCCAGCTCAACAAGGCAAAAGAGATACTCGCATATGAGCTGACAAAGCTCGTCCATGGTGAGGATGAAGCGAACAAGGCTCAGGATGCCGCAAGAGCACTCTTCGGCGGCGGAGCGGATTCCGCAGATATGCCATCCACAAGCCTCGGCGCAGATGACTTTGCAGACGGAAAGATCAGCGTTATAGATATTCTTGTCAAAGCGGGACTTGCAAAATCCAAAAGCGAGGCAAGAAGACTTATCGAGCAGGGTGGCGTCAGCGTCAATGATGAAAAGGTAAAGAGCCTCGATTTTTCGCTTTCCGCCGACGAAATAGCCGCCAATCCGGCTATAATTAAGAAGGGAAAGAAAATTTTCCACAAAATTGTTATGGCTTAATTGTGCACAATTGCTATTGCTATAGCAAAAAAGAAAGCTATAATATTGGGTAAGGATTTTTCCTATTACTTTGATTGGATGGAACTTTAAATGAAAATTGTTATTGTCGGCGACGGCAAGGTCGGTTACAATATCGCAAAGCAGCTGCTTGCCGAGGGTCATGATATCGTAGTCATAGACAACAATCCTGATGTGCTCGAGGATTCACTCCAGAAGCTCGATGTGCTTGTTGTCGACGGAAACGGAGTCACGCTCAAGACTCAGGAAGAGGCAGATGTTGCAAACAGCGATCTGCTTATTGCCGCGACCTCTGCGGACGAGATAAACCTGCTGTGCTGCATTCTCGCAAAGAAGCTTGGATGCCGCCATGCAATCTGCCGCATGAGCAACCCGGACTATGTTCAGTCGATTCAGTATATGCGCGACGATTTCGGCCTTTCGATGACCGTCAATCCGGAGCTTACCGCCGCGCGAGAGATATTCCGTATCCTGCAGTTTCCGAGCTTCCTCAAGCGCGATACTTTTGCCAAAGGCCGCGTTGAAATAGTTGAGCTCAAGCTGAAAGAGGACTGCGCGCTGGTCGGCAAGAAGCTTGAAAAATTATCTGATGTTCTGCGCGGCGTGAAAGTGCTTGTTTGCGCCGTTGACAGGGGAGGCGAAGTCTGCATTCCCGACGGCAGCTTTGAGCTTCAGGCAAACGACAAGATAACCGTCACCGCTCCGCGCAGCGAGCTTGTCAAAATGCTCAAGGCGCTCAAGATAAGCAATCAGAAGATAAGAGATGTGCTGATAATCGGCGGAAGCAAGATTGCAGTTTATCTTGCCGATGAGCTTATCAAGAGCGGGGTCAATGTCAAGATAATCGAGCAGAAGCTTGACAAGTGCCGTGCTCTTTCGGAGCGCCTGCCCGGTGCTGTTATAATCAACGGCGACGGAACGCTCCAGGATCTGCTCTCGTCCGAGGGTATTGAAGATACGGACGCCGTAGTTTCGCTGACGAATATCGATGAGGAAAACCTCATCATATCGATGTACGCAGACGTCTGCAAAGTGCCAAAGACTATTACAAAAATTAATCGTACCGAGTATATCAAGCTCTTTAAAGACAAGGATATCGGCAGCGTCGTGTGCCCGAAAATGCTCGCGAGCTATGAGATAATCCGCTATGTCAGAGCTATGGATAACACCACCGGCGGTTCGGTCAAGACTCTGTACAGAATAGTTGACGAAAAGGTCGAAGCCCTTGAATTTGCGGTAACAGACAGCACAAAGTGCATCGGCGAACCGCTCAAAAAGGTCAACCTCAAGGACAATATCCTCCTCGCCTGCATAACCCGCATGGGAAAGGTCATTATCCCGAGCGGTAATGATTATATAATGGCGGGGGATACGATAATCGTTATCACCACTGCCGAGGGCAAGTTCAAGGATATTAACGATATCTTTGCCGAGGACTGAGCCGGGAGACGCGAAAATGAACTATAAACTTATTGCAAATTATATAGGCAATATTCTGCGGATAGAAGGACTTTTTATGATTCCGGCGCTGCTTGTGTCGCTGTATCATAACGAGTTCAAATGCGTCCTCGCTTTCGGAATCAGTATCGCGGCACTTCTTGTCATCGGTCAGCTGATGCATATGATAAAGCCCCAAAAGCGCAATGTATTTGTGCGCGAGGGTTTTGCGATAGTCTCGCTGTCCTGGCTTGCGATATCGCTTTTCGGTGCGCTGCCGTTTTTTATAAGCCGTGAGATTCCGAATTTTATAGATTGCTTTTTTGAAACCGTTTCCGGATTCACAACGACCGGTTCGAGCATACTTTCGAATGTCGAGGCACTTTCCAAAGGTCTGCTCTATTGGCGAAGCTTCTCACATTGGCTCGGCGGAATGGGCGTTCTTGTGTTTTTGCTTGCAGTTGTACCCAAGGGCAAGGACAACGACGCTCAGTCGCTCTATATTCTGAGAGCCGAAAGCCCCGGACCCACATTCGGAAAGCTCGTTTCAAAGATGCGCCAGACCGCACAGATTCTTTACATCATATACATTGCACTGACGATTATCGAAATCATTCTGCTTTTTGTCGGAGGAATGTCGCTGTTTGACAGCGTTCTGAATTCTTTTGCGACTGCCGGAACCGGCGGATTCGGAATAAAGAACGCCAGCATCGGCGCGTATGACAGCTACTATCTTCAGGGTGTTATTGCCGTGTTTATGCTACTGTTCGGCGTGAACTTCAATATCTATTATCTTTTGCTTGCAAAGGATTTCAAGCAGATATTCAAGAACGAAGAGCTCCGCTTCTATGTTATAACGGTTCTCGCGTCCGTTACTGTGATTGCGATAAACATCCATTCGATGTTCTCAAGCTGGTTCGAAGCTTTCCATCACAGCTTCTTCCAGGTGGCGTCGATTATAACGACCACAGGATTTGCCACAACCGACTTTTCACTTTGGCCGGAGCTGTCAAGATATATTCTTGTCGTGCTCATGCTCATGGGCGCGTGCGCCGGCTCGACCGGCGGCGGATTCAAGGTTTCGCGAGTGCTGATACTTTTTAAATCTCTGCGCAATGAGATGCAGCGCGTTGTTCATCCGCGCAGCGTCAAAGTGCTCCGCATTGACGGAAAGGTTCAGAATGAAGCGCTCGTCAGAAATGTTTCGATGTATCTTGTCGCTTATGTCATAGTTCTGATTGTGTCGACGCTTCTGATTTCGGTCGACAATTTCAGCTTAACAACCAATGCGACTGCCGTCATTTCGTGTATGAACAATATCGGTCCCGGACTTGACCTCGTCGGTCCGACCGGAAATTTCGGCAACTTCTCGTGGTTCAGCAAGCTTGTCCTGAGCGCGGACATGATAATCGGCAGACTGGAGATATTCCCGGTTCTCGCTTTGTTTTCGCCCTCGCTTTGGAAGCGCTGCAACTAAATAATTATGTCGGATTCGTGTGTTCGCCGCATGGATCCGACTTTTTTAAAAAAGTTTACAAAATGTACTTTAACTCGCCGAAACATAAGTGTAATATATAATAAAATACATAATGGAGAATTGGGATGACAAAGAAGATACTCAACAAAAAACAGAAAATCGTCATCAGTATCGTCGCTGCGCTGCTTATCATTGCGCTCGGTGTCACCGCTTATGTTATGATAAGCAAGAAGACACGCACTATGGTTGCCCTGGCGGATGTAACTGCCGGCGACATTACTGAAACGCTCAAACTTTCCGGTACTGTGAACTCCGAGAATCAGGCGTCGTTTGAAATACTTGACGGCACTTATGTCAAGAGCGTGAATGTCAGAGTCGGAGATGCCGTTAAAAAAGGCGATGTGCTTGCAACATTTGACACAAGCTCTCTCAGCGACGTTGTGGCGCAGAAAAGAGAGAACTATAACGCCGCCATGTCGCAGTACAGAAAATATGCTTCAAATGCGAACGCCTCTGTGGCTCAGCTTGAGTCTCTCTCAAAGCAGATAGAACAGAAGCAGCGCGAGATAGAAAAGCTCAGTGAAAAAGTCGATGCGGCAAAACCGAAGGACGACACAGAGGAAACTATCTCGCTGAAAAAACAGCTCACAGAGCTTCTCGGCGACAGCAAATTGGCGGAAGAAATAGTTGACAGGCTCTTCTCTTCCGGCACTCAGGTTTCGGAGATACTACAGCATCTCGAGAATATAATTAACGGCGCGAACAATCAGATTTCGTCGATACTCAAGCTCCTTTCGGTTTCCAACGAGGAAAAGCAGCTGATATCGGCGCAGCTCGAACTTGTTGAGTTAAAAGCGCGCCAGAGTATATTGAAGCTCCAGTCCGGCGATACGCTCGCGTCGCTCTATCTCTCCGTTGCCGAATCCGCCAAAAACGATCTTGACAGTACCGTTGAAGCTGTGAACGCATTGAAAAAAGGCTGGGTTGCCGAGAACGACGGCGTTGTAAGGGAAATAAACATCGTCAGCGGCGAGACATATTACACGCCGAAAAGTAATTCAACAGTCTCGCTCGACAGTATTGATATATCTTCGCTTCTCTCATCCGCAACATCGGACACAAAGGACTTTTCCGGTATTATCAATCAGCTTTTCCCCGGCACTCCCGGCGGTATAGTGGTTGAATATTATCCGCTCTCCGCAACCTTCAGCGTCAGCGGCAAGGATATATATAAAATAAAACTCGACCAGCCGGTCGAGATAACCGGCGCAACAGGCAAGAAGTTCAGCGGCTATGTCAGCTTTATAAGCCCCACTGCCTCTGAATCTGCCTCGTCAAGCATTACTTCGCTTCTCGGTTCAACATCCGGCGGCAGCGAAGTTGAGGCGAAAGCGATGATCGAACAGCCCGATAAGAGCATTATAATTGGTCTTTCGGTCGATATGTCCATAAAGCTCGAAACTCAGAAGAACGCCACTCTTGTCCCGGTTGAGTCGATACAGTACGAGGACGGAAAGTCATATATCTATCTCTATGATCCGGATTCAAAGACCGTTAAGAAAACCGAAGTCACAACAGGACTTTTTGACGGAGAGCATTATCAGATACTTTCCGGCTGCTCGGTAGGGGATAAGATAGTCAAGATACCGTCCGAAGATATTGAAGACGGTCAGAAAATACACGCAAAGTAATGGCACTGACACTTTTTATAAATATAAACGAACTGACCAACGAGCAGTACGAGCGCGAAATGAAATTTCTTTGTCCGCAGAAGCGCGAGCGCGTTTCCGGGATGCGCTTTGAAGATGACAAAAAACGCTCGCTTGCCGCGAATCTCGCCGCAAGGCGCGCGTCTGCCGACTTTTTGGGTATTGATGAGGACGAAATCAGAATAACTTGTGACGACAGCGGGAAGCCGCTGTGCGATGGATGCTATATATCTCTCAGTCATTCCGGCGACTATGCAGTCTGTGCGGTGAGCAGTTTTCCAATCGGAGTTGACATTGAAAAAAAGCGTGATGTCAATCCCAAACTTATAAATAAAATATGCGTCAACGATGCCGAGAGGGAATATGCGACAGATACGCAAAGCCTGCTTACGCTGTGGTCTGTCAAAGAAGCCTGCTTCAAGGCGCTGAGTCCAAAGGTAAGTACAGTCAGCGATATATCGCTCGAAATAACCGAAAGGGGCTTCGAATGCAGCGGAATATCCTTTATTGAGACAGGCATTGTGCACAAAGATTATGTTTTTTCGCTCGCGTCAGTCTAAAAATTTCAATAAATGCTTGCATAAATATGAAACAGCAGTTATAATTATTCTATTATCATTTGGAGGTTCATTATGAATTTTGTACAGCTTTTAAATCTTACCAGCGGCGCAGCTTCGAGCACTGCAGCTTCCGGCAAGAGCCAGATTTCTCTTATTGTTATGATGGTTCTTCTGTTTGCGGTCATGTATTTTGTCATGATCCGTCCCCAGAAGAAAAAGCAGAAGGAAGAGCAGCAGATGCGCGACAGCATCGAGGTCGGCGATGAGATCACCACCATCGGCGGCATCGTCGGACGCGTTGTCACTGTTAAGGATGATTCTCTTATTATAGAGACCGGCGCTGAAAGAAACAGAATCAAGATTATGAGATGGGCTATCAGCACCAACAACACCGCTAACGAGAAACTCGAGGCTGAGAGAGCTGCCGCGAAAGAAGCTCAGGAAGCCGAGAAGGCCGCAAAGATGGAAGAGGCCAAGGCAAAGAGCAAGGCAAGCCGCAAGAAGAGCAAGAAGAACAAGGATGCGGACGCCGAGTAATCTGACATAAAATCAGACTTCCCCTCATACTTTTTAACAAACGGTATGAGGGGGATTTTTTATGCCTGCCAAAAGGGGAGAGCGAAAGGAAACCAACGATAAGAAAACTCTTCTGATAAGTCTGCTTATCGGCAATGCGCTTGGCGTCGCAATATTTTTTATACTGCTTTCGATTGCCTCTGCGGTGATACTCAAGAAAGGTGTTTCGTCGGGAGCTTATACGCCCGTTTCAATTGTGTGTGCCGCAATAGCGGCGTTTATAGCCGGACTCTTTTCTGTCATCCCGATAAGAAAAAACGGACTTCTGTTGGGACTGTGTTCATCCGTTTTGCTTATTGCCTGCGTTGTTGTATCCGCCGCGGCCGCAGGCGGCAGTGTAGGCATAAAAACAGCGATTGCGGCGGCTGTTGCAGCCGTATGTGCCTGTATCGGAGGCATACTTGCCGCAAATATGAAAAAGAAAACACGATGACCGTGCCGCAAGGCACGGTTTTGTCTTGTAAAATATAAAAAAGATGGTATAATATATAAGTATTTACATACGAGGAGGAAAACAAATCATGTCCAAAGAAAAGTATTATATCACAACTGCGATTGCTTACACATCGCGCAAGCCTCACATAGGCAATTCATATGAGATAGTTCTCACCGATGCCATAGCCAGGTATAAGCGAATGCAGGGATATGATGTGTTTTTCCTTACCGGTACCGATGAACACGGTCAGAAGATAGAGGAGTACGCCAAGAATGCAGGCGTATCCCCGAAAGAATATGTTGACAAAGTGGCAGGGGAGATACGCGGTATCTGCGATCTGCTCAACACGACTTATGACAAGTTTATCAGAACGACCGACGATTACCACGAAAAGGTAGTTCAGAAGATATTCCGCAAGCTTTATGACCAGGGCGATATCTATAAGAGCGAGTACGAAGGCATGTACTGCGTGCCTTGCGAGAGCTTTTTCACCGAGTCCCAGGTCGTTGACGGCAAGTGCCCGGACTGCGGCAGTGAGCTTGTCCCGACAAAGGAAGAGGCATATTTCCTCAGAATGTCAAAGTATCAGAAGCAGCTTGAGGATTATATCGAGGCGAACCCGAACTTTATCTATCCCGAGAGCCGCAAAAAGGAAATGGTCAACAATTTCATAAAGCCTGGTATTCAGGATCTCTGCGTTTCCCGTTCGTCCTTCAAATGGGGCGTTCCTGTCGACTTTGACGACAAGCATGTCATCTATGTCTGGATAGACGCGCTTTCGAACTATATCACCGCTCTCGGCTATGATCCCGACGGCAGCTCCGAGCTGTTCAACAAATATTGGCCGGCAGACGCGCATATAATCGGCAAAGACATTCTTCGTTTCCACACGATCTATTGGCCTATTATGCTCATGGCTCTCGGTCTTGAACTGCCCAAGAAAGTATTCGGTCACCCGTGGCTGCTTTTCGGAACGGACAAGATGTCAAAATCCAAGGGCAATGTCATATATGCGGACGACCTTGTGAGACATTTCGGCGTTGACGCCATCAGATATTATCTGCTCTCCGAAATGCCTTATGCCGCTGACGGTTCGATCACTTATACCACCATAATCGAGCGCTACAATTCCGAGCTTGCAAACACGCTCGGCAACCTTGTCAACAGAACCATTGCAATGTCGAATAAATATTTTGGCGGCGAGATACTCGCTCCCGAAGCTTCCGAAGCAGTCGACGAGGATCTCAAAAATACTGTTCTCGGCAGCGTAAAGACGGTTGATAAATGCATGGATGATTTCCATGTTGCAGATGCGCTCGAGGCTATTTTCAGCGCAGCAAGACGCAGCAACAAATATATCGATGAGACGACCCCGTGGCTGCTCGCAAAGGATGAGGATAAGCGCGCAAGGCTCGGCACGGTGCTTTATAATCTCCTCGAGAGCATCAGAATAATTGCCGTTCAGCTCAAGCCCTTTATGCCCGATACCTCGGACAAGATTCTTGAGCAGCTCAACACAGATATATCTTCTTATGAGAGCATCCAGTCTTTTGGCGCGCTCAAAGCCGGCGGACATGTCGGAACGGCGACTCCGCTGTTCAACAGAATCGACGCAGAAAAGATGCTTGAGGAGATAGAGAAGGAGACTTCCGTCTCCGAAGCGGCACTCGAAGAGAAGAAAGAAGAGATTCCCGGAGTTGCAATGATAGGCATTGACGATTTTGCAAAAGTCGAGCTCAAAGTTGCAAAAATCAAGGATTGCGTGCCCGTAAAACGCGCAAAGAAGCTGCTTGAACTGACTATAGACGACGGCAACGGACTGCGCACTGTTGCTTCCGGAATTGCCAAGTGGTACAAGCCCGAGGATCTTGTCGGACACAATATAATCCTTGTGTCAAACCTCAAGCCCGCAAAGCTCTGCGGCGTTGAAAGCTGCGGAATGATTCTTGCGGCTGACTGCGCAGACGATGATGTCAAGGTGATTTTCGTTGACGATATCCCGGTCGGAGCAAAGATAAGATGATAAATAATATTTTTGACAGCCATGCCCATTACGATGACGAACAGTTTGACGGCGACAGGGACGAATTGATAGCCTCCTTGCCGTCAAAGGGCGTTTGTGCTGTTATAAACTGTGCAAGTGACCTGAAGAGCTCCGCAACATCTGCGGAGCTTTCTGAAAAATATCAT
This sequence comes from bacterium, assembly GCA_963592475.1. Taxonomy (GTDB): domain Bacteria; phylum Bacillota; class Clostridia; order Oscillospirales; family Acutalibacteraceae; genus CAG-177. The sequence goes on from CAVAWW010000052.1 coordinate 9,087, forward strand.
TTTTTCTGGTGCGCGTGCGGAATTCATCCTCATGAGGCTGAAAAAGAATTAAAAAACGCTAATATTAGCGAAATAGAACAAAAAATAATTGATTTCACAAAAAAGAAAAAATGCGTCGCAATAGGGGAGATTGGGCTCGATTATCACTATGATTTCTCGCCAAGAGAGCTTCAAAAAGAGATTTTCGAGCTTCAGCTGAAACTATCAAAAGAGCTCGATCTGCCTGTTATAATCCACGATAGGGAAGCGCACGAGGACACAATGACTTTGCTCAAAAAATACAAACCCAAAGGCGTAGTTCATTGTTTTTCCGGCAGCGTTGAAATGGCTCAGGAAGTTCTGAAACTCGGAATGTATATCGGACTCGGCGGAGCAGTTACTTTCAAGAACGCGAAGAAACCGGTTGCAGCCGCAGCGGCAACAGATATTAGCAGAATCCTGCTTGAAACCGACTGTCCTTATATGGCGCCGGTGCCGCTCAGAGGAACCAGATGTTCATCTGATATGATTGCATATTCTGCGCAGACGATAGCGAGCATAAAAAATATCGATGTGCAGACGCTTGTCGATACCGCAACCGAGAATACTAAGCGGTTGTTCGGGATAGAGTTCTGATTTTGTGTGAAGGGAGGGAAAACTGAATCAATAGTCATATTGACTAAAGCCACATTGAAAATTATACAAAATAAATGTTTTGTATAATTTAGGTGACTTTATTATATGACTATACAGGTTCTGTGTATGAAATCTGAGGATTTTGTATGCCTGCCGCGATTGGTGCGGGATTATCTGAATTATCTGTCGAGTGTCAAAGGCAAATCACAGCTTACTGTCTGCGAATACGCCTCGGATCTTCGGCTTTTCTTTGCGTACATGCTCAAGCAAGAAAACCTTTCGCAGTATAAAAACACTCCTATAGATGAAATTGATATTTCAAAGCTTGATATCGATTTTATCTCGCTTGCCCGTATACCGACCGCGTACGGCTTTTTGGAATACTGTCGCGCCGAGCGCGGCAATGATACGGCAGCCAGAGCTCGCAAAGTCGTTTCTATCAAACGCTTTTATCGTTATTTAAAGGTTCAGGGATACATTGATGAAAACCCTATGCAGGATCTGGAATCGCCGAAAATAAAGAAATCGTTGCCGAAATATCTGTCTCTTGAACAGGCTGTGAGTTTGCTTGAATCCGTAGATGGTAAAAATAAGGAGCGCGATTATTGCATTTTAGTTCTTTTTATGAACTGCGGAATGCGTCTTTCGGAGCTTGTTTCAATCAATTATTCTGATATAAAACCGGATAATACAATTATAATAACCGGAAAAGGAAATAAACAACGCACGGTTTATCTCAATGATGCGTGTGTAAGCGCAATAAAAGACTATATGAAAGTGCGTCCGGTTGACGGCGTGAAAGACAAAGAAGCACTTTTTCTGAGCAACCGCAAGACCAGAATCAGCCCCAAAACGGTTCAGCATATAGTTGACGAATATCTTGAAAAATCCGGGCTCAGCGGTCAGGGATTTTCAACTCACAAACTAAGACATACGGCCGCTACGCTCATGTATCAATACGGCCATGTCGATGTGTTGCAACTAAAAGAGATTCTCGGCCATGAGAATCTGGCAACGACTGAAATTTATACTCATGTTGTCGACGAACAATTGCGCAGCGCCGTTGACTCCAACCCGCTTAACAAAGTCAAAATCAACCGCAAAAAGTCTGAATCTGATTCTGATGAAAATTAAAAGCTGAACAGCCTGCAAAAAAGTCTGCTTGCGGCGGCGTCGGTTACCGCGGCAAGAACTATAAGAATACATATTATCAAAAAACGCATACAGTAAATTTTTATGCTCCCCTCCCCTCTTTGTGCTTTAGCTGAAGAAAGTGAGAGGAGCATTTCATATGATGAATTTATTCCGGCACTGCAAGCGAGCAGGAGCGCAAAAATAGCCGGTATAAGCCCGGGATATATCACCAAAACGCAGTATCCGAGCCCGCGCAGAGCAAAATTTGAGTATAGATAGCCCGACAGCATACCTATCCCCACTCCACGTATTATGGGCAGAATACATATCAGCGGCAGCCCGACCGCACATAGCCCGAATACAAATGCCGCGAGCATAAATGCGGCGTTGACAGCCAGCGAATTTATAAAATTCATGCCGAGAGACTGGCTGCTTTTTGATCTTATATAAACCGAAAACATATCCGAAAATGCGCCCGAAAGATAGCTATCAGCCTTTTTCAGCGAAAGTGCGCCTATTATCATTCCTGCTGCAAAAAGCAGCATCATAATAAGTATTCTGCGATTCTTTTTCAGTGAAGTTATAACACCGTTTCCGTATTCCTTTGCTGCCGCGTTTATGTCCATAGCATTTTACCTCCATTATTTTATCTAATAATATGAGGCTTTGTCCCGAAAAATACCAATGTCCCCGCAGTATCCATGCGAGGACATTTTAGCTTATCTATTAAATTTTTATTCCGTTCAGTTTATCAACGAAATCGGCGGGCTTTACGGTCAGCTCCGCCCATGCGGGTCTGAATCCGCTTTTTATTGCGTTCCCGGCAGATTTGATGTTTGACCATGCACAGCAGTAAAACGGGACTTTTCCGCGTTTTATAATCTCCAGCGCCAGTCTGCTTGTCAACGCACCAGCTACGCCCTGCCTGCGATATTCCGGCAGAACATCGACTCCAATCTGCCACATCGTGTCGCAGTCCGCAGAAGCGCCGGCAAGCCCTATCAAGGTATTGCCGTCGTATGCACCGACGCACAGCACATCTAAATCTTTTCTGTCGGTGCACAGCGCGTTGCTCCACTGTGGCAGATATAAATCCTTGAAGTTATTCGGATACATAACCTTGAGTTCATATCGGCATGACAGTTCCTGAAGCGACTCCATACGCGGCAGAAAATACTCAGCCATGAAACAAACACGCATACCGTGCGCCTGAAAAGCGTCATTTAGAATATGCATATTCGGTGTTTCGAAGCAGTGCTCCGGCGCAAATCTGTTTATATACTGCTCCACAATGTCCTTATATTTCATGTCAACGGATGCTACAATGTTGTTTCCGTATGACACAAGGTCGCATATAAACGGAAGCCTCAAATATTTTCGCGCATTTGGGTCTGCTGTTGATTCAACGATAATATTTTTGTCTTTTATAAAGTCTTCCGGCGCACATCCGAGGTCTGTCGCGGACTGCGCCATGGCAGTAGAAATAATTTGACTGTTGTTCATCAATTCTAATCCTGTCTTTTAAAATGCAAACGCCCCTGATTTTTCGGTCAGAGGCGTTAAAAAATCTTTATTTCTTGAAGATATCGTCCTGCTCAATGAGCTCGATTCCCGCGCCCTTGAGTATCTCGGAAGCCTTATCGTTATCTTCGACTCTGATGATAACATAGGCGTTGCCGACCGAAGGCGTGATGAACGCATAAGCATACTCAACGCTTATCTGTGCATCTGAAAGCACCTTGATAGCGCGCGCAAGTCCGCCGGGTTCATCGGGAATGATTATGCCGAGAACCTGAGTTGCGGAAGCGGTCATTCCCTCGCTTCTGAGCGCCTCAACCGCCGACTTGGGGTCGTTGACGATAAGGCGGAGAATGCCGTAGTCCGAGGTATCCGCAACGGAAAGAGCGCGGATATCGATGCTGTTCTTGGCGAGGACTGCCGTTATGTCGGCAAGTCTGCCGGGTCTGTTTTCGACAAAAACTGAAATCTGACTGATTGCCATTTGGTTTTCCTCCTTTATATTTTTCTGTTATCAATAACTCTCGAAGCCTTGCCTTCGTAGCGCGGCAGAGAGTGCGGTTCAACAAGACGCACCTTTGCGGAGACACCGAGAACGGACTGCATGGCGCCGCAAATCTCTTTTTCTTTAGCCTCAATCTGCTTGACCGAGTCGGAGAACATGTGGTCTGACATCTCGATGCAGACGGTCATTATATCAAGATTATTCGCTCTGTCAACTATTATCTGATAGTTCGGATCCATGCCGAGCGAAAGAATAACATGCTCGACCTGAGCCGGGAAAACATTGACGCCGCGGATAATAAGCATATCGTCGCTTCTGCCCTTGGGTCTGAGCATCTTGACGAGCGTTCTGCCGCAGGCGCATTTCTCATGCGTTATTGCGGAAATGTCGCGGGTTCTGTATCTGAGCAGCGGAAGAGCTTCTTTGCCGATGCAGGTGAACACGAGCTCGCCGTATTCGCCGTCGGGCAGCGGCTTGAGGGTCACGGGATCGACTATCTCGGGATAGAAATAATCCTCGCATATATGCATTCCGCTCTGCTCGCAGCATTCAAATGCAACGCCGGGACCTGCTATCTCGGAGAGGCCATATATATCATATGCCTTGATTTTGAGCATATTCTCAAGCTGGGTGCGCATGTTCTCGCTCCACGGCTCTGCGCCGAAAATGCCTATACGAAGCGGCAGCTCGGCGGGATCGACATTCATCTCTTTGAGTGTCTCTGCGATAAACAGAGCGTATGACGGAGTGCAGCAAAGCACATTTGAACCGAAATCCTGAAGTATCTGAACCTGGCGCTTTGTGTTGCCGGACGACACGGGAATCGCAGTCGCGCCGAGCTTTTCTGCACCGTAATGCAGTCCCATACCGCCGGTGAAAAGTCCGTAACCGTAAGAGACATGGATGTAGTCCGAGGGCGTTGTGCCCGCAGCGGTAAGAGCTCTTGCCGCGCACTCCGACCAGCGGTCTATATCGCCTCTCGTGTAGCCGACAACAGTCTGCTTTCCGGTCGTTCCGGACGAGGCGTGAACTCTGACAAGCTCTTCTCTCGGCACGGCAAAAAGTCCGAACGGATAGTGATCTCTGAGATCCTGTTTTACTGTAAAGGGCAGCTTGCTGATATCGTCTATCGAGTGGATATCTTCAGGCTTGAGTCCTATTTCGTCAAACTTTGCCTTATAAAACGGGATATTTTCATAGCATCTTTTTACCGTCTTTATCAGCCGTGCGCTCTGCACTGCGTGCAGATAATCGCGCGACGCCGTTTCAATTTCGGGGCTGAAATACTTTGCCATCGTCTCTTATCTCCTTTGTATCTCTCTTCTGCGTTTCAGCAGGTTTTCTCGTGCTCGTAGCCGAGACGGAATGCCTCAAGGTTCATGTCAAGGAACTTCTCGGGCACAGTGTTCTTTATAGCGTTTATCCATGTCTCATAGCTCAGCTGCATGTGGCTCGCCATCGCACCAATGAGAACAACATTGACCGCCTTTGCCGAACCCGCTTTGACGGCGAGCGAAAGCGCGTCAAGCTCTATTATAGAAGCTCCCGCCGCTTTTATTGCCTCGGATATGTTCTGAGGATATTCCGCCGCTCCGGTTATGACCGGCATGGGGTCGATGCACTGATCGTTGACGACTAATTTGCCGTCGGGCTTAAGGAAGCTGAGCCATCTTGCGGCTTCGAGCTTCTCAAAGGCGAGGATTATATCGGCTTCACCCTGCTCAATTGTGGGCGAGAAGACCTCATCGCCGTATTTAACATATGTAACAACGGAACCGCCGCGCTGGCTCATTCCGTGTATTTCGGAAACTTTGACTTCGTATCCGCTGTCTATAAGCGCGCTGCCGAGGAGTCTGCTCGCAAGCAGAGTTCCCTGACCGCCGACGCCGACTATCATAATTGATTTAACTGCCATTTCTCTCGCCCCTTTCTTATTCTATCGCACCAAATTTGCAAAGCTGCTTGCAGACATCGCAGCCGACGCAAAGGGTGAAGTCAATGTGAGCCTTGCCCTCTTTCATGCTTATCGCGGGGCAGCCGATCTTCATGCACATCTTGCAGGAGGCGCACTTGTC
>CAVAWW010000053.1:0-14915 GCA_963592475.1 bacterium
TGAACACGAACAGCAAAAAGCTTCGCAGTCCGATTCAAAAAAACTTGAGTCGGACTGTTTTTTATTTTATTCCCCGAAATAGCTTTTATCTCTTGAATATCGGGCGGTTATTTGTTATCATTGCCTTGTTAAAATACCTTTTTAAAGGACGGTGCTACCATGAAATTTCCAATAGGCGTTATCATCAACAGCTTCCGCACGGATATCCCGACGGCGGTCAAAAAGGCAGCCAAGGTCGGTGCACAGGGCATTCAGGTCTATGCCACCAGCGGCGAAATGTCGCCCGAAGAGCTTGTCGGCTCCAAGCGCGCGGATTTTCGCAAGCTCGTTGAGGACAACGGACTCGTTATCTCCGCTCTCTGCGGCGATCTCGGCGGCGGCTTCGGCAACAAAGAGGAGAACCCCTGGAGAGTCGAGAAGTCGAAGAGAATAATCGAGCTCGCAAAGGAGCTCGGCACGGATGTTGTCACGACCCACATCGGCGTTGTGCCCGAGGACAGCAGCCACGAGAGATATAAAATCATGCAGGAGGCATGCTTCGAGCTTTCACGCTTTGCGGACAGCCTCGACGCGCACTTCGCGATCGAGACGGGTCCCGAGACTTCGGCAACGCTCAAGAAGTTCCTCGACTCGCTCGGCTCGACCGGCGTCGCAGTCAACCTCGACCCCGCTAACCTTGTTATGGTCACGGGCGACGACCCCGCAAAGGCGGTCTATAACCTGCGCGACTACATAGTCCACACCCACGCCAAAGACGGCGTTCAGATTTTCTACAAAGATCCCGAGATAGTTTACGGCATAAAAAAAGACCCGCTCGTCACGGGCGATTCGTTTAAAGAAGTGCCGCTCGGCGAGGGCAGCGTCAAGTGGGATGAATATCTCGCCGCGCTCAACGACATCGGCTACAAGGGCTTCCTGACGATAGAGCGCGAAGTCGGCGACGACCCCGAAAAGGATATCGGCAACGCCGTAAACTTCCTCAAAGGATACATGGACTGAGGTGAATGAAATGAAAACCTGCGTCAGCAGCTACAGCTTTCAGCCGATACTTTCGAGCGGAGAGCTGACTCAGCTTCAGCTCATAGGCAAAGTTAAAGAGATGGGCTTCGACGGAATTGAATTTATCGACCTCATGCCCGAAGACGGAATGTCAGTCGAAGAATACGCCAAGCGTCTGCGCGACGAGAGCGAAAAGAAAAACCTGCCGATAGTCAACTACACCATCGGCGCGGAGCTTCTCAACCGCCCGCTCGACGAGGAGTGCGAGCGCCTGTTCAGGCAGGTCGATATCGCGGAGATACTCGGCGCGTCGGGTATGCGCCACGACGCGACAGGCGGCTTCAACGCGCCGCAGAGCGCATACTGCGGCTTCGATCAGGCTCTGCCAACGCTCATCGAGGGATGCCGCAGAGTGACCGAATACGCCGCAGAGAAAGGCATATCTACAATGGTCGAGAACCACGGCTATTTTGCACAGGACAGCGACCGCGTCGAAAAGCTCGTCACGGGAGTTGCAAACCCGAACTTCGGTCTGCTCGTTGACATGGGCAACTTCGCCTGCGCCGACGACCCTTCGGACAAGGCGGTCGGCAGAGTCGCAAAATACGCAAAGCACGTTCACGCCAAGGACTTCCACATCAAGAGCGGTTCAGAGCCCGATCCCGGGCGCGGATTCTTCCGCAGCAGAGCCGGCAACTACCTGCGCGGCGCAGTGATAGGTCACGGCAACATCCCCGTGGCGCAGTGCATAGGCATACTCAAGCGCGCGGGCTACGACAAATATGTCAGCATCGAGTTCGAGGGTATCGAACAGACGCTCACTGGCATCGAAATCGAGCTTGAGAATCTCAAGAGATTCATTGCAATGGCTGAATAATTTAAGAAAAGCAAACAACCTCCGTATGCATCGCCGCACGGAGGTTGTTTTACTTTTCTTACCGTTCATTGAATATCAGTTCAAGATGAGCTATCCATTTTTCGAGCGCTTCGGGAGTGAATTCGCGCATCGCGGCTTCGTAGAGTGCGAAGCCGTTTTTGTCGGTCTCGCCGAGATAGCGGAGCGACTTTTTCGGTCCGTAATAGTATCTGCCGATGATATCAAAATAAATTTCGAGGCTGTCCACGAGCACCCAGTGCCATCTGAAAAATCCCTCTGCGTCATTACGCCCGCTCCTTATGAGCATTTTTCTGCACCACTCAACCTCGTGCCTCAGCTCGTCTTTGTCTTTTTTCGGCGTATTTTCGATGAAGCTGCGCACTTTATTTTTTATGCTCTGCCCGAGGGAGTCCGTGTCAATGATTATCTTTCCGTCGAACACTCCGAGATATTTCTCCGGGTCGTAGTCGCCCGAAAAGCTCTCCGCCGGATAGCAGAACACATCAAGCGGCGTGCCGTCAACAATTGAACCGTCGTGGCATTCGCGACCATTGTAGACCAGAAGCGCGTCATAGTCGCTGCCCGCGTTCGCCGAGCCGTCGGCAAACGAACCGTAGGATATCAGCACCGACGGCGAATATTTATCAACAAGATACTGTATTATCTTTTCCGTCCTGTCCATTCTGCGCCTCCTGCCGTTTTTTCTAAGTATAGCAGAAGCGCTGTAAATAGTCCACATAAAGACGCCCCGAAAGCCTGCGCTTCCGGGGTGGTTTTATTCGGTTTCTGCCGTCTCCGGCTCTTCTTTTGGCTCCGGCTCAGTCTGCTCCGCAAAAACAAATTCGCCGTTTTCAGCTTTGCAGATATACTTTTTGCCGATTGTTACCTTTCCCTCGAGCATCTGCTCCGAGAGCTTATCCTCGATCTGCTGCTGAATAACACGCTTGAGCGGTCTCGCGCCGTAGACCGGGTCGAAGCCCGCATCCGCCGTCTTTTGAACAGCCGATTCGTCAAAAATTAAAGTTATATCCAGCTGCGCCACGCGCTTTGAGAGCGTTTCAAGCATCCTGTGCGCGATCTCGGATATATCCTGTTTTTCGAGCGAGTGGAAAACGATTATATCGTCAACGCGGTTCAAAAATTCCGGTCTGAACGTGTTCTTGAGCTCTTTCATCACAAGCTCGCGCACGCGGTCGTAGCTCGGGACATTGCCGCGCTCCGAAGAGAAGCCAAGTGCCTTTCCGCTGCCCGAAATGAGCTTCGCGCCGACATTCGAGGTCATTATAATAATGCAGTTCTTGAAATCGACCCTGCGTCCCTGCGAGTCGGTCAGTATGCCGTCGTCAAGTATCTGGAGCAGCATATTGAAAACATCGGGGTGAGCTTTTTCTATTTCATCAAAGAGAATGACGCTGTACGGTCTGCGGCGGACTTTTTCGGTCAGCTGACCGCCCTCGTCGTAGCCGATATATCCGGGCGGCGAACCGACGAGTCTCGAGACCGTGTGCTTCTCCATATATTCTGACATATCGAGCCTTATCATCGCGTTCTCGTCGCCGAAGAGCGAGTCGGCAAGCGCTTTGCAAAGCTCCGTTTTGCCTACACCCGTAGGACCGAGGAAAATAAACGAACCGGTCGGGCGTTTGGGATCTTTGAGCCCGACTCTGCCGCGCCTTATCGCCCTCGCGACCGCGCTGACCGCCTCGTCCTGACCGACTATTCTGCGGTGCAGCTCATCTTCAAGATGAAGCAGGCGTTCGCTCTCCGCCTGAGTCAGCTGCGAGACGGGTATTCCAGTCCACGCGCAGACTATTTCGGCTATATTATCAGCCGTGACCTCGCCTATTTTCTTGCTCGATTCCTCGCGCCAGCTGTGCTTTGCGCGCTCGAGTTCGTCGCTCAGCTTCTTCTGCTCGTCGCGTATCTGCGCGGCGTGCTCGAACTCCTGAGAATTCACCGCCGAATCTTTTTCTTCGGCGAGGGCGCGGAGTCTGTCCTCCATATCTTTGAGATCGGGCGGCACTGTGAATGCACTGAGCCTGACGCGCGACGCCGCCTCGTCTATTAGATCTATTGCTTTATCAGGCAAATATCTGTCGCCGATATAGCGCACCGACATTTTCACCGCCGCTTTTATCGCGTCGTCGGTTATTCTGACTTTATGGTGCGCCTCGTATTTGTCGCGGATGCCCATGAGTATCGCGACCGCCTCGTCCTCGCTCGGCTCGCCGACCGTGACGGGCTGGAAACGGCGCTCGAGCGCGGCATCCTTTTCGATATGCTTGCGGTATTCTTCGAGCGTGGTCGCACCGATGACCTGCATCTCGCCGCGGGCAAGCGCGGGCTTCAAAATATTCGCGGCGTCAACCGCTCCCTCCGCCGAGCCTGCACCTATAAGCGTATGCAATTCGTCTATAAAAAGAATGACATCCCCCGCCTTTGAAACTTCTTCAATGGCGGACTTAACGCGCTCTTCGAAATCGCCCCTGTACTTTGTGCCGGCAACCATGCCCGTGAGGTCGAGCGAGACTATGCGCTTGCCCTTGAGCAGTTCGGGCACTTCGCCCGTGGCAATTTTCAGCGCGAGCCCCTCAGCGATCGCCGTCTTGCCGACTCCCGGCTCGCCTATCAGGCAGGGGTTGTTCTTCGTTCTGCGCGAGAGAATCTGAATGACGCGTTCTATCTCCTTCTGCCTGCCGATAACGGGGTCAATTCTGCCCGCTGCGGCAAACGAAGTCAGGTCGCGCCCATATTGATTGAGGGTCGGGGTATCCGTTCTGCCGCCGGGCTTTTTGACCGTCTCCGGCTTTCCGGCATCTTTACCCGACGCCGAGCCGAACGCTTTCAAAAGCTCCTGCAAAATCTCCTGCGGCGACACGCCGAGGCGGGTCATAACGGCGGTTGCCGCGCTCGAGCCCTCTTTTATCATGGCGATAAGAAGATGCTCCGTGCCGACATAGTTGTGACCCATATCCCGCGCCTGAATCATCGCGCTCTCAATAATATTTTTGCATCTGGGCGTGAAATCGCCCGGAGTCAGCACCGTCGGCACGCCGAAGCCGATGCTGTTTCTGACGGCATCCTCGACCTTGCCGGCGGTAAGCTTTTTGTTTATCAGAACGGTATAGGCTATCCCGCCGTTCTGGGTCAGCAGACCGAGCAGAAGATGCTCGCTGCCGATATAGGTGTGCCCCATATTCTCCGCATATTCAATGGCGGCGTTGAGCACGTCGTTTGCTTTCTGTGTGAAGCCGGTAAACTTATACATATCATCATTCCTTTCCGCGGTGAACCGTACAATAGAGATTATTGCCGGAAAATTGCCGCCGAATCGAAAGATATATGTTTTTATATATGTTTATCGGCGGTGTTTTAGGACAATGCCTCGCGCACCGCGTCCGCTCTGAGGCAGTCCCTCTGCCGCGCGTCGATATGCTTGCCGTTAGCAGCGCTTATGGTGGCGGGCTGCATATTGACGAGCAGTTCGTTAAGTTTTTCTATAGGTATATCGAGTATTCCCCTTGCCGAACCGAGGCGCACGAGGGAGATGAGATCCATCATCTCGTCGCAGGACAGCACACGCGCGCTCTGCAAAATTCCGAGAGCTCTGTATATTTTGTCCTGCATTGCGACATCGGCGCACATACGCTCCGCCGCCGCGCGCTCCTGGGTGACGAGCTGGCGGGTTATCGACTGGAGGTTCTCTATCGCCGCCTGCTCGGTTATGCCGAGGGTTATCTGATTGCTCAGCTGATAGATATCGCCGCGCGACTCCCTGCCCTCGCCGTATGCGCCGCGAAGGGTCAGACCGAGCTTGGATATAGTAGAGCTGAGGACTGCGAGCTGGCCGCTTCTTCTGAGCGCGGGCAGATGCAGCATGACGGACGCGCGCATGGCTGTGCCGAGATTTGTCGGGCACTGGGTCAGATAGCCGAGTCTCTCGTCAAACGCGAAATTCAGCTTCTTATCGAGCGCGGAATCAATTTTATCGGCGAGGACATAGCAATCCATGAGCGCAAGTCCCGCTTTCATGACCTGGACGCGGATATGATCCTCCTCGCAGAGCATGATGCCGACTGTCTCATCTTCAGTGAGCATGAGCGCCCTGCCCTCGCGGACGGAGGCGAACTCGGGACTTATCAGATGGCGCTCGGCGAGAGATATCGCCTGCTCGCGGCTGAGCGAATCCATAGTGACATAGTGGAGCCCCAGCTCGGGCACGCATGAGAGCAGGGTGTCACGAACTTTTTCGTTGACCTTTATTTTGCTCGCCGTATCGAGACGGCACGGAAACGGGAACTCTTCTAAGTTGCGTGCAAGACGCACGCGGGTGCTCAGGACTATATCGCCCTGTTCGCCCTTGCCGACATACCATTTACTCATTTTCATTCCCTCCCTCAAGCTCTTTTATCCTGTCGCGAAGCTGCGCCGCAAGCTCGAAGTTCTGCGCGACGACCGCCTCGTCCATCTGCTTTTTGAGCTCCTCTTTTTCGTCGATTTTTGCCTCTTCCTCGCTAACGGGTTCGGCGGTCGAAGCTATCTTGCCGCTGTGACGAATCTGGCCGTGAATGCGCTGGAGCGAGGGCTTGAGCTCGTTATAAAAAACTTTGTAGCACTCCGCGCAGCCGACTCTGCCCTCGCGGACGATATCATTGAATGAAGAGCCGCATTTCGGGCAGCGAACCACTTTTCTCGGCGCGCCGAGCGAATGTACGGCATCGCCGAAGAAATTCCCGAAAAGTCCGGCAACATCGAAGCCGAAGCCCGAAAACGCATCGCCGTAGCCGAGATGCTCGGCACATTCGGAGCAGAGATGACGCTCGGCTGTGTCACCGTTTATGACCTGCTTTATGTGAGTTGTCGCTTCATTTTTTCCACAGTTCTGACAAAGCATATGTGTTCCTCCTTTATCCGTTTCTGCCCATTTCAACGAGCAGCAGTTGTTTGAATACCGACGCCCTGACGGCGTCCCTGTCTCCGACGGCGGCAGGGCGCAGAGCGTTGTCCGACACGGCGCTGAGCATCAGCATGGCGGCGTGCTTATCGATAACACCCGTGCTGACGAGCTCCGCCAGATGTGCGCGGGCAGTACGCTCGTCGAGCTTATCGCCCACGGCGTTGACCGCGTGCATGACCTTCTGATTCGGCTCCATCGCCGCACGCCTTATTCTGATATATCCTCCGCCGCCTCTGCGGCTCTCGACAATATAGCCCTGTTCCGGCGTGAAACGCGAAGCGATAACATAGTTTATCTGGCTCGGAACGCAGCCTATCGTCTGCGCAAGCTCGTTGCGCTGTATCTCGATGGTTCCGCTGCTGCCGAGCATTTCGAGTATCATGCCCGTTATCTGACTGCTAAGGCTCATTGCCGTCACCTCTTTCTGTCTTTGACTTTCTTTGACCTTTGACTTTATTATAACCCCGATACAAACTCCGGTCAAAAGTCAGAAAAGGTCAAAAATCACCCGTCGGGCAAAATATTTTTAATTATCTCGCTCATGCTTTGATTTACTGACTCTATCTCGTGTTTTCTTTGATTTTCCGCTCTGTGTCCCGACATAATTTATATAATAAGACGGGTCGATATGCTCATCCGCGCGCATGAGATCGTCGCAGAAGATATCCGACTCGTCGTAGCTCACGACTTCTCCGTTCTTGTCAAACAGCATATAAAACACCTCCGGTTTCTTATTAGTTTACGCCGGAGAAAAGAAAATTATGTTTGGGTTCAGAAAGTGTAACCGCAAAAAGCGGTGCTTCATAATATGTTGATGAAAGCGGTGCTCGAGTCAAAACCGCGGCACTCTTTCTTAGTAACTGAAGAGGAGGCAAAACGATGGGTTGCTCAAACAACTGGTGCATTTTCCTTATCATCATCCTTCTGCTCTGTGACACGGGCTGCGGCTGCAATAATGGCGTCTCCAGAGCTTCGGACTGCGGATGTGGCTGCAACAACGGCTGTGGCTGCTGACATTCCATAAGACCGCTAAAGTGAAAACGACCGCCTTGCCGGAATGGCAGGGCGGTCAAACTTATGCGATTTTCGAATAGAAATCAGGCGACTCTGTTGCCCTTTCTGCCGGGAGTCGGAGAGACGGTCTCGGGCTCAAACGCAGTCTTGGCTGCGCTGCGGCGCTGAGCGGTCTTCTTCTCCTTGACAAAATGAGCCTTGGTATACTTGTTGGTGCAGAGGAAGTGAGCGATCTTCTTGGCAAGAGCAGTCTCAAACTTCTCCTCAAAATTGATCAGCTTCTTCTCAAACACAAAGCCTGTTATTATAAGAGCCACAACGGCAACTTCGAGAACCGAAACAATTATGAATGTACTTGTCATTTTTGCTTCCTCCTTACGGAAAAATCGGAACATTTGTTCTTTCTGTCTCTAATTATAGCACAAATATTCGGTTTGTCAACACAAATGTTCGATTTTTTTGAAGATCCGCGCCGATTCGCGCAGGGTATAATCTCCTACGATTGGATTGTATCACAATATATGCCAAAAGTCAACGGAAAAACCACAACAAATTGGAAAACTAAGGCAATAAATTTTCGATGCAAAACGCCAAAAAATTTTTGAAAACGGTCATTCTTTGCTCGATTTTGGGCGTTTTATTGGCCTTCGAGCAAATTGCTTACGGCACTGTACAATTTATCGGTCGCTTCTTCAACACTCATAGATTCAGGAGAAAAAGGTTCACCGAACAAAATTTTTAAATTCCCGTTTTTTCTGTACTCCCCGCTTATCGCAAACGGCACTATGAGCGCCCCTCCCCTCTTCGCTATCGCTGCGGCCCCGGGTTTGAACGCGAGAAGTAATTTATCCGTCCTGTTGCGTGTGCCCTCCGGGAATATCCCTACAGCGCCGCCGTTCTTCAGGATTTTTATCGCTCTTCTGACCGCTGCGGCGTCGAAGCCGTCGCGGTTTACGGGGATGCACCCTGCCCATTTGAAAAGCGGGGCGAGCGCGCCGTCGAAGTATTCGCGCTTCGCCATATAATTAATCACACGATCGGTCGCAAGAAACACGAGAAACTGATCGCGGATATTTTTATGGTTTCCGGCGATGACCACCGCGCCGTCTTTCGGAATATTTTCACTCCCGATAATCGTCGGCGAGAAATGCATTTTAAACGCAGGCTTTATAACAGATGTTATCACTCTGAATCCAGTATCTTTATTTTCTGCCACGCTCAAGCCCCTCTCTGACCGCATTTTCGAGTTCTTTGCCTATCGACACGGCATCCCTGCCCGCCGCATTTATAGCGGAATAGAACTCAATCTCCACGCGCCTGCCGATTATATTGTAATCGCCCTTTATCGCAAACGGGACAATCATAGCCCGGCTTCTCGCCGCCATTCGCGCAGCCCCGGGCTTAAACGGCAAAACGGTCTCCTCCGTTTTGTTGAACCTGCCCTCGGGGAAAATACCGATGACGCCGTCCCTGTCGAGTATAGCACGCGCTTCACTGAGCGCGGAGGCATCGCGGATTCGCCTGTTGACGGGAATAGTTCCGAGAGCGCGGAAGAAATATCTGAACCCACCGCGGAACAGCTCGTCCTTCGCCATAAAATGCACCTGACGCCACAGGCACGACGCTATCAGAATGCAGTCGAGGTTACTTTTGTGGTTGCCGGCGAGAATGACCGCGCCGTTTTTGGGGATATTTTCACGACCCAGCACGCGCGGATGATAGAGCAGCTCGAACAGCGGCCAAACCAATATATAAAGTAAATAGTAAAAAAACATCATGGATATCACCCCTGATATTTTTGCTCTCCGCGAGCCGCAATATACACATTGAGAATAAACTTGTATTATTTTTATAAATTTTATTTACAGATTGTTTATATCATAGTCAAAAAGCATCAAAAAATATCCAAAAATATCCTTTTCCATTTTGACAACTGAATTTACATGCTGTTATAATCTAATCGTAAGGGACAAACAGTTGTCTTATCAAGGGAGAAGGGAGGACATCGCACATGTTAGCAACTATCTTTGAGATGATCGAAAAGATTCTTGAGTTTGCCGGCTCTTCTATCGACGCGCAGGCTATCGTCAAGGCTATCTTTGATGCTATCCTTGGTCTTATTAAATAAGACACGCAAATACAATTATCAAAGATTGACTTCTTTTTTGAAAATTGACTCCTTTTTGGCAGAACAGACAGCCTCACCGCTGTCTGTTCTGTCTTTTATGCTGACAAGCTTTGATATTTTTCGATATAAATATTTTTATACATGAGCAAAGTAACGAAAAATTGAGCTTGAACAGCGGTGTTTTTTCCGATTTGGCTATTGCTTTTGCAGATAAAATATGTTAATATTTTGTTAATTCCCGTAAATATAAAAAGGAGGCAAAAGATCATGGAATTCATCACCACGCTCATTCATCAGATCGTCGAGATTTTCTCGAAGCTCCAGGAGGGCGGACAGGCTTTTATGGAGTTCTTCCAGGCTTTTCTGAAATTCGTCGGCGACATTCTCAGATTCCTTGAGGAACACGGACTGAGCAAGCAGATAGTTGACGCTATCTTCCAGCTGATTCTCAAGATTTTCGGCGCTGCTTAATGTACCGGCAAAAAGCTGCCGTACCTTTTGCGGGTACGGCAGTTTTTTTGTTGCCTTTGATACCCATATATGTTAATATAGGTTGAACAAAAAATCTATTTAGGAGTGATCGAATGCTTTCAAAAACTCCGCCTATGGGTTTCAACACCTGGAACACATTCGGCGAAAACATCAACGAACAGCTTATCAAAGAAACCGCCGACAAGATGGTCGAGCTCGGTCTGCGTGACTGCGGATATGAGTATCTTGTCATCGACGACTGCTGGAGCAAGCGAGAGCGCGACCCGCAGACGGGAAAGATAGTCCCCGACGAAGAGAAGTTCCCCAACGGGATGAAAGCAGTCAGCGACTATGTCCACAGCAAGGGGCTCAAGTTCGGCATGTATTCCTGCGCCGGAACACGCACCTGCGCCGACTATCCGGGCAGCTTTGATCATGAATATCTCGACGCCGAGACCTTTGCCGAATACGGCGTAGACTTCCTGAAATATGACTTCTGCTACAAGCCGGACAGTGCAAACGGCCCCCTGCTCTACAGAAAAATGGGCATGGCTCTCAGAGCCTGCGGACGCGAGATTCTCTTCTCCGCCTGCAACTGGGGCAACGACGAAGTCAGCCGCTGGATTCGCTCGGCGGGCGCGCACATGTATCGCTCTACCGGCGATATAAACGACAGCTTCCGTTCGTTTGCCGATATCGCGCTCAGCCAGATCGACAACCTCGCTTATTCCGCGCCCGGCTGTTTCAACGACATTGATATGCTCACCGTCGGTATGTACGGCAGAGGAAATGTCGGCTCGGTCGGCTGCTCTGACGTTGACTATAAGACTCAGTTCGCGCTCTGGTGCATGTTCTCGTCCCCGCTGATGCTCGGCGGCGACCTGAGATGCATGAACGACTTCTGCCTTGACCTCGTCAAGAATGAAAGACTCATCAGAATCAATCAGGATGAGGAGTCCCGTCCGGCATTCGTCGCAACCAAGAGCTGGAACGACAAGATAGTCTTTGCAAAGCTCCTTTCAAACGATGAAATCGCCCTTCTTTTCGTCAACTTCAGCGAGAGCAAGTGCGGCGTTCCGTTCTATTTTGAGAACATAGGCATAGCCGCAGCCTCCGGCTACGGACTTGAGATGACCGACGCGTTCACGGGCGAGTGCATTGGAGTCAAAAAGGAGTTCATGCAGCTGCATCTCGAGGCTCATGACTGCGCCTGCTTCATCTGCAAGCTGAAGAAATGACATACTGCATCAAATGTTCAAAGCTGCTGACCAATGACGACATCGGGTTCCACCGCAAGATGGTCAACCGCGGCGCAAAAGAATGCATGTGCATCGAGTGCCTGTGTGACTATTTTGGAATAAGCGTTGAACGGGCGCACGAGATGATTGAGCACTTTCGCCAATCGGGCTGCACACTGTTCTTATAAAAAGGAGATCCGCTGTGAAAAATCACAGCGGATCATTTTTGTTGTTATTTCTGGAAAGGCTTGATGATATAGTAAAGTATCAGCTCAACACCGTCAACAAAGTCTGCCCCCATCTTGTTGAGATTTTCTTTTGCTCTTTCTTCTCCCGAGCCGCCTGTCCAGTCGAGCGGATCGGAGATGTTGATTATCTTGAAGGTCGTAGTCGCAGTCACACCCTCATAGCCGCCCATACCGGTGACTGTGACTGTAGCGGTACCCTTAGCGACGTTGTCTGAATAAGCGACGGTGTAATCCACGCCCTCGGTCAGGACTCTGTCAAGGCACTTGACGGTTACTTCGGGAGTTATTTCGGAACCGGTACGCTTCTGCGACGGGATATGAGCAATCGTGAAGCCCTCGTTTTTGAGAGTAAGTGCGCCGGAGAGGAACTCGGTACGTGTTTTTATGAAATCATATGTATAATTGATTTCGCTGTTGTAATTATCGGCTATGGCAGCTGTGTCGGTGGTCTCGTAACAATTCCATCTGATAGCGTTCATGATCGCCGAATCTTTTACTTCGTCGACATAGGTCTTGTATTTGCCTTCGAGCATCGCCTTAACTGCCGGCGCAAAAACAGTCTGCATCTGTTCCTCAACAGTCTGCGCAAAGTCGGCGTGTCTGTAGCAGAGAGCATAGATGTTTGGGGTGGCCTTGACGTTGTCGTTGCCTATGAGCGAGTTATACCAGAGATTTCTGCTCTTTGCATGAAGATTGGTGGGATCTTTAAGATTTATGCCGTCTCTTCCCTCGCTGTTGCCGATTGCGGTGTCAAAATCCCAGACAGGACCTGCGAAGAGCTTGCCGTCAACATCCT
Source organism: bacterium (assembly GCA_963592475.1). Classification (GTDB taxonomy): domain Bacteria; phylum Bacillota; class Clostridia; order Oscillospirales; family Acutalibacteraceae; genus CAG-177. The sequence continues at coordinate 12,729 of CAVAWW010000053.1, forward strand.
TGTAGAAGTAGTTGCTGGTGAGACCCGCATCCCAGTTGCTTGTCCATTCCTGAATAAGATACTGCTTAGCCCATGAGACTATGTCGATATATTCGGTGTAGTGCTTGCCGAGACTGTTATAGCCGGTCTCGCTGTAAAGAGCATCCTCCATTTCCTGCCAGTAGCCGCTGATATACTTTACCTGTGCTTCGGTAGCATATTCAGGCGACTTCAAAACCACCGGCTGAGTGTTTTTGGTAATGAATCCGCTCGGCTCTTCTTCATAGCGATCCGTAAGCTCAAGCTCAAGCAGATAACCGCCCGTAATATTCTCGGGCTCGTTAGGAATATCATACCAGCGCCGACTGTTCTCTATATATCCACTGTACTTGCCTGCGATGCCCTGGGGAGCAAGGGTCGAAAAATCGAGGTCGGGATTCAGATCCTCGGTGTCGCCCTCAAGGTCGGTTATGTCGACGCGGTTCTTGTTTATCTCGACCTTCTCGGTGATGAGATAAACGCCCTTGTATTCGCCGTTGACATAGAGGTCGATGCTTCTGCAATCGGGCGACTCGGTCATGCCGATATCCGCGCCGAGATTATAGGCTATTTGGTTGCGTATAAGACTGAGATCAATGTAGTTGGCTATAAGGCACCAGCTCTTTGCCTTTTCCATGCCGAAAAGCTTGGATTTCTTATCAAGCTTGATGTTGTAAGGCTTTTTGGGATAGCCCCAGGTCGAGTTGCCTCTGCCCTTCATCGAAGCGAGCTCGGCGTTATAATCGACCTTGCCCTTTGAGTTGATAGCGAGCATTGTACAGCCCTTTTCTTTGTACTCCTTGTCGGCGTGGATTCTATCGAGTCCGCCCTCAGGAGTGTTGATGAACATTGTCGGAAGCTTGCTCGAAGTGAGGAAAACTACAGTGTAGTCCTTGTCGCCGACGGAAAGAACGAACTCGCCGCCTTTTGCGAAGGCGGTTGTTGCCGCGCCGTTTTCGAGCTTGACATCGCCGCACATAACATCATCGGATGCTGTAAACCAAACCGTTATCGAGGACAGATCCGATTTTGACGGCATAAACATATAATACTTGTCATCGACATCGCTCCTCCACCACGAGACGGTGCCGAGTGCGGATGAATTTTCTCCGCTCCCCTTTGCCGAAACAGCGAAGCTGCTCAGCGGCTCAGCTTCCTCGGCGAAAACGCCGCTGACGGCGAAAGCCGAAAAAGCGAGAGTCAGAACCAGCAGAATTGCGGTTACTGATTTCAATACCTTTTTCATTTTTTACCTCCTATATTTTGCATATAAAATACAATGCATGTCATATTATATAGGAAGTGTACAAAAAAAATCACTTTTTAGTAGAATTAAAAATAAAAAATGCCGGATTTTTTCAAATTCCGGCATTTTATTTTTGAGCTTTCAGCTTCATTATTATTCTTTTGAGCAGCGAGGAGCACCATAGGCGCTCGTAGATTCGATTTTTGAGACAGTGCGGCTTTTCGGTCCTGCCGTTTCTGTATATCTCATCGACGACGGCGATTATATCCCCTCGCCCGTGTCCGCGCTCCCAGCCGCGGCAGTTGTCGCCGCAGATTATATAATTATCGCCGTCAAAGCCGATAATTCGATGGAGCACATATTCATCCCGCACGCAATAGAGCACGATATCATATTTGCGCGGGTCGGCGGTCGGGCGAACAAGGCGCACCGAATCTCTGCCCTCCTTCAGAAAAGGGAGCATACTGATGCCGCGCGGCTCAATAACGACGCTGCCCGCAGCGGCGATAAGCGTCTCGTAAGACATCGAAGCGTCCATATTATTCCTCGATGAATCCGGCGGAGCGGATAACGTCAAGAAAATCGGCGGTGTCTTTTTCGGATACCTCGCGTGAAACGCCGTATTCGGCGGCAAGCGCATCGGCAAGTTCCGTCTCGGTTGCGCCGTCGGCGAGCTTCTTCCAGAGGAAAGCGCCAGTCTCGTTCAGGCGAAGCATGCCGTCAAACTCCTTCTTTGTCTCGGGAGTGCTGGCGATTATCACAAAATCAGTGCCGATAGCGGTCAGATAGAAACCGTCTTTAACTTTCATAGCAACCTCTTTATTCTATGCCGAAAATACCGTCGTGCGCGGTCTGCGCGGCAGATAAATCCATGTTGCAGCGCAGAAGATAGAACGGAACGGTATTTATCAGCTTATTTGCAA
>CAVAWW010000054.1:0-14826 GCA_963592475.1 bacterium
GGAGCCTCTATTCTTATGCGCGGACGCACGGCCGCGGCTCCCCTGCGGACAGAAATCTGTCACCTTCGGCATATCCGCGCTTGTTTTGGATTTCGTGGGGAACGACCCCATAGTATAATATGCCGAAAGGGTGAAAACGGACAGCCGCAAAATAAAAACAGACGCCGTATTCAGCATATAAAGCCGAATCGGCGGCTGTTAAATTTATATATCAGAGTGTATCAAAAAATCCTTTGGCGAGAATATAAGCCTGCTTGCCGTCGTGCGACATATATGTCGAGTGCCCCGCGCCCTTGATTATCGCAATGCGGCTGTTGGGAATTTTTCTGTACATATACGCCGTATCGGAGAGCCACATTATATCATGTTCACCCGCGACGATATAGGTCGGTGCGGTTATCTCGCCAAGCATTTCGGCTGTGATATTGGGCAGGGTAAGCATCATATCATTGAGCTTATCGTGGTGGAACATATTGTTGAATTTCACGCCGATGATAAAATACGGCTTCATCGTCTTGGGGCTCGTGTTCGCGCCGCAGGATATTATTGCGCCCGGGATATCCGGGTATCTCGCGGCGAGCGTCAGCGCGATGATTCCGCCGTCGCTGTGTCCCATGATATACGGCTTCCTGAGCTTCATCGCGGCGATAAACTGCGCGGTGTCGTCCGCCATGGACTCATAGTCTATCGTGCCCGGGTCGCTGCTCTGTCCGTGGCAGCGGCTCTCAATCACATAGACTGTGTAGTCGTTGGCGAGATAGCTTGCCGCCTCGGCGAGCGACTTCGCGCTGCCGCCGTTTCCGTGAATTAAGACAAGCGGCTGCTCACCGCTGCCGTAAACGACATAGTGCATCCTGACATTTTTGAGCTGAACAAAGTCATCGCGCACCGGCTCCTGCGGCGCGGGAAGCGACGAGGTGTCGAGCGTGATAAGATTATATTTTTTCGAGTCGATGCGGTTCTTTATTCTGTATGTGCCGAACCCGGCAGCGACCGCCAGCGCTATGCATCCGACGGTTATCGCGGCGATTTTAAGACCCTTTTTCGATGATTTTTTCATTTCTTTTTCTCCTGCCTGCGGCGTTTTCTGTATGCTGTTTCGCGGGATATCTCCTGACCGAGAACATAGAATCTGGTACTCTTGAATTTATCTTCGGCGCGCTCTAACTTGCGCTGCTTCGGCGTGATATTGCGCAGGGTCACTTCGTGCATATTGCCGTCGTCGAGCACGAACGCCTGAGTTAAACATATGCCGCCCTTGCCGAGCAGCTGAGCGCGGACATAGCAGCCGATGTTCTGCGACGCGGCGATGAGATCGATTTTTTCGCCCTCAGCGATTATTTTTCCGTTTGATATCCACTGCACGCGATTATAATTTTTGCCATCGATGCTTATGCTCTGCTCATTTTCGTTCACGGCTATGCGCGTGACGGTCGGATATTCGCCCTCGCCGACAAAGTCTTTTCCGAGTTCATATACCGCGCGCCTGCCGACAGAGAAAAATGTGCCGTTTTCCATGCCGCGGCGGACGGTCTGCTCTGTCCTGTCCGGCAGAACAAAATCCATGAAGCTCGTGTCGATGTCGGAGAGCACGTGGGCGTCGCTGTTCGCGAAGCCCCAGACATTCCTGCCGCTCGGTATAACCGCCGAGAGCAGTTCGTCCCAGAGTATGCGGTCGGCGCAGGTGACGGTGTCGATGCGGTTGAAAGCCTCGATGCCGAGGCACGACGGATATTTTTTTAATATATCGGCGAACAGCTCGACATTCTTTTTCTCGTGCGCGTGATTCACATCAACGTATGATTCGAGCCAGTCGCCGGGGTGGTTTATGACGGAGAGTCCGCCGCTCTCGGCGACGCCTTTGACCGGACCTTCAAAGTCGTTTTCGTGCCCGACGAGTCCCTGACCGTATTCGGTGAAAAAGCCGTTGACATGGGCTTTTGTGAACACGGCGGTGTTTATCTCGATTCCGTATCTCAAATCGGTCATGCCGCGCCCGCGGTTTTTGTATGTACCGTCGAGTATCGCGTCGTATTCCTCATCACTGAGCCATGTCGGCTTTTTTATAATGGAGCTGACGGAGAGCACGGGTATGCGGCGGGGCTTCCGGTTCCAGCCGTGGTTCACGACTCCGTGGTCGGTCATGGCGAGAATATCAAAGCCCGCGTCGTAATATGCCTTTATCATGTCCGAAAAATCGACCTGCGCGTCGCTCGCGGTCGAGTGCGTGTGCAGATTGGTTTTGTAGTGGTGCCAGCTGTCCCAGTCAACGCCGGCATAGGGGTTCGTTATCTTGAATTTTCTCAAAGTGAGCACCTCTTGAAAACAAATTTATCCGCTCTTATATTACAGAAAATTAATCTTTTTGTCAACGCGCACTATTGCTTATATCGGCGGCGGAGGTTATAATAATATCAACGAGAAATCGGGAGGAGATATGAATGAAAGCTTTTATGGACAAGGATTTTCTGCTTGAGAGCGACACCGCGCGCGAGCTTTTTGCCGCGGCAAACGAGATGCCGATATTCGACTGGCACTGTCACCTGTCGCCCAAGGAAATATACGAAAACCGCGCGCCCGAGGATATCGCATGGCTCTGGCTCGCGGGCGATCACTACAAGTGGCGTGCGATGCGCTCCTGCGGCGTCGAGGAAAAGTACATCACGGGCGACGCCTCCCCGCGCGAAAAATTCATGGCGTGGGCGAAGATAATGCCGTATCTTCTCGGCAACCCGCTCTATCACTGGACTCACCTCGAACTTCAGAGATATTTTGACATATATGAGCCGCTGAGCGAAAAGACGGCGGAGGATATCTGGAACCGCGCGAACGCGAAGATAGCGGCGGGCGGCTTCACCCCGCGCGAGCTCATTGAAAACTCGAATGTCGTGTGCCTCTGCACGACCGACGACGCGGCGGACAGCCTCGAATATCACAAGCTCATCGCCGAGGACAAGAGCTTCAAATGCCGCGTTATCCCGGCGTTCAGACCCGACAAGGCGCTCGGCATCGAGCTGCCCGGCTACCGCGACTGGGTGAAGGCTCTCGAAAAGGCCTCGGGCGAAAAAGTCGACAGCTACGAAAAGCTTACCGAAGTGCTCCTGAGCCGAATCGACCTGTTTGAAAAGATGGGCTGCCGCGCGAGCGACCACGCATTCACCCGCGTGCCATATAAGCGCGCAGACGCGGCGGAGCTCGACAGAGTGTTCAAAAAGGCTCTCGGCGGCGAGGAGCTGAGCGAATGCGAAGTTGACGAATACAAGACCGAGCTTATGCGCTTCTTTGCAAAAGAATACGCGCGCCGCGGCTGGGGCATGGAGATACACATCGGCGCAACGCGCAACAACAATTCGCGTATGTTCAAATCTCTCGGCCCGGACAGCGGCTTTGACTCGATAGCCGATCACGAGGTTGCGGACAACCTTTCGCGCCTGCTCGACTCCCTCGATGTTGAAGACCTTCTGCCCAAGACTATACTCTTCACGCTCAACCCCAAGGACAACTATGTTCTCGGCGCGATGCTCGGCAACTTCCAGAATTCGCAGGCGGCGTCGAAGATTCAGTTCGGCTCGGCGTGGTGGTTCAACGACAACATTGACGGCATGCGCGAGCAGATGAAAGCACTCGCGAACACCGGCGTGCTCTCGAAGTTCGTCGGCATGGTGACAGATTCGCGCTCGTTCCTGTCCTATCCGCGCCACGAATATTTCCGCCGCATACTCTGCGACCTTATCGGCAGCATGGTCGAGCGCGGACTCTATCCCGCTGATATGGACACGCTCAAGAAGATAGTCTGCGACATCTCGTTCAACAACGCGAAGGAATATTTCGGCATATGAAAGTAAAGCGCGGGTTATTTTACACCGCCTCGCACGAGTGGGTCGATTTCATGCCCGACGGCACGGCGAGGGTCGGGATATCCGACTTCGTGCCGCAAAAGCGCGGGAAGATATCTTTTCTCAACCTCTGCGACGAGGGCGAATATTATCGGTCCGGCGAGGTCATCGGCGACGCCGAGGCGTTCAAGGGCGTTTGGGATATCTCCGCGCCGATAAGCGGGACTGTGCTGAGAATAAACGACGATTTGCTCGACGACCCGCAGAGCATAAACAGCGACCCATATGGCTCATGGCTCGTCGAGTTCGGCGACACTGAGCGAGGGGCTAAGCTCATGACGGCGCAGGAATACTGCAAATATCTCGGGAAAGAAGCCGAAATGATATAATAAAATAGAGCCGGACGGAGAAAAATCCGTTCGGCTTTTGTTTTAGCTTAATTTTTCAAATCTCGAAATCCTGCTTCGCTGACTCGTTTGGTGACATATTCGTTCGACAGATTGTAGACCAGCGTTCCGATTTTCGCGTATTCGTCGGAATCCTCGTCTCCGCAGAGCATCGCGAAGCCCTTTCCGATATTTGCGCTGATGTTGAACGCCTTTCTGACGGCGAGATAATATATCGAAAACGAAGCGCCATCCATGACATTGTCATAGAAGCCCTCGCTCAGGTCGTCGTACATGGCGTTTACCGCCTCGTTCGAGATGACCGGCGGCAGGAGACGGTGGAGAGTCAGCTGCGCGGTGAACAGCATGAGCACGCGAGCCTGATAGAGCACATTTGACGGCAGCTCCTGCGGGTCGACTCTGCCTTTTGCCTTTATGTCTATTCCGCCGAGCTTCGCCGCATTTTCGGGCGTGAACTGCGCGAGACTCCTGCCGAGCTTGCGTGCGCGGCGGAGATTACCGTTTGAGCGCTGGGCGTCAAGCTCCTGCACGGCGTGCAGTATATCCTGGCTGAGGTCAGATGAATCCTCAGCCTGTTCTTTCTTTTCATTTGACGGATGGAATACTTTGATATCCTTATCCTCTTCGGGACGCATTGCGATCCCTCCTAACTTATTTGGCGCGTTTTTTGAGCATCGTCTTGTAGTCGCTGAGCGCCTTGAAATCGGCGGCGGGCGTAGCAAAATCGCCGACGCTGACGGTGCCTTTGTTATACATTCCGCTGAAGTCCGAGCCGCCTATTGCGAGAAGCTTGTGAGTCCTTGCGTAGTCGAGCATATCGTTCTGCTGCTCTTCGCTGCTCGACGGGCACCAGACCTCGATGCCGTCGATGCCGTATTCTACATATCGGTCAAGCCCGGGCACGCTGTTATATTTATACGGGTGGGCGAGGACAGCTATGCCTCCCGCGCCGTGAATGGCGTCGATAACTTCTTTTACGCCGACGAATTTCGGCTCTACTATAATATTTTTCGGGCTGTCGGGGCTGAAGAGTTCATCATATATATCGCCGTGAAAATCCTGGGTGATGCCGCATTCGACGAGTGCGTGCATAATATGCTCCTCAAAGATTCCGGTCGAACCGGCGGCACATTTCATGACAAGCTCGGCGGAGATAGGATAACGTTGAGCCGCCTTGAGAATCATATACTGCCCCGCTTTTTTGCGCGCGGCGTTGTTCTTGTGGCAGAGCTCCTCGAGCCTGTCCGGACTGTCGCAGAAGTAACCGAGAATATGTACCTGACGGCCGGTTTCGGCATCCGATGCGGACAGCTCAACGCCGGGAACAACGGTCACTCCGCGTCTTGCGGCGATGATTCTGCCGCGGACGGAACCCGCCTGGCAATCATGGTCTGTGATAGAAATGGTATCGACGCCGCGTTTTTTTGCGAGCATAATAAGGTCGTCAATACCCATGGAACTGTTTGATAACTTCGTGTGACAGTGTAGATCAACTGACAAAATAAATCCTCCCTTGGAAATAAGACCCGGCAATGACCAAAGCCGCATTGTCAACGAAAGTGAACCGTGTATATACGATTGCGGCGCACGGGTCTGTGCGTGTATCTAAAGCGCATAATCCCTCAATATATCTTTTATTATACTCTTTTTTGCCGCTTTCTGCAAGCGGATTTCGAGATTTTATTTTCCGGTAATCATGCGCTAACCGAAAAATAACACCTAAAAAGCATCATAACAAAAAATATATAAAAATATTCCGCAGAAAACGAAATGATTTCGGGATGTAAAGTTTAAGCTGCTTTGCATAGTCGGGCGGGATATGGTATAATCAACAAAGAATCGAAAGGGAGGCGAACGCTTGGAGCGCGTATTTATAGGGATGAGCGGCGGAGTTGACAGCTCCGTTGCCGCGGCTCTGCTCAAAGAGCGCGGATATGATATCGTGGGCGTGACCCTGCGCCTGAAGCCCGGCGACGGCGCGGACAAAGACATTGAGGACGCGAAAAATGTGGCGAAGGCTCTTAAAATAGAGCACTGCGTACTCGACCTGCGCGGCGAGTTCAAAGAAAAAGTCATGGACTATTTTGCCGCCGAATATCTGCGCGGAGCGACTCCGAACCCCTGCGTCGTCTGCAACAGAGAGATAAAGTTCGGCGCGATGCTCAAATTCGCCCTCGAAAACGGCGGCGATTATGTCGCGACAGGGCACTATGCCTCGCTCGACAAAAGCGGCGAACACACAAAACTCCTGCGCTCGGACAGCGCAAAAGATCAGAGCTATTTTCTCTGCATGCTCTCTGAATTTCAACTCGCCCACGCGATGTTCCCGATAGACGGGATGGAAAAGAGCGCTATCCGTGCCCTTGCGGAGAAATTTTCTCTGCCGGTCGCGCAAAAAAAAGACAGCCAGGAGGTCTGCTTCATCCCCGACAATGACTACTCATCTTTTATCCGCTCGCACGGATTCAAAGACATGGGCGAGGGCGATTTTCTCGATATACAGGGCAACGTCATCGGCAGGCATAAGGGCATAATGAACTACACCGTCGGTCAGCGCAAGGGGCTCGGCGCGTTCGGTCGCCCGATGTTCGTCACGCGCATCGTGCCGGAGCAAAACGCGGTTATCCTCGGCGAGAACGGCGCGCAGTATGCAAAGGAATTTACGGTTGAGGGCATAAACGCGATAAGCGCACAGATGAGCGGCAGCTTCGACTGCGATGTCAAAATAAGATTCAGAGCGCCCGCGGCACCCGCGCATGTTGAATTTGAATCTGAAAATACGGCGCGCGTCACATTTTTTGAAGAACAGAGATCGGTCACTCCAGGGCAGTTTGCGGCGTTTTATATCGGCAGCGAAGTAATCGGCGGCGCCAAAATCGCAGGGGTTGAAACACAGCGAATTTTGTGATATAATATGATATAAAGGGAAAATAAAGGGAGGAAAGAGGGAATATGCCGGATTCGTTCATAACGAAAAGGGCGCTCGCTTTGTCACTCAAGGAACTGATGAAGACGCAGCCCCTGACGAAAATAAGCGTCGGAGACATATGCGAAAAATGCGGGATGAACCGCAAGAGCTTTTATTATCATTTCTGCGACAAATACGATCTTGTCAACTGGATATTCGACACGGAGTTCAGCGAGATTCGCAACCGACCGGATCATATTGCGAACTTTGAAGAGATATGCGAATATTTTTATGCCGACCGCGAATTTTATCGAAATGCGCTTCAGATAACCGGGCAGAACTCGTTCAGGGACTATTTCCGTATGCAGATACACCCGGTGCTCAAGGAGCTTGTCGGCAATCTGTTTGACAGCGAAGAGGACACGGAATTTCTCGTGACATTCCTCGCCGACGGCACGGTCTCGGCTCTCATCCGCTGGCTCAACAGCTCCGACCCGGAGCCGCCGGAGGAGATGGCGCGCAGAGTCAGGCGCACCATGGTGGCGATATCCCAGGCGATCGTCACAACATACGCGGAAGAAGAAAGAAAAGCGGCAAAAGAATAACAAAAAGCGGAGGCTGAAGCAGTCTCCGCTTTTACTTTATTTTTCAGTATATCTGCACTTGGGATAACCCGAGCACCCATAAAAATCGCCGTATTGCTCATGCCTCAGCACAAGCGTTTTCCTGCAGTACGGGCAGACGCGGTTCTCCCTTTCGGTCTGCACCTTCTGCCGATACGCCTTCACGTCCTCCTTGTGCGCTCTTCGGGCTTCTTTCCCCTGTTCCTGATTTTCCTTGATATAATCATATATTTTTCTCGTATCCGCCGGGCTAAGCTTAGTTTCGTTCGCTTCCAAAAACATCTTCATCGCCCTGTTCATGGCGGATAAGCTTGTGCAGACGACCGTATTGACTCTGTCGGATCTGTTCACATTAGAAACTTTGCAATCATCACACAGCATCAGCACAACAGAGTAAAACTCGACTTCGGCAAAATCAGAGAGCATCTTTCTGAGATATTCCACATGCCTTTTGTTCTGCATAATCGGATTGTAGAAATCATACCTGTGCCCGCCGAGGTAATACTGCCAATCCATCTTCCGCCCGTCGCCGTATATTTTAGCACCGCTGAAAGTCTTTACTTCTACGACATAAATTCCGCTTGCAGCAATTATTATCAAGTCTATCTGGGATTTGTGCTCGTCTTTTCCGTCGATAAGCACATCATGCAGAACATATGCATTCGAGAACACTGTCTTGCTGTAATAGGCGGCGAGCCGTTCGCCAAAGCCGCCCTTGACAGCATTGAGGTCGGGAAGTTTTTCAATCAGACTCATTTTTTCACATTTCCGAGCAATCTTTCAAGCTCTTTAAGTTCGTCGGGAGTCAGGCGGGATTTATCAATGAGCACGACATTGTTATCAAGGCGCACGAGATAGATATATCCGTCCTGCTCTCCCCATCGGTCGAATGCCGACCAGTTGTTTTTGCCCGTGCCGAGCGGCGAAGTTATCGCCACGCCGTCATCGTCAATGACATATTCCAAAGTTCCGCCCGAAAACGCATTGTTTTTCTTTTTCATGAGCTTTTGCATTACACTGAGCTGAAACTTTTTGGAAAACAAAATTATCAGCAGAAAAAGCACTGCAAAACCGAGCAGCAGGAATCCGTTGCCGACAACACCGTGCGCGAACATCCACACGGCGAACGCCGCATATATGACACAGAGAACCGCCGAAACTACGGAAGTCACTTTGCGCCTTTTCAGATTGTTCGGCGTGTTGAGCGAAATTTCCGCGAGGATTTTCTGCTCCCTTTCGCCGGCTTCGGTCTTGTATCTTACCATGTTTTCACCCCTTATTTAAGCTTGTGCACAAACAGACCGCTGAGCAGCTTCGGCTCGAACCAGGTTGATTTCGGCGGCATTATCTTGCCCGCGTCGGCTATGTCCATAAGGTCATCCACAGTCGTCGGGAACATCGAAAATGCGAGGCACATGTCGCTCTGCGCCCTGCGCTCAAGCTCCCTGAGACCGCGTATGCCGCCGACGAAGTCAATTCTCTTGTCGGTGCGCGGATCGTCTATTCCGAGCACGGGAGAGATGAGATTCTGCTGAAGTATCGAAACATCGAGCGCTGCGACCGGGTCGGACGCATCGAAAGTGCCGTCCTTTGCGGTGAGCTTGTACCACTTTCCGCCGAGATACATTCCGAAGGTATGCTTCTCCTGCGGCTTATAAGGCGACTCAGGTGCAGATTCAACGGTAAAGCTTTCGCTTATCTTCGCTATAAACTCGTCCTGAGTCAGACCGTTTAAGTCTTTTATAACTCTGTTGTAGTCCATTATCGCGAGCTCACTCTGCGCAAACAGCACGGCGAGGAAGAAGTTGAACTCCTCATTTCCGGTATAACCGGGGTTCTGCTCCCTGCGCTTTTTGCCGACCTTGACAGCCGAAGCGGCACGGTGATGACCGTCCGCGATATAGAGCGAATCGATGCCCGCGAAGAGAGACGAAAGTTTCTTTATCGTCTCGGGGCAGTCGATGACCCAGACCGTCTGGGCGACGCCGTCGGAGACAAAATCATAGACCGGCTCATGCTCCGCCTGCCACGCCTTGACGATATCGCCGACCGTGGCGTTGTCTCTGTAAGTAAGGAAAATCGGTCCTGTGTTCGCGTCGCAATAATCGACATGATTTATTCTGTCCTGCTCCTTGTCGGCGCGGGTCAACTCATGTTTCTTTATGACATTGTTCATATAGTCGTCTATCGACACGCAGCCGACGAGACCCGTCTGGCTTCTGCCGTCCATTATCTGACGGTATATGTACATGCAATCCGACTTGTCCTGCTTGCAGATACCGTCGGTTTCGAGCTTTTTGAGATTCTCCACCGCCTTGTTGTAGACAGCTTCGGAATAGAGCTCCGTGCCGACGGGCAGATCGACCTCCGCCTTGTCGACATGGAGGAAGGAATAGGGATTGCCCTTTACCATCTCGCGGGCTTCATCGCTGTTCATAACATCATAGGGAAGAGCCGCAACACGCGATGCATATTCGGGGAGCGGTCTTACTGCCCTGAAGGGCTTGAATACTGCCATAATGAGACTTCCTTTCTTGAGCTTAATTACATCTTGCCTGTCTTTTTGCCGCCGAGCTTTATGCCCGAGAGCACATTGGTATCGAACGAATAGGTTATCGACTCGCGCTCGCGTTCACGCTTCATGGCGAGCGATATCATTTCGTCGATAAGCTCGGTATATTTGACCCCAAGAGGCTCCCAGAGGTAGAACGAGAGCGAGCCGGGAATCGTGTTTATCTCATTGAGCCAGACCTTGCCGGTCGAGGCGTCGATCATAAAATCTATGCGCGACACTCCGCTGCAGCCGAGCACCCTGAACGCCTTGACTGCCATCTCGCGTATCTCGTTTTCGGTCTCTTTGGGGATATCGGCGGGGATTCTGCGCTGGGTCGACGCCATGCCCTTTGAGCCGGACTTCGAGGCGTTACCGATATATTTATCTTCATAGCTCAGGATATCCGTCGCGTTGAGCGGCTCTTCGCAGACGGAAGCGCGCGCCGAATGTCTGTCGCCGAGAACGGAGCAGTTTATTTCGCGCAGGTTCTCTATCGCGGGCTCGACAAGGACTCTGTCCGCATAGTCGAACGCGTTCGAGAGCGAATTTTCAAGTCCGTCGGTGTCATGTGCCTTGCTGATACCGATGCTCGAACCGAGGTTTATCGGCTTGACGATAACGGGATAGCTGAATTTCTTCTCGATATCCGCAATTATCTTTTCCGGGTCTGCGTCATAGTCCTCCGCGTCGACACAAACGCAGTCGAGCACGGGGATGCCGTTATCTTTGAAGACGGTCTTCATAACATATTTATCCATTCCGACCGCCGACGAGATAACGTCGCAGCCTACATACGGAAGATTGAGCATCTGGAGATAGCCCTGCAAAGTGCCGTCCTCGACATTAGTACCGTGGACTATCGGGAACGCGACATCGATATAATCAATAACATCCTTTGCAAAAGCCTTGTGCGGATATCTGACTATCAGCGTGCGGTCGCCGTCGTTGACGAGATTCACTCGCGTGCTCTCCGCGATAAGCGCATTGATATTTTTATAAGCCTCGATCTCGCCGATATGTTCGCCGACATACATCTCGTTGTTCTTTGTGATATAAATCGGAATAACATCGTATTTGTCTTTATCCACCGCGTGAATCGCCTGAATAGCGGAAATGACGGAAATCTCATGCTCAACGCTTCTGCCGCCGAACATGACTGCAAGCTTTATCTTCATAGGAATACCCCCATTAATAATTGTCGGGAAGGTCGTTTTCGAGCAGGACGATCTTCTTTTTATCCGTTCTTATCGCGCCGACCTTTGCGAGCGCATCGCCGAGCGCGGGAGACACAAATATGTGCGACTCGTCAAAGCCTGCCTCGACAAGACCTTTGTATATGCTCTTCGTCTGCCTCTCGCCGACGAGGGCAACATAGTCGCAGACTGCGGCTGCGTTTCTGCCGAACTCGCAGTTATATTCCTCCTGCTTGTCGCCGAGCTCGACCATGCCGGGCGTGACGAGAATCTTCTCGCCCTCGAAGAAGCTCAGAGTCTCAAGCGCCGCTTTCGTGCCGCTCGGGTTTGAGTTATACGAGTCGTCTATAAGCGTCATGCCGACGCGCTTTGATAGCTCGAGGCGGTGCGGCACGGATTCGAGGCGGCGCACCTGCGGGCGCAGCTCGGCGAGCGAGATGCCCAGCTCATGCGAAACTGCTATCGCGCCTAAGATATTCAGGCAGTTGTGGGTGCCGATGAGCTTTGTCGTGAACTCCTCTTTTTCGCCGTCGGGCGTTGTGACCTCAAAAGTAGTACCCTTGTCGCCGACGCTGATAAGCTTCGCTTTATACTTGCTGTCGGAATTGAGTCCGTAGGTTATCGCGCCGTCGGGCGCCCTTTCGGCTATATATTCATTGTCGCCGTTCAAAAACAGCATGCCGTCCTTCGGCAGTGCGTCGGCGAGCTCGAACTTCGTGTTGATAACATTCTGAAGAGACTTAAAGCTCTCGAGATGCTGAGGACCTATCGAGGTTATTATGCCGTGCTTCGGGTGGACTATATCGCACAGCTCTTTGATATCCCCGACATATTTCGCGCCCATCTCGCAGATGAATATTTCATGCGTCGCTCTGAGCGAGCCGCGCACGGTCTTGACGACGCCCATGGGAGTGTTATAACTCTCTGGGGTCATAAGGACATTGTACTTCGCCTTGAGCAGGGTGTTGAGATAGAACTTGACGCTCGTTTTGCCGTAGCTTCCGGTGACGCCGATAACCGTGAGATTCGGGCAGGCGGCGAGCATTTTTTTCGCGTCGTTCGTGTAATATCTGTTTATCGAAAGCTCGATGGGCTTATTAATAATATTGGCGAGGATTATGACAAACGGCGAAGCTGCGGCAACAAGACCGACGACAAGTGCCGTTATGCGCCCGGACGCGAACACCGCGAGCAGGACGGTCATTGCAGCATAGAGCGCCGCAACGGTGACGAGCATACGCTTGACTCTGGGGGTATATTTCAGCGGCTTCTTCGCTTTCTTAGGCTTATAGAACAGGCACGCGAGCAAAATAAACACGGCGCAGACTATCATGCCGGCATTCTTCCCGCAGATAACGCCGATAACCGCTCCGATAAGCGGCAGAGCGAGCGGTACTACCTTGCCGCGGTTCTTGAGCATCCAATGCCACTGATCGTCGGCGCGGTATGAATTCAGCTGGAACATATGCATATAAAACAGCGTTGAGAGCACCGCGAACAGCCAGAACGCCGCAAAGATAAGCACCTCGGAAAATATCGTCATTTAAAAGATCAATCCTTTCGCAAAAGCTGTCGTGTCGGTCAGTCTATCTCCATGAACGATGCGAGCACCTTGTTGAAGGTGAACTGCTGTTCAAGGAACGAATAGTGTCCGCAGTTCTTGAGGGTAACGAGTCCGGCGTCGGGCATGAGCTGCTCCATCAATTTCGCGTCGCTCAGCGGAGTTGCGTCGTCGTTCTCGCCCCATACCAGCAGAACGGGCATCTTCATATTCGGCATATATTCCACGAGATCCTCGTTGACCGTGTTGACAAGCGTTTGGCGCATAACAGGCGTTGCGCTGTTATAATCGGCAGAGCCGTGGCTGCGGCGGAACTCCTCGAGCGCGTCGGGGAACAGCGCCTTTACGGGCGCGGTTTCAAGAATCTTTCTGCCTATTTTATAGTTGCGCTGTCTTATCTTCTGCGCCGCCGTCTTTTTCGGCCTGACTCCCGCCGAGTCGACCAGAATGACCTTTTCGATCTCAAACGGCAAATCGCGGCTCGCCATTTTTATGATGACCCTGCCGCCGAACGAGTGACCGAGGAAAGTCACCTTCTCGGGCGCGAACGGCTCAAGAAATTTCAGCACGAAATCCACATAGTCATCGACGCGCCACGGCTCTTCGGGCTCATCGGACAGCCCGAAGCCGGGCATATCGGGCGCGACAACATGATATTTGCGCGCGAGCAGTTCGGACATATTCTCGAAAAGCTCTATGTTCGATCCCCAGCCGTGCAGCAGAACCACAAGCTCGCCCGAGCCTTTGTCCATGTAGTTTATTTTCAGCGAATCAACAGTTGTCTGCAACAAAAACACTCCTAAAGCAGTAGTGACAGTATATGCCATTATAGTCTTCTATATTATAGCACAGCAAAGTCGAAAATTCTATCATATTTTGAGGTTTATTTTGAGCCGCAAAGCAAAAGCACCGTCGCCTGCGAAGTTGCAGTAGAAGTTCCCTTGACTGTCGCATTGGGGCTATGATATAATTCTTTCAGCGCAAAGGAGGCGATCAGACTGAAGTATATAATCGAGACTATCCGCGGCGCATGGATGCTGCTCGGGTTTACTGTCGGAGGATCGTTAGTAGGGCTGTTGCTCACGATGTCGGTTTTCAGAGACATCATTGAGTCGATTTTTATTGACGGGCTGACGGAGAAAGAGTATCTTGACTACCTGCGGCGGACCGAGCGCAGAAAATATTCCGCGCGCAAAATGGTGCGCATGTATAAAGAGCGTCCGCGCAAATTCAGCTCGAGCATCATGACATATCGCACAGTGAGCTTCGTGTTTCTGACGATTCACCTGATTCTCACCGCCGCTATAATAGTCTGCACCTTTCTGCCGATTCATTTCGGGGCGCGACAGGCGCTTGGGCTGATGGCGGCAAATCTGATTATAGGCGGAATACTCGAAACTTTATATAAGCGACTGTCAAGCCAAAATGCCGCCGGAGACAAACGCATCGGCGGAAGATCGGCGAGTTATACGAAAAATCTGTTCAAATAAAATGACCCTCGGCGCTGTGTTGCGTCGGAGGTCTTTATGAAATTACGGAGGATTTTACTGATGATATCTTGTGTTTTTTGAAATTACAATTTGTCCTGCGGCAATCAGCAAAACGCCGATCAGCGCAAGCGGAAGATAGAATTCCAGGCAGTTTTCCGCCGTGGCATTGTTGAGGTCATAGCAGAAAGGAAAAATCGGGTGGCTGCGATAAATGAGCATTCCGCCGAGCGAGTAGATAAACAGCGTCATGAGCG
>CAVAWW010000055.1:0-14501 GCA_963592475.1 bacterium
GGGGAAATGTAAGCCTTTTCTATGGAGGCGCATTTCCCTTTTCGGCTATAATAGAGCCACAAAATGACAGGAGGTCAACTACAGTGAGTATTTTGGAAGTCAACGGACTCAAAAAAGTCTACTCAACCCGTCTCGGCGGCAACAAGGTCGAGGCTCTTAAAAATGTTAACTTCAGCGTGTCGGAGGGCGAGTATGTCGCTATCATGGGCGAATCCGGCTCCGGAAAGACCACTCTGCTCAATATTCTTGCGGCTCTTGACAGACCCACTTCCGGCAGCGTTATGATCGACGGCAAGGATCTTTCAAAGATAAAGGACTCCGCTGTCTGCGCTTTCCGCAGAGACAACCTCGGCTTCGTGTTCCAGGATTTCAATCTTCTCGATACTTTTACAGTCGAAGATAATATCTATCTTCCGCTCGTCCTCGCGGGCAAGAGCTACGATGAGATGCATGCCCGCCTTGAGCCGATAGCAAAGCGTCTCGGCATAACGGAGCTGCTCAAGAAATATCCCTATGAGATATCCGGCGGCCAGAAGCAGAGGGCGGCTGTCGCCCGCGCGCTGATAACCGAGCCGCGCATGATTCTCGCCGATGAGCCGACCGGCGCGCTCGATTCAAAGTCCACCGATGAACTGCTGCGCCTGTTTACCGAGGTCAACGCCCTCGGACAGACCATTCTTATGGTCACGCACTCCGTCAAGGCGGCTTCCTCCGCAAAGCGCGTGCTCTTCATAAAGGACGGCGAGGTGTTCCATCAGATTTATCGCGGCGCCGATACCGACAGCCAGCTCTATCAGAAGATATCCGAGACCCTGACTCTGCTTGCGACAGGCGGTGAGCGCAAATGAAAAAGTTTTTCTATCCGCGCCTCGCGTTTGACGGGATAAGAAAGAACAAGCGCCTCTATCTGCCGTATATTTTAACGCAGATAGGCATGATAATGATGTATTATATCGTTATTTTCCTGCGCTACGGCGAGTCGCTCAAGGGCACGTTCGGCGAGGGTACGGTCAGCATCGTGCTCATGCTCGGCGGCTGGGTCATCGCTATATTTGCCTGCATCTTTCTTTTCTATACAAATTCATTTCTCATCCGCCGCAGGAAGAAGGAGTTCGGACTCTATAACATCCTCGGCATGGACAAAAAGAATATCAGCATCCTGCTCTTCTGGGAGAGCCTGATAACTTCTGCCATATCGCTCTTCTGCGGTCTTGTGCTCGGCGTCGCGCTCTCGAAGCTCGCCGAACTCGGACTCGTCAAGGCGATAGGCGGCACTGATATCAGCTATGTTTTCTATGTCTCTCCGACTGCAATATTGCTGACCGTCGGCGTTTTCGCCGTCATCTTCCTGCTCCTCTTCATCAACTCCGTGCGCCAGATAATGGGCGCGAGCGCGGTGACTTTGATAAGGAGCGAAAACCTCGGCGAGAAGCCGCCGAAAGCTAATCCGCTTCTCGGCATCATCGGCGCAGCTTTGCTCATCGGCGCATATATTACCGCCGTCGTGATAACCGAACCCCTGAGCGCGATACTCGTGTTCTTCATCGCGGTCATAATGGTCATCATCGGCACTTATCTTCTGATGATATTCGGCTCGGTGCTCCTCTGCCGCTTCCTGCAAAAGCGCAAGAACTATTATTATAAGCCTAACCACTTCATCTCCGTCTCTTCGATGACCTACAGAATGAAGAGAAACGGCGCGGGACTCGCGTCCGTCTGCGTACTCGCAACGATGGTTCTCGTCATGATATCCTCGACCACCTGCCTGCTCTTCGGCACTGAGGACAGCGTCAACACCCGCTATCCGCGCGATATCGTGCTCTCGACAGGCTTTGATACTATCGACGGACTCGATGACAGTAACCTTGAAAAAGTCGCCGCAGGCGTCGATTCCATTGCCGTCTCGCATAAGGCAAACGCCTCAAATTTTGCGTCCTACAGATCCGTGGTGACTGTCGGCACGATTTCCGACGGTGGCAAGCTGGTCGCAGGCGGCACTGGCGTAACTATCGGTTCAAACTCGAACGCTTATATCTGCTTCGATGTCGTGCCGATAGAGGACTACAACGCCGTCATGGGCACGAACGAGACCCTCGAGCCCGATGAGGTCATAGTCTACAGCTACAGAATGAAGTATAAATACGACACCGTGACTCTCGGCGACGGCAAGACCTACAAAGTCAAAAAGATAGCCGACAGCTTCCTTGTTGACGGCGACTCCGCCGTGAACATCGCGTCCTCGATATATATTTTCGTGCCCGACTTCAAAAGTGCAGCCACGGATTTTGCAAAGCCCGAAAACCACAATGGGGTGCGCACCGTCAACTACAAGTATTTCAGATTTTTCGATACCGAACTCGACACCGCCGGCGAGAGAGCGCTGTGCAATGACTATATCGACGCGACAAAACCGGCAATGTCGTCTTACGGCAATATGATTACATTCTCGATAGACAGCGGCAATGTCGGCAGGGACGATTATTACTCTGCCTTCGGCTCGCTGTTCTATCTCGGCGTCATGCTCTCGATCGTGTTCATCTTCGCGGCTGTGCTGATAATCTACTATAAGCAGGTCTCTGAGGGTTACGAAGATCAGTCGCGCTTTGAGATAATGCAGAAGGTCGGCATGACAAAGAAAGAGATAAGAAAGAGCATCAATTCCCAGCTGCTCACGGTATTCTTCCTGCCTCTCGCGGGAGCGGGTCTGCATATGATATTCGCGTCCATAATAATCCGCAGAATATTGCTCACCTTCAACTTCAACAACCCCGTCCTCTTCGCCGTGACAACTCTTGTGTGCTTCGTTGTGTTCGCGCTGTTCTATACTCTTATTTACCGCGTCACCTCCAACGCCTATTATAAGATAGTCAGCGGCGCAAAGGAGAGAGAATAATGAAAAGAGCAGCGGCTGTTCTGCTGACTCTTGCGTTGATGCTCTCGCTCACGGCGTGCATGAGCCGCGGAAGTATGCAGCTCAAACGAGCGGACAGATACTTTGACGATCTGCGCGGCGCGTTCAAAATGTCCGATGTCACGAACAGCGCCAGGCTTATCGGCAAGCGCGAGAACAACGGTAAAGATTGGTTCACCGGCAGCTACACCGCGCAGTGCGAGAACGAGACCGGGCGCGATACCGTGTTCGGCGGCGCGTCGGCGCGCGACAAGCTGATAAAAGTGAAAGCTTATATCAAAACCGAGTCCGGCAGCGCGGTCATCCGCCTGAGAATGAACGGAAAAGTGCTCGAATATACGCCCGACACCGACGGCAGATTCGAACGCGAGTTCAATTTCGAAAACGGCGGCAATTATATAATGATAGACTTCGACCGCTTCACCGGAACAGTTCAGATGACAGCAGAATATGTATAAACAAGGCGGCAGGAACTTTTTTTACAGTTCCTGCCGCTTTTATATAACGCAATATTTGAGCTGTTGTAATTGCCTGATAAATTTGAATTTGCCGCATAATCCATTTAGACGCCCATGTAGGGGAGCCGGCTCGGCGTAAGCCTAGACTGATGGGTTTGCTCGCTTCGCCCGAAGTAAGCAGGGGCGGATATCATTCGCCCGCAAAGTGAATAACAAAAAAGTGCGCAATATGGGGATATCATCAACTCGCGAAGTTTGCACGATTTTCTTGTATTCGACTTGTAGGGTGCGGCGACTCGACGCACCGATGCCGCGCAAGCGGCACTAAATCTTCGTAAAAGCTTATTATGCCGACCATATAGGCAAACCACGTTTGTCTATTAAAAATATATTGCTTCCGGATGCGCACCCGTCGTGACAGCTGAATAGCTTTTCAGCTTGTGTTCTTGAACGATTCGGAATATAAAAATGCCGTCAACCGAACCCGGTCAACGGCATTTTTTTCATTCAGCTTTCGTTAACACATTAAAAGGAAAAATCAACATCCGAGATTTCTTCTATTATGTCTATCAAAGCCTTTGTACCACCGTCAAAAGCTTTGTCATACAACGCTTCCTCTTTTGTACGTAGAATGCCGTTACTTATAATTTCTCCATCTTCATCGGAAGCATCAGCATAAGCAACGACTGCCCAAAATCCCTGTACGCTATATATTTTTCCTTTGTATATAAACTCTACTGCCTGCATTAACGGTTCGTTGTAATCTTCAAGAAACTTTTCTCTATCCAACGGTCTTTCCTCCAATGAATTTATAAGGTGTATTTATCTGTTTCTTGTAATGTCCGGCAGATTTTTCGTATATGGGCGTTTACTGATACACTATCTCCGCCGCCTGCGAGGCGTTGCCCGCGGCGTCATATGCGGTGATGCTGTATACCGTGCCGCTCTGCGCGTTTCCGATAACCGCCGCAGTGTCCTCGTTGTATTCACATCTTACAAGGAACTTGCCATCGGCGCATATTCTGTAATATGCTATGCCGAAGTTGTCGGTCGATGCCTGCCAGCTGAGCACGGTGTTTCCGTCTCCGTCAACCGAGAAGCTGAGATCAGTCGGCGCAGTCGGAGCCTCACTCTCGAGCACATGACCGTGCTTTAAGTAGTCAACATAGGTGTTGTGGAACATCGGGTCGACATACACGGGGCTGTAATAGTGGTTGTATGAGAACGTTATGATATTTTCAGCATAGCGTGAGGCGATGTCCATCTGCTTGACGAGCCTGTCGAGCGTCGCAGTCACATCCTGCGTGTTCTCTGTCACGAGCGGAGTGGTTATGCCTGTTGTGTTGCTCTTTGCTACGGCGCTTGTAAAATTCTCAACGTTTGCCCAAAGGTGTATCTTCTTTCCGCTTAACTTCACGGCATCGGAATACATTCTCCAGACATTGACGAGATTCTCCTCAATCGTCCAGCCTGCACCGACTGCGTCCTGCGGACAGAAGATATCGTGCTCGCGGAAGTTCACTGATTTTATAAACGAAGCCCAGAAGAGCTTCGCACTCTCGATGCCGGGGTTCGCGCCGTACTGAGAGAAGAACGGGCTTAAAAGCAGGGGAGCGTCCGCGTCCGTGCGCTCGATAGCGTCGATTATCACATTGACGCCCTTCGCGATGAACGGCGACGACAGCTTGACGCGCGGACCGTTGCTCATCTCAGGCGTGAAGTACCAGCCGTAGAAAGCGTCGGGATATTTTGAAACATATTTGTTATATATCTCTTCAATCATGTCGGCGGAGACATTGCACAGCTCGCTGTAGTCCTTGCCGAAGCCGGATTTAGTCCACCACTCGTCATAGAGCCCGAGTCCGACCATGACCTTGATGCCAGACCCGCTGCAGTTTCTCAGTGCGGATTCAACAACATCCGTAGCACCGAAAGTCGCATTGGTGAATGTGTCGAGATTCGAGTTGTAGTAGACAGTCCATGTGCCGTCTGAAGCCTTGTGCGCCACATCCTGAATGATGAGGTACTTTATTCCGGCCTCCTTCATCGCGCCTATCTCATCCTGCCAGCGCTCGTCGTCCCAGTATGAACTCATCCAGGACTGGAGAAATGTGCCGTTGAACTCGGCTTCGCATTTCTTCTCTGTGGGCATTGGGCATATGAACAGTGCGATGCAGGTGATTATCCTGATAACCGTTCTGAATACGTTTGCCATATTTACCTCCTGTATTGCCTCGAGGGGGCTTTTTTATATTTCGTATACTCCCGAGCCGAGCAGAGCGTATTCTCTGCTCCCGACTCTGAAATATTTGTATACAGGCTCGTTGAATGTGCGGTAGTCGTCGATGGCATAGGTGTTGTTGCCGATTTGCACCGTGCGTATCTTGTGCGAGTCGCGGTTGCAGACATAGATGTTCCCGCGAATAAGAGTTATGCTCGTCGGATACGAAAACGCGCTCTGCGCTCCGCCGCCGATCCTGAGCAGAACGCGGGCTTCGTCTATCGAATAGTTTATTATCGCGTCGCGCTCCGGCACAACGCACCAGAGCGATTTTTCATATGCAACGGGGTTGCACGCCGGCGCGCCCTGATATGTAAATTCATATCGCCTCACGCATGAACCCTCGGGCGTGAAGAGCGAGAATGTCCCGGCTCTGTCGAGAGTGACAGTGCAGTTGTTGAAGAACCTTGTCGGCTGAGCGAAGATAAATTCGCCCTTCTGACCGAGCTCGTCCGCTATGCGCGAACCGTTCTGACCGAATTTGCAGGAGACATATTCGCCCCTTGTTATCGGCGTTGATATACTTGTCTCGCAGTCGTATGAATAGAACGAGACCCTGCACGATCCGTTTTCAAGCATCTTCTTTTCTGCATATATAAAACCCCCGTCGATAGGGGTGATGTCGACAATGTCGGCGTTAAGTATGCGCTGCAACAGCTTTTCCTCCGTTTCCGGCGGCTCTCAGCCCGCAAAAATGCGGCTTGCGGCCGCTTATATGCTATATAAAATAATAAAAAAACAATCAAAAAAATAAGCCCCGCCGAGCCGGATACGGCAATAGTAACCTGCATACCAAAGCAGGTGGGTGCCGCCCGGCGGGTTCGCGCTCCCTTCTTCCGGCAAAAGCCGGGAGGTCTGCAATCCGCCGCCGGAGACTAAGCTCCCGATTAAAACGTGTTGGGTTAATATGAACCGTATTTATCGCACAGGGCAGGGTGGCTTTATTTTATTCTCCGTCCTCTTCGCTCTCCGAGTCGGTACGCTCGTCGTCGAAGAAGAGATCGCTCAGACGCTCTTCAAAAGCCTGATAGACTTCTTCAAATTCATCGTCGTCCTCGATCATTGTCAGATATGTTTCGCCGTCCTCCTCAATGACCTTGAGGGGGAGAACCTCGTCCTCGCCTTCGAGAACTTCTTCGCTGTCGTCATATACGGGCAGCAGCGCGACATAGCATCCGCGGTCTGTCTCGATGCGGTCGAGCTCTTCGAAAATGTGCTCCTTGCCTTCTTCGTCAACAACGCTGACGATGTCGGGATTATAATCCTTTGCCATAATAATAACCTCTCATACGGCGGCGCACCGTATATTGCGCGCCGGCCGATACAATTTATTTTTTATGTATTTATTTTACCCGTATTGCGCCCAATAGTCAATAGAAAAAGGGAAGACGAAAACAAATTGCCCGAAAACTTTTTGGTATTTTCGTCTTTGATGATGGGCGTTGTGACGCGGGGCTTACATCTTGTGCCTGCAGAGCTAACTTAATATAAAATATTAGAAATGTTGAAAAAATATGTTGACTTTATCCAAAACATGAGCTATAATGAAGATGCAAAGAGGGAGAAGGCTCCCGGCGCCGGGTCGGCGCTGTACCTGAGGGGTACACTCAAAAAATGATTGGAGGCGAGTCCGATGTACAGCGAAAGCGAAAATCAGTACTCCGACCGCCCGTCACAGCTTATCTGAAAGCTCAGCAGAGCAGAATATCAGAAATTTTTCTGTACTCGGAGCTTTTCGTCAGGCGGACTTGAACGCTGAAAGGTGATGGGTGTATCGAGCGGCAACGGCCGCAGCATTTCAGACGAAAACGATAACAACCGTAAGATGTCCGAATTGCGCCGCATCAACGGTAGTCCGGCGCAGCAGAAAATCAGATAAATTTACGCTTACCGTTTTATATAGATCGGAAATAATATAAATGTCAGAAAGAAAAACCGATCGTCTGAATGCAGAAAAGTGAATAGTAAAATTACAGCACCGTGTCGGCGGTGCTGTTTTTTCGTGTGCATATAAAAAGAGCAGTCCCGAAATGAACTGCTCTGAGTCTGTTGAAAAAGTCCGTCATTGCACGGTCTCAAGGCTCCACTGTGTAAGGGGAGCTGTCACGCGAAGCCGTGACTGAGGGGTTGCCGCGTGAAAGTTCAAAATACCCGGCAATTAAAAAATTGCAGCTTGTTCAAAACAATCCCTCCGGCGCTTCGCGCTGCCTCGTTTGCACAAGAGAGGCATAGATTCTGAATCCTACGAAGCCCCCAAAAACCGGATTTATCGATAAGCAAAGAGCAGTCCCGAAAGGAACTGCTCTGAATTTTTTTATTTCTTCATCTCGGCGAGATCGCGGTAGTTGATGAGCTTGATGCCCAGGCTGTCGATGTGCTGCTTCGTCTTGGGGTCGGAGAAGAGCTTGTATTCCCAGACTCTGCGGTGCCAGGAATTTGTGATGCCCTTGAGCTCGTCGCACTCGAGCGCGGGATGGATATAAGTCTCGGTCACGCCCTCGGGGAAGGTCTTGTAGAGTTCATAGATATAGTCGCGGTAGTTGTCGTAGCTGTCGTTCTGCGGGCCGGTCCACTCGCCGGGAAGCAAGAAGTCGGGGTTCGCCACGCCGACGCTGTGCGCATAGGCGTTGAGCTGACCGACGAGACCCATGATCTGCTCCTTGTCGATTTTTATGTCGAGCATGGTGTTGCTCATCTGAGCGTCGGTGAAGGTGCCGGGGAAGCGGAACGGAAGACCGTATTCGCCGGCGATGCTGAGCACGAGCTGAAGCAGCTCGAAGCGGCCTGTCTCGATGCCGTAGAGCGAGCCCATGTGG
Organism: bacterium; assembly: GCA_963592475.1. Lineage (GTDB taxonomy): Bacteria > Bacillota > Clostridia > Oscillospirales > Acutalibacteraceae > CAG-177. The sequence goes on from CAVAWW010000055.1 coordinate 8,467, forward strand.
TTGTCAAGGTGAGAGGGGGTGAGACCGAGAGCCTTGAGGCGGTTTATCTGAGCGTGGATCTCAGCCGCAACTTCTTTTATGTCGGCGTTCTTCTCAACGTCGATGCTTTCGGGATGCATGAAGCCGAGCTCATCGCGCAGGCTGTCGGTGTTGTTCGTGCCGACGGGCGACCAGCGGTATGTAGCCCATTCGCTCGTGAAGGTCAGATGCACGCCGATGGCGAACTGCGGATTCTTCTTTGCGAACTGGCATGCCTCATATGCCCACGGGCAGGGAGCCATGATAGTCGAAGAGGTAATCGAGCCGGACTTGAGCAGATCCATAACGGCGAGGTTTGCCGCTCTGCACATTCCGAAATCGTCTGCGTTGATAATGAGATACTTATCCATTGAATAAACTCCTTCTGTTTTATATGAGGGGGAGTGACCGTTTGACCAGAGCCCCCGATTCTGCTTTTTCTTTATCACGGAAATTATACACTAAAATCTTCCGGATTACAACATTTTTATTTAAACTGTTGTCAAAATGAAAAGAGCCGCATCTTTCGACACGGCTCATATCTATTTATTGTTGTATAGTTTACGGGAAGATGCCTCTGATCTTCTTGGTCTTGACAAGTCTGCGAAGAGCGATGATGTAAGCGGAGGTTCTCATCGGATATCCGCGCTCCTCAGTCAGTCCGTAGACCTCGTCGAATGCCTTGAGGAGGATATCTGCAAGCTTGTTGTTGACCTCTTCAAGCGACCAGGAGAGGGACTGCAGGTTCTGCACCCACTCGAAGTAGGAGACGATAACGCCGCCCGCGTTTGCGAGGATGTCGGGAACAACTATCTTGCCCTTGGCGTTGAGTATCTGATCCGCTTCGTAGCTTGTCGGACCGTTTGCGCCCTCGACGATGTACTTCGCCTTTACTCTGTCGGCGTTGTCGGCAGTAATCTGACCCTCGAGCGCTGCGGGGATAAGGAAGTCGGCATCGGTGTAGAGAAGATCCTCTTTCGCTATCTCGGTCACGCCGTCAGCCTTGTAGCCCTGGAGCACGCGTCCGTTGCCGGCTGCATAGTCGAGCATATCGTGAACATCGAGACCGTCTGCGCAGTAGAACGCTGCGGTGTGGTCGCTGACTGCGACTACCTTTGCGCCGAGGTCGGCTATGAGGTAAGCGGCGGTCGAGCCGACGTTGCCGAAGCCCTGAACGGCGAATGTGCAGTCTTTTATGTCAATTCCGAGCTTCTCGGTCAGTGCGCGGCAGCAGAGCATGACGCCGCGTCCGGTCGCCTCGGGTCTGCCGAGCGAACCGCCGATTTCAAACGCCTTGCCGGTGACGACGCCGGGGATAGGATAGCCGTATTTCATCGAATATGTATCCATGACCCAGCCCATGACTTCGGCGTTGGTGTTGACGTCGGGAGCGGGAATGTCCTTGTGGGGGCCGATGATAGGCGCTATCATTGCTGCGTAGCGTCTGGTCATTCTCTCAAGCTCGCCCTTGGACATCTGCGACGGGTCGCAGGTTATGCCGCCCTTTGCGCCGCCGTAGGGAATGTTGGCGACTGCGCATTTGAAGGTCATCCACGCGGCGAGTGCGCGGACTTCGTCCATATCTACATTAGGATGAAATCTTATGCCGCCCTTGCACGGACCGCGGGTGCTCGAGTGCTGGATGCGGTAGCCTGTGAACATTTTCAGCTCGCCGTTGTCCATGCGCACGGGGAAGTTGACCTTCAGCTCCTGCTCAGGATAACGGAACGACGCATAGTCGTTCTGATCGATGCCGTCAAGCGCAGCGGCGCTGTCGAGCACGTTCAGAAAGTTTTCATAAGGATTTGCTTTTTTACTCATAAATTTCCACCCTTTCGTGTTGTTTTTGTATCTTGTGCATAAATTATTGCTCTATCGTAAGATTATCACAATAAAAACAATAAATCAATATCTGAGAGTGCATTTCTTAAAATTTATTTAAATTTTGTCCTATGGTACCGTCAAAACAAAAATATTATTGTACCGAAGTACAAAAATCAAAAAATATTTACACGGTTTTGGGCGAAAAACTCTTTACAAAGCAGTGGAAAAGTGATATAAGTATAACTGGTAGGAAAAGTATAACAAATATCACTTGAATTTCAGAAAGGTGAGTGACCGATATGAAGATGCCGGAGGGCAAATTTATCGCTACCGTGAAGGTCGGCGAAAAGGGTCAGATAGTCATCCCGAAGGGCGTGCGCGATATATTCGATATAAACCCCGGGGACACGCTTCTGATGCTCGCCGACAAGAATCAGGGCATCGCGATAGTCCAAAACGATGTCTATATGAATTTTGCCGACGCTCTGTTTGAGGCTCAGCGCCGCGCGCCCGAGGAGGCGGAGGAATGAACGCTCTCGAAGTTGCCGGATTGAAGAAAAATTATGCCGGATTCTCCCTCGATGTCAGCTTCGCGCTCGAGGAGGGGAAGATAACCGGATTCATCGGCAGAAACGGCGCGGGGAAGACGACGACCATAAAATCCCTGCTCGGCTTCGTCCATCCCGATGCGGGCGATATCCGTTTCTTTTCAATGCCTTTCGCCGAAAACGAGATGAAAATCAAAAGCAGATTGGGCGTCGTGCTCGGCGGCGTGAATTACTATCCGCAAAAGCGCCTCGGCACCGTCGCGGCAGTCACTTCGCGCTTTTATCCCGAGTGGGACGACTCGCTCTACAGAAAATATATGCAGCTTTTCTCTCTTGATGAAAGCAAACGCATATCCGAGATTTCCGCAGGCATGAAAGTCAAATTTTCGCTCGCCCTCGCGCTCTCTCATTCGGCGGATCTACTTATCCTCGACGAGCCGACGAGCGGACTCGACCCCGTTTCGCGCGATGAGATTCTTGATATTTTTATCAGCCTTTCGCAGGACGAGGGCAAGACCGTTTTCTGCTCGACCCATATCACGAGCGACCTCGACCGCTGCGCCGATAATATTATCTATCTCAAGCAGGGACGCATCGCGGAGAATGAACCTCTTTGCACTCTGCTCCAAAAATACAGTGTAGTTCAGTTTTTTGCCGATAACGCACCCCAAAATATTGAACTCATCGGCGCGCGCCGCGAAAAAGACGGCATGAGCGCGCTTGTCAGAAATTCCGAACTGCCCGCAGGCGTCGAATCCACACCCGCCGGGCTTGAGGATATAATGGTGCATATCGAGAGGGAGGGGGAGACGAAATGAGAGAACTGCTCAACAAAGAACTGAAGCTCGTCCTTCATCCGACGAATATCCTGTTTATTCCGCTCGCGTTCATGCTCTTTATTCCGAACTACCCTTATCTCGTCATCATGTTCTATACCTGCCTCGGCGTGTTCTTCATGTGCCAGTTCGGCAGGGAGAATAACGATGTGTTTTTCACCATGATGCTGCCTGTCGAAAAGCATAAGACAGTGCTCGCCCGCATAATCTCCGTGAGCCTGCTCGAACTGCTCGAGATAGCGGTCTGCGTGCCGATAGCTTTCCTGCGCGCTAAAATTATGACCCCCGTCAACGCCGCCGACCTCGATGTGAACATCACGCTCTTCGCGTTCTTCTTTATGATATTCGGCGTGTTCAATATCGTCTTTTTTACGGGCTATTATAAAAATGTCAAGCGCATCGGTGTGCCGTTCGCGCTCGGCAGTGTCGCCGTGTTCGTCTTTATCGGTGTTGAAATAGTGCTCTGCCACGCATTGCCGCTCTTTAAAAACAAGCTCGATACGCCCGACCCGCAGTTTTTGGCGGCAAAGCTCGTCACCCTCGCGCTCGGCGTTGTAATTTGGCTCGCGCTGACCTTCGCCGCATATAAGCGGTCAGCCGCCCTGTTCGAGAAGCAGGATATCTGAAAAATAAATAAACCCGAACTTCCGCAGAATGCTATTTGTATTTTGCGGAAGTTTTGCTTTTGCGATTTTCTGCAAATACACATTTATGTCCGTTTTGTGTCTAAAAGAAAAACTTTTATGAAAAGGATTGACAATAATGCCCGGATGTAATAAAATGTCGTTGTAGGAAAGAATTTTCCGAGCGATTTAACGAAATCCATATTGACGCCAAACTCAAAAAGTATTTATCGGAGGATAATTATGAACAGCATGAATATCCATAGGTATAAGAACGGAGACAGTTGAGCCCGACGGAAAAATTTCGTCGGTGAGTCAGCAAACATATTAAAATATTGGAACTTTCACCCGGAGGTGACTGAAATGAAAAAAACAGTTATTTGCATCGTATCGACCGCAGCCGCATTTGTTCTTGCAACTGCGTTGAACATTCAGAACATGATTTGGGGCGGCACCCCGTCCGTCTTGGGCTTCGTTTTCTCTCTCGTCTTCTGCGCGTGCCTCTTTGTCCTGCCCGCCGTCGCGAAGAATCGTGCGTTCGCTGTCGTCTCGGCGTGCTTCGCCGCATTTTCGGCGATCGCTTCAACAGTCGGGCTGCTCGCCGTGAAAGGCATCATTTCCGGCGCAGTGGTGTCGGTGGTCGTCTCGCCGCTCACCGCGTTTTACGGGCTGAGATATATCATGGGCGATTACGGCGTTTTCTATCCAGTGCTCATCGCTTTCACGCTCATAGCTGCGCTGAATCTTATTTTGACCGCGAGAAAGACTGCGGCGGCAAAAGCATAAAACAACAAATATCAATTCACGGAGCAGACCGGTCAGCCGGCCTGCTCTTTTTATGTCCCGTGCCGAAAAGCCGAACTTTCTGCCGAAACTCTTGATAAAACCGCTATATACATGGTATAATTAACTATTATCGAAAGGAATGGTAACCCTATGCGTAAAAGATGGCTTGCAGCTTCATATGACAAGGATCTCGCGGCTCAGATAGCCGAGGAACACAGCCTCAATCCTATCGCCGCGCTGCTTGCCGTTATACGCGGACTTCGCGATGACGAAGAAATTGAAGATTTCTTCGACCCGAACCCGTTCTTTACTCTCGATCCGTTCGCCCTGCCGGATATGGACAAGGCTGTCGAGCGCATAAACCGCGCGATAGACAACTTCGAGTGCATCGCGATATTCGGCGATTTCGACGCCGACGGAGTTACCTCAACCGCTCTGCTCTATACATATCTTGAGTCAAAGGGCGCGAATGTCCTGTGGTATATCCCGGACAGGCTGACCGAGGGCTACGGTCTGAGCGTCGGCGCGGTCGAAAAGCTCAAAGATATGGGCACTCAGCTGATAGTGACGGTCGATAACGGAGTCAGCGCCGCGGACGCCACGGAACGCGCGTATGAGCTCGGCATGGAGGTCGTTATAACCGACCACCACAAAGTTCCCGATGTTCTGCCCCGCGCCGAGGCGATAGTCGATCTTCAGCGTGCGGATTGCACCGGCCCGTTTAAGGAGCTGTGCGGAGCGGGCGTCGCGTTCAAGCTGGCTTGCGCTATGGAGCTCGAGGATGACACAGCCGTCATAGAAGACTTCGCAGACCTCGCCGCAATAGGCACTATAAGTGATGTTGTCAATCTTACCGGCGAGAACCGCGCGATAGTCAAAGCGGGACTCCGCAGCATCAACAACCGCTCGCGCGCCGGTATAAACGAACTTCTCGATGTCGCGGGAGCGGGAAACAAATATGTCAATGCAACTTCAGTGGCGTTCACGATTTCGCCGCGCATCAATGCGGCGGGCAGAATGGGCTCCGCCAACCGCGCGCTCGAGCTTTTGCTCAGCGACGACCCCGAGACCGCGAACGGGCTCGCGCAGGAGATAAACGAGGCGAACAGAACGCGCCAGGCGATTGAAAGCGAGATTTTTGCCGAGGTCGAACAGAAATTGTTTGAGCATCCGGAGATACGCTATGCCCCCGTCATAGTCGTCGACGGCGACGATTGGCACACGGGAGTCATAGGCATTGTCGCCGCAAGGATACAGGAGAAATACTCGAAGCCGTGCATAATAATTTCGCGCAATACCGAGGACGGCACTGCGCGCGGCTCCGGGCGCAGTATAGAGGGCTTCTCGCTCTATGACGCGATAAAAAATTCAAAGCATCTGCTGACCCATTTCGGCGGTCA
>CAVAWW010000056.1:0-14444 GCA_963592475.1 bacterium
CAGCTGCCGGAGCTATTCTCTCCGCAGTTTGGACGGACAGCCCGATGCCCACGGTCGACTGCCTCGGTGAGGAGTTCCTCAACTATGTCAAAGACGGCATGACCATCATCGTTGACGAAGACGGCACAGTCACTGTCGAAGACTGATAACAGAAATTCAAAAAGCATCCGCGCGTTAATTCGTGCGGATGCTCTTCTTTTTATTTGTAATATCCCAATTGTCTGAGCAGGTCAACAAGTTTGTCGCGGCATTCATGCGACGCTGCGGCGTAAATCACGGTATCGCCGCTGTAAATCTTGGCGGTATATAAATTGTCATCTTCGATTGAAAAAATGCTGTAATTCGTGCCTTTATATGTGTATTCTTCTCCGTCTTTTACCGGAAGCGTCATTCCCGAATAGATGCGCCGTGCGCTGTCGGTCGAGTCCATGACACAAAAGTCTATTCGCATATCTTCGGTATGCAAAGAGCGCGAATTCTCTATCAGCGAACCGACCCGCCAATCCGTGCGCAGTTCATCGGTCGTATCTGACACAGTATAGCCGTTCTCGGTCATCACGGAGGAGAAAGCTTCAATGCCCGACGGTTGAGCGCGAAGAAAGACAAGGGTCAGCGCGATAATCGCAGCCATAAGCAGTAACGCTATAATTGTTCGCTTCGGGTTCCTGCTGTTTTCTGAAGTTTCCGGATATGCTTCATCCTCGCTTTTAAGCCGCTTGCTCCGTTTTATCGCCGTCAACAGAAAGAAAATTCCTGCCGCCAAGAACAAAACTCCGCCGCCGAACGGGTATATCAAGTCGTCTTTATTTGGAGTGATATCCGATGTTGAATCAGACGGATTATCGGGGTCATATTTTATTTTTATTTCGTCTCCGACGAGTCGGATGCCTGAAACGCTGCTTTTCTTGCCGGTATATGTTTTTCCGTCCGCTTCGTATTGATATGTCAGATCATAAAATGTCGTGCTTGATCTGCTGTTTCTTTTGACGCGGCTCGAAACATCGGTTATCCGGGCTTCGGTTACTATCCAGTCCGTCTTTTTAGACTCGGCAATGTAATTTGTCACGCTCGCCGCCATTAAATATATGCCGGATAATATGGCTATAACGCCGAGCAGACCGGAGATTATAAGTGATAGCTTTCTTCTTTTCATAGGCTTTATATAAGTTTGAATTTAGTCCATTTCTGATTTTTATAGCGTACAAAGAATATCGCTCCGCGGAAGAGCAAATCCATGCTCGTGCCTATCGCCACGCCTACGGCGCCCATATTGAGCCACAGACCGAACAGCGCAGAGAAGAACAGCCTCGCGGCGACCGTCAGAACAACAGAGACAGTCATGGTGAATTTTACATCCCCCGCCGCTCTCAATCCGCTCCCGAGCGGTCCTGCGTACGTATAGGCAAAAGCGTTTATGGCGTTATTGATGAGCACCATGATGAGCACAAGATGCTTGGCTTCATCGGATATGGCAAAGAATTTCAGCAAGAGCGGAGTCATTGCGAACACAGCCGTGTTCCACGCCAATGATAGAATGAATGTCAGATTATTGAGCTTTTTGAAATAGTAGTTTGCCTCTTCAATATTTCCCGCGCCCATGCACTGACCGATAACAGTCGTATAGACCGGAGCCATCGCCATACCCATAAGCGCTGCAAGCGACCATATACTCTGCGACACACCTGTTGCGGCTATCTGATATGTTCCGAACTGCGCGACCATGCTGCTCAGCGCCACTTTGACGAGCTGATGGACTCCGTTTTCAACGCCGTTCGGGACTGCTATTCCGAGCACTTTTTTGAGCAACGAGCCGTGCCACGCGAATATACCGGAAAGTGTATATCTCACGGGAGTTTTCCGATGCATGAAGCAATACCAAGTGACGGCGACAGCGGAAATAGCCCGCGCTATCAGCGACGGATAAGCAACTCCCGCGACCCCGGCGTGAAGAACGAACACACCTATAATATTGCCGACAACATTGACGGCGTTTGCAAAGGCAGATATATACATCGACACATCTGCTCTGCCGACGCTGCGGCACATCGCCGCGCCCGCGTTATAAACCGCGAGAGCCGGGAACGAATACGCGGTTATGCGCATATACTCGACGCACGCCGCCATGACATCATCCTCAACCCTGCCGAAAAGCAGATTCAAAAGCGGGCGTTCAAAGACGAGAATAAGAACGGATATAACAACAGAGCTGACAACCGAAAACATCAATAATTGACTTGCGGCTTTGCCCGCCTGCTCGTTATCTTTGCTGCCGATATACTGACTGATTATTACAGCACCGCCGGATGCGAGGGCGGAAAAGAGGAAGATTGCGACTGTATTGAAAGAGTTTACAAGTGACACACCGGAAACCGCCGCATCGCCGACGAAGCTGACGACAAACGTATCCGCCATGCCGACGAGCAACAGCAAAAATTGCTCGATAAACAGCGGAATAATCATTGCCCGCAGGTCTTTGTTTGTAAACATCCTGTCGTTCATTAAAAGCCGTCAATCCTCCGGTTGGTTTGTATGTAAATATTTTATCATATGTTGGGGGATAAATCTACCGAAGTAAAGCTAAAAAGTAAAATCGGCACACGGATGTATCTGATAACATCCATATGATTTTATAATTTGTTGCTTGTTTGTCAGTTATATATTAGTTGTGTTTGATCACATAACCGAAAGCAGTCCGTTTTCAACTGCCTTAAAATAACCACAGTCCTTGAAAATATTGGGTAGAGAAAAATGAATAGTAAAGAGGTAAAAAGTAAAACTCCCACACTAAAGTGCGGGAGTTTTTGGCTGGGATGGCTGGATTCGGACCAGCGAATGACGGAGTCAAAGTCCGTTGCCTTACCCCTTGGCTACACCCCAAAATATCGGCAATATATAAAAAACGCAAAACATTTCTGCTTTGCGTTGGTTTGCTGGGGTGGATAATCGGATTCGAACCGATGACCTCCAGGGCCACAACCTGGCACTCTAACCAACTGAGCTATACCCACCATTTAGTTTGCTGCGGGCACATCAAGAGATATGCCCGCAGGCTTGGCGCGCTTGAAGGGACTCGAACCCCTGACCCACTGCTTAGAAGGCAGTTGCTCTATCCACCTGAGCTACAAGCGCATATTGGAGCGGGTGATGGGAATCGAACCCACGTAACCAGCTTGGAAGGCTGGAATTCTACCATTGAACTACACCCGCAGTTAATTGCCGCTCTGTGACGACGGCAATTATTTTAACAAATAACTTTCGATATGTCAAGTGTTATGGCAAGATTTATTTAAAAAATCATTCACATTTTGTCGGCTCGTATCCGGCATCCTTGACAGCGTTCATTATAACGGCGTTATCGACATCATTTTTGAGCGTAAGCACCGCTTTTTTGTCCTCAAGGCTGACTTCAACGCTCTCAACTCCGTCGAGCGCTTCGAGTGCCTTCTGAACATGCGCAGTGCAGTGGTTGCACATCATACCTTCGATATAAACTGTCTTTTTCATAGCTGTTTCCTCCGTATTTTTTATATTCTCTTCTGCCGGCATGAGCTCGGGAAGCCTGACCGGCGGTTTCGACTTGCCTTTGAACGGGCGATCGGGCTTGAAGAAATTGAGTCTGAGCGCATTGGTGACGACGCAGAAGCTCGAAAGGCTCATTGCCGCCGCACCGAACATGGGATTGAGCGCGATATTGAACACGGGTATCAGCGCGCCTGCGGCGATCGGAATACCGATGCAGTTATAGAAGAACGCCCAGAACAGATTCTCGTGAATATTCCTGAGAACCTGGCGCGAAAGGCGTATCGATGCCGCAACATCGCGGACGCTCGACTTCATCAGCACAACATCAGCCGCATCGAGCGCAACATCGGCTCCTGCACCTATAGCGATACCCGTATCCGCCTGTGTGAGCGCGGGAGCATCGTTTATGCCGTCGCCGACCATGGCGACCGTGCCATATTTCTGGAGCTTTTTGACTACATCCGCCTTGTCACCCGGGAGCACATCGGACACGACATTTTCTATTCCTATCTGCTTTGCCACAGCGAGTGCCGTACGCCTGTTGTCGCCCGTAAGCATAACGGTTCTGACACCCATGCTCTGAAGCTCAGATATTGCCTGTTTGCTGTCGTCTTTTACTACATCGGCAACCGCGATTATACCGGCAAGCTTGCCATCAAGGGCGAAATACAGCGGCGTTTTACCCTCGCCTGCGAGTCTCTCGCCGGCGGCTTCCATTGCAGAATCGAGAATTCCTTTTGATTTGAGCAGAGATGCATTGCCGCCTATCGCAGATTTTCCGTTTATCTCCGCGCTGACTCCGTGACCGGGCAGAGCGGAGAAGCCCTCTGCCTCATCAGCGATTATATTGCTCTCCCCTGCCTTGCGCGTTATCGCTGCGGCGAGCGGATGTTCGCTCTTGCTTTCGAGCGAAGCCGCGAGTTTCAGCAGCGAATCATTATTAAATTCGTCGGCGGACACGATATCGGTGACCTGCGGCTTGCCCTGAGTCAGCGTTCCGGTCTTGTCGAGGACGACTATCTGAGTTTTTCCGGTCTGTTCAAGCGCGGTCGCAGTCTTGAACAGCACTCCGTGCTTTGCGCCCATACCGCTTCCGACCATTATCGCGACAGGGGTTGCAAGTCCGAGGGCGCACGGGCAGCTGATAACAAGAACGCTTATTGCGCGGGCAAGCGCAAAGCTGAACGGGCGACCGGAAATGAGCCACGCCACACCCGCAACAAGAGCTATCGCCATAACAGTCGGGACGAACACACCCGACACTTTATCGGCGATTTTCGCTATTGGGGCTTTTGTTGCCGAGGCATTTTCGACCATATCTATTATCTGGCTGAGCGTCGTATCCTCGCCGACACGCGTCGCTTCGCAAGTAAGAAATCCGTTCTGATTGAGCGTAGCTGCGCTGACGAGACTGCCGGGCGCTTTGTCAACAGGGATGCTCTCGCCGGTAAGTGCCGATTCATCAACCGCGCTCTCGCCGCTTATAACTCTGCCGTCAACAGGGATGCTCTCGCCTGGTCTGACAACAAAAGTATCCCCCTTTACGACTTCCTCCGCGGGTATAACCTGCTCCTTGCCGTCTCTTATCACGCAGGCGGTTTTCGGCGCGAGATCCATGAGGCTCTTTATCGCATCTGTAGTGCGCCCTTTGCTGACGGCTTCGAGATATTTGCCGACGGTTATAAGCGTCAGTATCATTGCCGCCGACTCAAAATAGAGTCCGTGAAGATGGTGCATCGCCATCTGAACATTGCCGTTCACCGCCGCGTTGCACATCTCAAAGAGCACTGCGGTACTGTATATATAAGCCGCCGCGCTTCCGAGCGACACAAGCGTGTCCATGTTCGGCGCGCCGTGAATAAGACTCTTGGTTCCGCTGATAAAAAACCGCTGATTTATAACCATAACAGCCGTCGTCAGCAGAAGCTGATAAAGTCCTATTGCAAGCGGATCCGAAGCAAATATCTGCGGCACGGGCCAGCCCCACATCAGATGTCCCATCGAGACATACATCAGCGGGAGGAGCAGCACGACCGATGCTATGAGCCTGTGAAGTATTTTTTTCGGCTCGTTGCTTTCAAGCGATGCTTTTTTGTTTTCTTTTTTGCCGCCCTGATTCTGCGGCGATGCGCCGTAACCCGCAGCAGACACGGCTGAACATATCTTCTCGGCAGTGGCGGGTGAAGAGAAATCGACGGTCATGGAATTTGTCAGCAGGCTGACCGCCACCTCTTTCACACCCTCTACCCCGCGCACCGCACGCTCGACATGAGCACTGCACGCGGCGCAGGTCATGCCGGTAACATCGAATTTTTCCATCTGTCTCACTCCGATTATTTGAGCTTCTTTATGAGTTCCACAGCCTCCGCTATGACCTCATCATCGCCGTTTTTTATCCCCTCGGCGACACAGGTCTCCATATGCTCTTCAAGTATAATATAGCCGACATTTCTCAGTGCATTCTGCGCGGCGGCAAGCTGAATAAGAATATCGCCGCAGTATCGGTTATCGTCGAGCATATTTTTTATTCCGCCGAGCTGTCCGATTATCCGGCTGAGCCTGTTTTGAAGAGCTTTTACCGTCTCGTCGCTCCGCGGCGTCGACTTATGTCGACAGCATTCGCAGCATTTATTTTCATTTTCCATTCTGTCATCTCCCGTTTCTGTCTTTAACCTGATTATATACCCCCATAGGGTATTTGTCAACACAGCTTTTTTATATTATTTTATCCAAGCCGCACCAAAGCAAATAAAAAAAGAGCCGCCCATTTCTGAGCAGCTCCCAAAAATTTTGATTTTTAAGCGATTATATATTCTCGAAGCCGCTGAAGCCCTTGAATATACGCTCGTCGTACTCGTTGTTCTCGTCCTTATCGTGGAGGGGATACCAGACCTGAGCAAAGAACGGATTGACCTTTGCTTCAGCGTCATATGCCCAGTGGAACTTCTTGCCTTCGCTGTCGGAGGGAAGCTCTTTCGGGCACCAATGGCCGCCCTTGAGAACAAGGTTCGGGGTCATCTCAAACTCATGACCGTGAGCGCACTTCCACTTGAGAGGAGTGAACAGGTCGCCCTTGGTCATCTCGGTCGAGAGGCACTCGCCGCCGCGGAAAGCAGCAGCCTTCTTCATATCCTCGAGGTCAAGCTCGCTCTCGGGCTTGCTCTCGTCATAACCGTGGTCAAGAAGGGTAACTTCTTCGGTGGGACGCTCGATCTTGAAGGTATCCCAGTTGCCGATAGCTTCCCAGTTCTTCTTGGAGCCATAGTAAGCGGTGATTCTGTCCTGAACATTGTTGGAAATCCACCACATGGTTCCGTAAATCTCGGTGTTTGCAAGCTTCTTCATGAAGGTCTTCTTGAGAATACCTGCGAAGGGCTTTGCAAGGAAAGCGAGTTTATAGTAAGGTGCAACCTGAGTCATCATCTGCTTGAAGTATGCCTTCACGGGGATGTTGGCTCTGAAGTGCAGGTACTCCTCAAGCTTATCCGAGTCAGCATACCACTGACCGTGGAAGTTGCGGAGGATGAACCAGTTGGCATCAAAGAGCTTCTTGGTGGAGCCGATGCCGAGAGTGCCGAGGAGCAGCTCCTCGAACTCGAAGTTGGTGAGTCTGTATTCCTTACCGCTGCCGATGTTGTAGAACTTTCTCCAGAAGTCCTCGGGAACGTCGGGCTCGCAGATGTTTGCAAGAAGGCGGCCGGAATCCTCAACAGTTGCCCACTCAAGCACGCCGTTTATCGGAACATGGAACATGATGGGGTCAATGTTCTTGAGGATGTCGGGATAAAGGATACCGGACTGGCGGAGCGATACCCAATGCTTAAGGCCGGACTCAGCGAAGATGCTCTCAGCGATGGTCTTGCTTATTGCATAGTGATCATAGATGCTGATTTTGATCGGGTCGCCGGTTCTTGCCCAATGGATAGGAGCGTTTCTGTCGCCGGTCTGAGCAACAGTGCCGATATAGACGACCTTGATATCGTCCTTGTTGGGCTGAGCCTTGACTGCCTCGACTATGTTCTTAGCAGCGGTGGTATTGGTCTGAATGGTCTTTGTCGGATAATAGTCAGCCGAAGGCGAAACCATTCCGCCGACATGGAGAACATAATCAGAACCCTCAACGCACTTGAGGACATCGTCATATCTCTTCAGGTCGCCCCAGACGATCTTAACGCTGGGATCATTAAGGTAATTTGCGAATTTCTTTCTGTTTTTCTCACTGTCGCGAAGAAGCAGGACTATGTTGAGCTTGTCTTTCTTGCTGTAAAGCTCTTTGAAGCCTGCCCAGCCCATATGGCCGGAAGCGCCGGTGAGAAACACTGTCTTTTTTTCTGCCATGAGTGTTTTCCCTCCATTTGCATTATTACAGAGTGTATGATAGCACATTAAAATGCGTTTTATTTTATATTTTAGCATTATATGTCAAAAATTACACTCAAGTGCAAAAAATATAAGCGCAAATGTATCGATAAAGCCTTATCGGTGTATCTCGAGAAAGCGGGATATATTTTCGACAGTTCTTCTGTCGAGAAAGTGTTCGATGAGCTCGGTCTGGCGCAGCTCGGATTCACTCGAATTCATTCGGCGCAGCAGGCTCTCTATAACATCGTGGCGGAAGATAAGATACTCCCCTATTTCCCTTCCTCGCTTGGTGAGATATATCGTTCCGTATTTTTCAAAGGTCACGAGCCCTGTCTCGCTGAGCTTATGCACCATTTTAGATGCAGACGATTCGCTGACATTTATCTTTCGCGCTAGCACGCCGAGGCGAACCGAGCCGGACTGCGGACAGTTGCGGCAGATCATCTCGAGATAGTCCTCCTGCGACGCCGTGAGTCCGTATTCGCCCCTGTATTCGCTGCCGTTGAAAGTGAAAAATTTTTCGCTGCCGTCCATGCCCATTCACCCTTTTCGCAGATGCCGATATTATGGTATCGGGAAACTTTCTTTCCCCGGGTAAACTTATATTAAAGGGTGAATCAAATTATGAGTCTTGTCTCTTTGAATACATTATCGGTCGGCGAACAGGCATATGTAAACAAACTCGGATTCGGCGCGAACGACCGGCGCAGAATGCAGGACATCGGTCTTATCGACGGAACGCGCGTCGAATGTCTCGGCAAAGCGATATCCGGCGACCCGGCGGCGTATTTAATTCGCGGCGCGGTAATAGCCCTGCGAAGCGAAGATGCCGCAAAAATAGCGGTCAGCAAGATATGACGGCGCGGAGGCGGTAAAATTGGGACTGACGCGCACTTCAACGGGAAAGCACAGCATGAACGCAAATACGCCCGCTCTCAAATCTGATCCCGGCGATATAGTGATAGCCCTCGCCGGGAATCCGAACGTCGGCAAAAGCACGGTGTTCAACGCTCTGACCGGCATGAATCAGCACACCGGCAACTGGACGGGAAAAACAGTCGCCACCGCCTGCGGGTCGTTCAGAAAAAACGGAAAGAATCATATTCTGGTCGATCTTCCAGGCACATACTCGCTCTTCACGCACTCGGTCGAAGAGGAAGTGGCGCGGGACTTTATACTCAGCGAAAAAGCCGATGCCTGCATAGTTGTTTGCGACGCAACATGCCTTGAGCGAAATCTGAATCTTGTTTTGCAAATAATTGAGATAACTCCGCGCACTGTCGTTTGCATTAATCTCATGGACGAGGCGAAGAGAAAGAAAATATCAGTTGATATTCCCGCTCTGTCGCGCGAGCTCGGTGTACCCGTAATCGGAACGAGCGCGCGCAGCGGCAAGGGGCTCGACGAGCTGATTGACGCAGTTGACTCGGTAATGTCAGAAAAGCCCGCTCCCATAGAGCCGGTGCATTATGGGAGCGGAATCGAAGAAGCACTAAAAATACTCACGCCCGCTCTGAGCGAAAATTCAAGCCACCCGCGGCGCGATGCAATGCGGATACTTTCGGGGGAAATTGAAGCTCCCGATGCGGCGCAAGATGAAGCAAAGCTCGCAAATGAAGTAATTGACAGATACGGGCTGACACATGAAATGATACGCGACAAAGCGGCAATAGCCGTCGTTATGATGGCTGAAGATATATTCAAAAAGTGTGTCACAACAAGCGCAAAGCACTCGGCGGCGGACAGAAAGCTCGACCGCATATTCACGGGGCGTGCCGGGATATTCGCCATGCTCCTGCTGCTCGCCGCCGTGCTGTGGTTGACTGTATACGGGGCCAACTATCCGTCAAATCTGCTGTTTTCGGCTTTTGATGCGCTCGGTGTAAAATTGCGGCAATTGCTATATTTGATAAACGCTCCCGATATTCTGACGAGCGCGCTCATTGACGGAGTATACAGAGTTCTGACATGGGTCGTTGCTGTCATGCTCCCGCCGATGGCGATATTCTTTCCGCTGTTCACGCTGCTCGAAGATTCGGGATATCTGCCGAGAGTAGCCTTCAATCTCGACCACAGGTTCAAGAAATCCGGCGCGTGCGGAAAACAGGCGCTGACAATGTGCATGGGGTTCGGCTGCAACGCGGCGGGAGTTACGGGATGTCGTATAATCGACTCGCCGCGTGAGCGCCTCATGGCAGCGGCAACGAACGGATTCGTGCCATGCAACGGGCGATTCCCGACGCTGATATCGCTGATTTCCCTGTTTATTGTCGGCGCACTGCCCGCTCCGTTTGACTCGTTTGCCGGAGCCGCCCTGCTGACGGCGCTTATAGTTCTGTCTGTCTTTGCAACTTTCGCAGCGTGTTCCCTGCTTTCAAAAACGATTCTTCGCGGAGTGCCGTCGTCTTTCACGCTCGAGCTGCCGCCATATCGCCGACCTCAGATAGGCAAAGTTATAGTGCGCTCCGTATTCGACCGCACGCTCTTTGTGCTGGGGCGCGCCGCGGCCGTTGCGGCTCCCGCCGGGCTTATAATATGGATAAGTGCGAACATAAAAATAAACGGCACGAGTATTTTTTCATATTGTTCTGATTTTCTTGACCCGCTCGCGCGGTTCTTCGGCATGGATGGAGTCATTCTGACTGCGTTCATTCTCGGATTCCCCGCAAACGAGACTGTTGTGCCGATAATGCTCATGGGTTATCTCGCCGACAGCGGCATCTCCCAGACTGACGGCGCTGCGCTGCACACACTGCTCACGGCAAACGGCTGGGACATAAAAACAGCCATATGTGTGATAATCTTCATGCTTTTCCACTGGCCGTGTTCAACGACGCTGATAACGGTAAAAAAAGAGACGGGCAGCATGAAATGGGCTGTTATCGCCGCACTTCTGCCGACCGCCGCAGGGCTTATATTATGTTTTGCCGTTTCTCATATTTTCGCGCTGATCTGAGAAAGCAAACCGGGAACTTCAGAAAGCTCTTTTATTGTATAATCCGGCTTTATATCGCTGTCGTTTTCTATTCCTTTGGGATTGAACCAAACAGTTGTTATCCCGGCGTTTATGCCGCCTTTTATGTCAGAACTCAGACTGTCTCCGATTATGACCGTCTCGCTGAGCGAGAAATCGGGTATCTCCGCAAAGCAGATATCAAAAAACTGCTTGTCCGGCTTGTTGGCACCGAGAATCTGAGAGATAAATATACCGTCCATATATTTTGCGATTCCGGAGCTTCCTATCCTGCCCTCCTGCACCTTTGCGGTACCGTTCGAGACTATATAGAGTCTGTATTTTCCGTAAAGCTCCCCGAGCAGCTCGGGTGCGCCGGGCATAAAATAGTGGCCGATTGCGAGCATACTTTCATAATACGCAGTCGCCTTTACTGGATCGCACTCAACGCCTATAGTTTTAAACAGCTCGCGGTAGCGCCCGACTTTGACTTCTTCGCGCGAGATTTCGCCGAGTTCGAGGCGCTTCCAGTGGGCTGCGTTTATTGTGCTGTAGAGAGCCAGCGTCTCCTCGGTCGGGTCGATGCCGAAATGCACAAGTGTTTTTGTGAGGGCTATTTTCTCCGCCTTATGAAAATCGAAGAGCGTATCATCCAAGTCAAAAAGCACATTTCTTATCATCACAAACCTCCGCGAACTTTTTCGACTATTATAGCACTGATTTTATTCCTATAGAGTATATATCAGAATTTTTTACCGAATATTTTTTGTTGCGGGGTACTTGTTCACAATTTGTTTAAATTCGAGTGGTACGATTGTCGCGGTCATAATATGGGACACTTGGGAGGCCGCACAAAAATGAATAATGCAGCAGAAAACAGACGAAAAAAAGCACTTCTGATAGTCAATCCCTGCGCGGGAAAGAACAGAACGAGATCAGATCTCAGTGAGATAGTCAACGCCTTTCCGGACGGTGTTTTTGACTTCACCATCAAATACACCACCTGCCAGGGCGACGCAGTGAATATAGCGCGTGACTTTGCCGAAGGGCACGACCTTGTTATCTGCTGCGGCGGAGACGGCACGCTCAACGAGACTATAAACGGACTGATGAGCGCGGGAGCAAATATTCCGATAGGCTATCTGCCGATGGGTTCAACAAACGACCTCGCGGTGACGCTCGGAATACCGACAAAGCTCAACGAAGCTGCCGAGCTTATCGCTTCCGGGCACACAAACGGATACGATGTCGGCGACTACAACGGACATCAGTTTTCATATGTTGCCTGCTTCGGTCCCGGCACAAAGATATCATACAGCACCCCGCAGAAGATGAAAAATCTGCTCGGATACAGCGCATATATGATAAACGGCTTTTTCCTGCATCTTATCCCCGCTCTCGCCGATGTCAAGCCGAGACACATTAAAATAGAATATGACGGAAATGTGCTTGAGGACGATTTCTATTTCGGCTCGTTTTCAAATTCCACTTCTGTTGCGGGACTTTTCAAATTTGACAAAGATGATGTCAAGCTTGACGACGGTCAGTTTGAGCTTCTGCTCGTGCGCAAGCTCTCGAACCCGCTCGCGGCGTTCAACATGCTCCACAGAATAATGAAGCGCGACTTCGACGGCGATACCCTTCTTTACATAAAAGCTTCCGAGGTGAAGCTCACTTTTGAAAAGCCCGAGATATGGACGCTTGACGGAGAATGCGGCGGCGAGGCAACGCAGGTGAATCTCAAGGTTCTCCACCGCGCCGTGAATATATTCTCGCCCGAAAATCCGATGTTCTCGCACAGAGAAAGCAAAGAAGAAGCAACCGTATAACCGCAAAAGTTTTATCCGCAGACCAAGCTCTGCGGATATTTTTTTGTGTTTTTATATTGCTATTGATTTCTTGCGGATGAGCTATTATAATGTTGTAGATTTTGCGGCATATATGTGGTATTATATTTACATATATAGTGTTGCATTCAACCGCCTATCTTATCGGCGCAATCCACAGGAGGACACAGCATGAATCTTGTTCATCTGAAATACGCAGTTGAAGTGGCTGAGACCGGGTCTATAAACAAAGCTTCTGAGAAGCTCTATGTCAGCCAGCCCAACCTCAGCAGAGCGATAAAAGAGCTCGAAGCGAGCCTCGGAGTTACCATATTCGACCGAAGCGCAAAGGGAATGGTGCTGACGCCGGACGGCGAGGTTTTTGTGCGCTACGCCCGCTCGATACTCCGTCAGGTTGACGCTATCGAAGCGGTGTTCAGCAAGGGTACGACCGAAAAGAAGAAATTCTCTATATCCGTGCCGAGGGCGAGCTATGTGACCGACGCATTCGCCGAGTTTTCAAAGCTTCTCGACAAGGACACGCCGGTTGAGATATTCTACAAAGAGACTAACTCCATGCGCTCGATGAAAAACATTCTCCAGGATGAATACAAGCTCTGCATAATCCGCTATGCCGAGAGCTACGACAAATATTACAAATCAACGTTCGACGAAAAAGGGCTCACCTACGAGCTTATAACCGAGTTCCAATATGTTCTGCTCATGAGCAAGGACAGCACACTCGCAGAGAAAGAGAACATCACCTTCGACGATCTTCGCGACCGCATTGAGATAGCACACGCCGATCCGTATGTGCCGTCCCTGCCGCTGTCCGAAGTCAAAAAAGAAGAGCTGCCGGATAATTCGCAAAGGCGCATATTCGTGTTCGAGAGAGCGAGCCAGTTTGAACTGCTCTCGCGCAATCCCGATACTTTCATGTGGGTCTCCCCTATCCCGCAGGAGCTGCTCGACAGATACGGGCTCATCCAGCGCGTCTGCCCGGAGAACGCACGCAAGTATAAAGACGTGCTGGTTCACCGCAAGGATTATGAGCTGACCGAGCTTGACAACATGTTTATAGAGCAGCTTGTCAAAGCAAAGCGAAAGACTTTCGGATAAAGGAGAAACTATAAAATGAAATTGTTTATAGCATCCGACATTCATGGCAGCGCGTACTACTGCCGAAAGATGCTTGAAAGATACAAAGCCGAGAACGCCGACCGCATGCTTCTGCTCGGCGATATACTCTATCACGGTCCGCGAAACGACCTGCCGGAGGGCTACGCGCCAAAAGAGGTCATTGAGATGCTCAACGCGATGAAAGATGAAATTCTCTGCGTGCGCGGAAACTGCGAAGCTGAAGTCGATCAGATGGTGCTGAAGTTCCCGGTTCTCGCCGACTACGCGATAATAGATCTCGGGAACAGCATTATTTACGCAACACACGGACATATATACAATGAAAATAATCTTCCGCCGATGAAGAAAGGCGACATTCTTCTGCACGGTCACACGCATGTTCCGAAGTGCGTTGAACATGAAGATTATACATATATGAATCCCGGTTCGGTTTCGATACCGAAAGAGAACAGCCATCACGGCTACATGACGCTCGAAAATAAAAAATTTGTCTGGAAAGATCTCGACGGAAACGTCAAAAAAGAGTTTATTTCAGGTTAATAATACCATAAAAAAATCGAATATCCCCCACTATCTGTAAACTATGCCGAATAAAGGTAAAGGTATATCGATATCAATAATATCGATATATAAAAGTCGTA
>CAVAWW010000057.1:0-14135 GCA_963592475.1 bacterium
TCCATGTTGCAGCGCAGAAGATAGAACGGAACGGTATTTATCAGCTTATTTGCAAAGTCAAGATATTTCACCATGAGGCGGTGTTCCTCGGGCATGACGAGCTGCAAAAACAGGCGGCTCATTATTTCGCGGTTGTCCTCAAGGCAGGAAATCGAATTTTGTTCCGCGCGGTCGATGAAGCAGATCGCCTTGAGCGGAACGGTCTTGTTGCAGCCCCAGTTTTCTTTTCCGCACCAGGGCATACCGGACGCGAAGAAGCGCCCGGAGCGCAGGGTGAAGAGCGGCTTGTCGCCGTTGATTATCTCAACGCGGTCGCCGTAGAGGCGCTGCCAAAGCTTAATGTGCGTCGTCTTGCCCGTGCCGCTCGGCGCGGCGAAGGCCACACCCTGCCCGTCGAAAGCAATAAGCGCGGCGTGAAAGACGGCAGCATCATAATCGAGGACGGCGGCGCAGACCTTTTCCTGCACTGCGACGCTCTCCAAAAAAGCATCAGAAAACACTTGAGAAGAGCCCAGAAAAAACTTTCTGAGCTCCTCTTTGTGTTCTTCATCGGCCCCGACAGAAAACAGCGGAGCCTCATCGGTGAGGTACTCACTGCACACATCCGAAAGGTGAGGGTGCGTGCAGGAGATACCTACCGGTAAATCTGCAATTTTTATACTAAAATTGCTCAATTCTTTTTACCACAGCGGGCTGGCGTAAACGTCATTCTTGCCGATGGTATTGCCCTTGTCCTGAGAATCGTCAATCGGGACGCTCTCAGCCTCAACCGAGCCGCCCGTAGACGGGACATCGGGCTGCGGGTCGGGCTTGGGCGTGGGCTTAAAGATCTTCTCAAAAATCTTCTTTATGGAATCTCCAATCTTCTTGAAGAAGTCCTTAATGCTTGCCGACTGGGCAACGGTTGAAGCGGAAGCTGCGAAGACAGGGGCAGCAACAGCAAAGCCGAGCGCCAGAACAAGTATCATAGCTATAACAGCTTTGAGAGTTTTTTTCATAGCGAACTCTTCTCCTTTCATAAACCGCGAAAGCGCAAAATCACTTGTCGCCGTCCCAGTCGCCGGAACCGTTGTGCTTCTTGGCGTAGTTATCATCAGTACCTTCGCCAATGCTTATACGCGGAACCATTCTGACTTCTGCAAGACGAAACAGGAGGACTTCTGCGATAGGCTTTTCATAATTTTTCATATTGCACATCTCCTATAGAATCTCAAGTTTCATCGAGTGGTGGGGGCGTCTGCATAGCAAGCGGCACGGGATTCACCGTAGAAGTAGGTGTTGCCCATCTTGGCATAAGGAGTTACGAAGTAAACGGTGTCCTTATTAGCATCGGTGATAACGATGTTGGTGTAGAACAGACCCGCATCCTTATAGCCTTCCTTGCCGTTCTTACCGGTAGTAACATTAGCTGCAAACTCGCTGTTCTTGGTGAATGTCCAAGCCTTGTCTTCAATCTTGACGCTCGACTTGTCGGAATAGTTACCGCCGAGGAGCTTGTCAACATCGTAGTAGCTCTTTGCAGCGTTGGCAGTCCTGTTGACGCCGAGCTTCTCATAGACCTTGCTCTTGACAACGTAATCATAACCGCCCTCGATGGTGGGAGTGGCGTTGGTTGTCGAGATGACGAAGCCGATCTCGTCGAAATCAGGATACTGAGAGCCTGCGATGGCAACCAGACGAAGAAGGTTCGTAACCGAGCCGTTATCGTTCTGACGCTGAACGTTCTGGAACATGACGTTGGAGACCTTCTTACGAGCCTCGGCGAGCTCTTCCTTGCTGTACCAAAGAGCCGTCATGGACGGGCAGGGCTGAGCGTTGACGTTAGAGTTGAATATCTTGCTCAGATCTGCGGCAAAGTATCCGCGATAATCGAGCGTGCTGCCGTCAAGGCTGACTGTCTGACGCTCCACCTTATTGTCAAGAGTGACTACCTCGGGTCCGTACTCATAGGAGGTATAGAACTGCCAGCCCTTGAAGTAAAGGTCTGTAAGCTCCTTGTTGTCGGAATCCTTTGAGATGGATGTCTGTGTTGCCAGTCTGTCTGCGTTAGAAAGGCTCAGGAAATGGTTGAGCTGCGCAATCTTGCCGTATGCCGAATAGTCCGGAACGACCTTTGCGATATCTATAGTTCCCGTAGGCTTGTTGGCACCGTAGAAGGTGAAAGTCGAATCGGTAAGATTCTGGTCAAGGTTGTTCACGAACGGGCTGACCGACGTTGTGAAGTTGCCGGTCGAAACCGAATCGTTAAGGGTGAACGAAGACTGGTTCGACAGACCGTAATAGTGCTTATTCGCCTCGTCGAAGTTGACGGTGACATACATATTACGTGTATCGCTGTCAGTCTTACCGAAACGAAGAACGGGATCTGCAGCGGTACCGAAGGTTGTGGTATCATAAACTACCTTGTAGTCTATGTACTTAGCCTGGAGATAAGACTTGTTCATTGTCTTCATTTCAGCAGTAAGCTGATATGAGCGCTGCGGGAAGTTAACGGTAGAGTTCATGAACTCACCGTTTTTAGGACGGAAGTTCTCGTTATCGGGTGTCCACTCGGGATCGCTTATTCTGTAAGAGGTATCCTTGTAGTATGTCCAATAGCCGCCGTTTGTCGCTATATCATTTCCGGCATAGTATGCCTGAGTACCGGAAGCCCAACGCTTTGCGGGATACTCCACATCGTAGTTTATATAGCCCTCAAATGGAGAAGAATCTCTGTTGATACCGGGGTTAGATGTAGAGATAGCAGTAACTCTGTATCTGTCTTCCCACTTGTTTGAATTTGTAGCGCGAAGGTCGCAAATGGTTCTGCCCATATCATCCGTGTAATATGCCGGCAGAGTATAGTTGCTCTTCTCCCAGTTCTTATTGTTATCGTTTGCATAGAAGAACTGAATATCTCTTGCTGTGGGCTGTGCTACCGAATCACCCCAGAAGGAGGCGTCGAGGTTCTTGCCTGTTGCAACAATAACACGGTTGCCTGCCCGGCTGCCTGCCTGGCCGAGGCCTCTTTCAGCCTCAACGGCAGAACCGTCGGCATTGACCATATTCCAATAGTTGACGCCGATCTTGGACTCGAACAGCGAGCCGCCCTTGTATATAACAGCTCCGTCGGGAAGATAAACGTCGTCGGAGGTATCCGAATAGGCATAGCCGTCGTTCACGTTTGAGTTAGTAGTGCCGTAATATACCCAGCCGCCGGTGGGATCCGTATAGGTCGCACCTGCTCCGTTGGTATCGTCGGTTTTGTAAACTCTGTCATCGACGACCGTTCTGTTCTGCGCCCAGAAACGCTTGTAGTTTCTGATCGAATTAAACGCCATATGACCGTTGGTGAGGAAGTCATAGTTATCGGTAATCCATGTACGCTCACCGACAACGAGCTTTCCGTTTTCGCCGACGCAAATGCCTGCGCCGTCGGAGGTTATCTTCATGTTATCATTAACGATAACGCTGCCGAAAATACCGCTTGTTGCATGAGGAACTTTCTCAGTTGCAAGCTGAAGGTTATCGGTAAATCTGTCATCAAGACGGGTAATATAGGTCTTGGGACGCTGCTTAATACCCTTCTGTCCGCCGCCGTAGGTCTCGTTGCTGGTCTCTTCCCAATAATCAAGAACATAGAGCGCAAGGTCAGTGCCTGTGCCGGGAAGAGTCGCGGTCTTACCGTCGGAATAGGTTATTGTTCTCTGGCCTTCGGGAAGGTATTCGTCGCGCATAATGTGGACTGCCGTCTTTGCGTCAGACTGTCTGGCCTCGGAGAAATCGTTGGAGGCAATCAGAGCATTCTTTATGTTGACGGTACCGTCATTATATATACCGCCGCCCTTAACTTCAATGGCGGAGTTTGTGGTATAAGAGGCCTTAACGATCTGGCCGCCGCAGGAATTGTTAACGACCTGCGGGAAGCTCTTCATCATTTCGATATTGGTGGAGGCCGAATCGGAGTCGGCGCCCTTTATGTTGCAGACAGCGCCGGTGCCGACATATATGCCCGCGCCGTTCGCGTGCGTTACACGGGATTTGGAGGAAGCACCGGTACCGCCCTGAGCGTAAGTAGCATTTTCGGCTATCTTACCGCCGGTCATATTGAAGACCGCGCCGGGGACAGTTACGGTAGCACCGTTTACAGTCTCTTCCTGAGAGCCCTCAAGGTAAATGCCGCCGCCTTCGGAATAAGCGTGATAAATTCTGTCGTCCTTCCAGTTCTTGAAGAACGAGCGAGTGGCATTCTTGGAAACCTCGCCGCCGAACATATTGAACACGCCGCCGGCCTCAACGTAAACGCCGCCGCCCTTAGCATAGGAATCAACGTCGGTAGCAAAGATTCCGCTTTTGGGCTCCATAAACGCCTGGTTTCCGCTTATTTTACCGCTCTTAAGAGTAAATACGCCGCCGTTTTCAACATAGATACCGCCGCCGCGGGACTCCTTAACGTTTTTAACCCATACTGATTTCGATTGATATTTGATATTGTACTTACCGCTTTTATGACTCCAATTCCACCAGTCGGAAATATTTTTTACCGTCCAATCTTCATTGAACATTGCGTCACGGGTACGTTCGCTGTTATCCACAGAAACAGTTTCCTTATAATACACGTTGCCCGTACCGCCGGAAATAGTACCGGTCTGCTCGGAGGAGAGGTCCACAACGGTCAAAGCGCCGCCCTTGTTGACCTTGATAGCGCTCATCTGGTACGCAGGCGTGCTGTCATACGGATTATAGTCGCTGGCCTTCATGGTCTTGCCATAGAGGTCGACGGTGATATCGGCATTCTCATTAACAACAAGCATACGCTCGCTGTATTCGTAGCCTATCTTCTCGTCAGAACCGGATCCATTTGGTCCCAGGAGCAGGCCGGCATTTTTTGTGGCATTCGTGCCCATTCCGACATAATCCTGCATTCCCTTGTCAACCGGGAAGCCGTTTTTCAGTTCGTCCTCCGTATAGCCGTAAAAGTATGCATTGTGATCGCTGACGTTAAACGGGGAGTTCGCCTGCGACATAAGCCATGCGAAATCATGGGTTGTCTTTTTACCGCTAGCCCAATTGCCGCTCAGTTTCTCTTCAATCTCTGTTATTCTTGTGGTTGAATAGAGATACATCGTGTCCCAGTTGGTTCCGCCGCCGGTAATTTCATCATTGCTGAAATAAGGTCTCTGAAGAGTTATGTCCGAAGTAAGACGGATATAAGTCTTCTCGCCGGTCTTGTTTGCCTTGTCAAACGCTTGCTTCAGTGATGCAAAATCGCCGACCTCTGTCCAAGTAACCCCGGCATATTCTGACGAATCTGCGAGGACACTGGCGGCAGGAATCATGATCGTTGCAACGAGCACTATGGCGACGAGCAGCGACACTATCTTGCCGACTTTTCTTGTCTTCATAATTATCACCTTTCTTTTGATTTTTGCACCGGGCTTGTACGCATGGCGTACGGTGCATTTTCTTGCCCTTTATTTTCCGCAGCGGCGTCATTGGCGCTGCCGCAACTGCAACGGCACGGTTTCTGCGAAAAGAGGCCACCTCTCCGCATACCTATACCATTACACTGTAACCTTATTTTACTCGCGCTTCTTTTGTTTGTCAACACAAAAATTCAAATTTTATATATAGATTAGAAACGATTTATTTTTTTAATAACATTTTAGCAGTTTGCACAAAAATTGCTTTATTGATATATTCGGTCAAGGATTGGAGAGTCCGAAATTGGGGACAGAGTGTGCATTTGCTATATTCATGCTGTTTAATTCGCTTTGTTTGGAGCTTGCGTTCTGTGCCGCCGACGGCGGCAGCGGTGCGTCGAGTCGCCGCACCCTACAAAGTGCAAATAATTCGCCACCGCTCGCACAAATCATCGAGACTGAATGCGGCATTGGCGGGGCTGGTTGACGGGAGGGCTGTTATGGGGACATTTGTCTGCGGCAGGATGAATTTTTCATAGAGCCGCGCGGCGGTCTTGCCGTTTGCAAAAACGCGGTCGATGCCGGTAGTATATAATAATGTATATATATCGTTCGGGCGGACGTTCTTCATGCTGCTGTCGCTCGAACCGTTTATCTCGCAGCTCTGCGCGACATCCCATAGCGCGACACCGTTATCGAGCAGCAGCTTTTTCTTCTCATCTATGCTCTGCGGCACAGGCGAAGAAAACACGGCGGAGAGCACTTTCCAGAAGCGGTTCTGCGGGTGTCCGTAATAAAATCCCTGCTCGCGCGACTTCACGGACGGGAACGAGCCGAGTATCAGCACACGCGAATGATTGTCATAGACGGGGTCAAAGGTATGATAAAATATTTCTGCCATAGCTCCTCCCAAAATTTCAAAAAACTCTTGCCGCAGGCAAACAGCGTATATATAATAAAGGTATATAAATTATACAGGGGTGTATAAAGATGAAAAAGATCAAGCTCGTTGAAGAATTCAAGGCGTTTATCTCAAAGGGAAACGTCGTTGACATGGCAGTCGGCGTTGTAGTCGGCGGCGCGTTCGGCAAGATAGTCACTTCGCTCGTCTCCGACCTTATCATGCCGCTCGTCGGTCTGATAACAGGCGGCGGCAGTCTCAAGGATATGTTCGTCGTTCTCGGCGACCGCACGGGATTTGACCCCGCGAAGTACACGACTCCCGCGCTCGCGGCAGAGGCAGGATACGCCACGCTCAACTACGGCAACTTCATTCAGACTGTTCTCGATTTTCTGATAATCGCGCTCGCAATTTTCCTCGTCATAAAGCTCATGGCGACGGCAAAATCGAAGCTCATTCACGAAAAAGTCGAAGAGCCCGCTCCCGCGACGACGAAAAATTGCCCGTTCTGCTGCACGGAAATTCCGATCGATGCAGTCAAGTGCCCGCACTGCACGAGCGACCTGCCCGAAGAGGAAAGCGCAGAATAAGATACATACTAAAAGGACTGCCCGGATGAGCAGTCCTTTTTTATTATGCGGTAAGTTTTCCTCTACAATGGCGGCTAAGAGGGTGAATAAAATCGCGCACAAAACAATCCCTCAGTCTCGGCTTCGCCGAGCCAGTTCCCTTTACACAAGGGAGCCAACGGACGTGATTCCGTGCTGTTGCTGCGGTATTGATATATCGAGTCGCCGCATCCTACTAAGTAAACCGTCAGAAGCCGATTATCAGCCCGCCCTTTTCGGCGTAATAGCTGCAAAGTCCGCGCGCGCGGACTATCTTGACCTCCGCCTTATCCCAGACGGACTGGATAGCCGATTTGACGCTCTCGGCGAACTCCGCGTTGCGGCAATGGCTGATGACGACTTTGCCGCAGTTGTAGCCGCGCTCTTTCATATCCTCGATTATCGCGTCGAGCGCTTTCTTGCTGCCGCGTATCTTCTGCTTTATCTCGATCGTGCCCTGCTCGCTGCCGATGCCGATGCCCCAGAAGCCGAGCTTGTTGGCGACGAAGCCGACGATTTTGCTCATGCGGCCGTTCTTGACGAGATTGTTGAACGACGAGAGAGCGAAGACGACATGGGTGTGGCGGGAATAAAGCTCCGCCTTTTCAACAACGGTCTCAAAGTCCGCGCCGGACTCGATAAGCTCGCAGATTTTTTTGACGAGCAGAACAAGCTCTGAACCCGCGGAGCGCGAGTCGATAACGGCGATTTTCTTATCGGGCTGCTCTTCGAGCACCATATCTTTTGCGACGCACGCGCTGTTGTAGCTGCCGGAGAGCTTGCTTGAAATAGTGATGGCAATGACATTGCCCTCCTGCTCGAACTTCTCCTGCCACGCATGCGGCGACGGACACGCCGTGTGGCTCGCCTGAGCACAGGCGTCCATCGAGTCGATCATTTCGTCGACATCGAGGTTGCGGTCATCAACAAAGTTTTCGTCTCCTACGCTGATAGTGAACGGCACGGAAGAAAACACGATATTCTCATGCTCCTTGTCAAAGCCGAACATATCACAGCTTGAATCGGTGATGATGTTCCATTTCATTTTTGAATTTCTCCTCCCTTTTTAAGCGTCTGATTGCCGCTTTCTATCCATTATATATATTATGGGCGCGAAGTCAATGCTTTTATGTCATAACGAAAATAATTTACAATTACTTCATTTATAACAGACATCTTGACAAAGCGGACGGCTGTTGGTATAATAAAATAAATCAATTTTTAAGCGGTACAGAGATGCCGGCAAGATTGGTGATGAATACGGATAGTCGGCGTTAATGTTCCGGCGTTCTTTGCATACACAGTCTTGCGGCAGCAGGACTTTTTCTTTTATATAAGGAGACGCAAAAATGACGCACGACTTCGCTTGCAGATACGAAAAAATAAGAGCCTTTGCGGAAAAGTTCCTTGCCGACGGAGGTCTTTCGCCCGTTATTTCAAAAAAATATATTATTGTGCCCGGTCTTTGTGATGTTCATGTGCATTTCAGAGAACCGGGTTTTTCTTATAAAGAAACCATCGCTTCCGGCTCTGCCGCCGCGGCGCACGGAGGATACACGGCGGTCTGCACGATGCCGAACCTCGACCCCGTACCGGACAGCGCGGAGCATCTGCAAGTCCAGCTCGACGCGATAAAGCGCGGCGCGGCGATAAAAGTTCTGCCCTACGGCGCGATAACCGTCGGCGAAAAGGGTGAAAGGCTCGCAGACATGGAAGCTATGTCCGACAAAGTCTGCGCGTTCTCCGACGACGGAAAAGGCGTTCAGAATGACGAAATGATGAGAGAGGCGATGACCGCCGCCAAGAGGCTCGGCAAGATAATCGCCGCCCACTGCGAGGACAACGCCCTGCTCCTCGGCGGATATATCCACGACGGCGAATACGCAAGAATGCACGGACACAGGGGCATTTCGAGCGCGAGCGAATACAAGCAAATCGAACGCGACCTACGCCTTGCGGAGGAGACGGGCTGCGCATATCACGTCTGCCACATCTCGACAAAGGAGAGCGTTGAGCTGATAAGGCAGGCGAAGGCGCGCGGAGTCGATGTGACCTGCGAGACCGCGCCGCACTATCTCGTGCTCTGCGACGAGGACATGCAGGAGGACGGGCGGTTCAAAATGAACCCGCCGCTGAGAAGCCGCGAGGATAAAAAGGCTCTCATAGAGGGCATAAAAGACGGCACGATAGACATGATAGCGACCGACCACGCGCCGCACAGCGCGGAGGAAAAAGGGCGCGGGCTCGAAAAGAGCCTCATGGGCGTTGTCGGGCTCGAAACCGCGTTTCCGGTGCTCTACACGGAGCTTGTGACAAAAAATATAATAACGCTCGACAGGCTTGTTGAGCTGATGAGCTTCAAGCCGAAAGAGCGCTTCGGGATAGACACAAATAATGACTTCGCGGTGTTTGATATAAGCGAAGCGTATAAAATAGACCCGGAAGATTTTCTTTCGATGGGACGCGCCACACCGTTCGCGGGGCGTGAGGTATTCGGCAGATGCCTGCTGACGGTGCATAATGGAAAAGTAGTTTACAAGGCGGAGGATAGAGCATGAAGCAGGGTATTTTCAGGATAACTTCAAACGAAAAAATCGCGCGCGACATATTTAAAATGACTCTTGCGGGCGACACCTCGGCGATAACCGCGCCGGGACAGTTCGTGAACATAAAGCTCGACGGATTTTTCCTGCGCCGCCCGATATCGGTCTGCGACTGCGTCGGAGAAAATCTGACGCTGATATATAAAACCGTCGGCCACGGCACGGAGCAGATGAGCCACATGGAAAACGGCGATGAGCTCGACCTTTTAACGGGGCTGGGCAACGGATACAACACAAAAATAAGCGGCGGCAGTCCCCTGCTCGTCGGCGGCGGAGTCGGAGTTCCGCCGATGTATATGCTCTGCAAAAAGCTTATATCAGAGGGCAAAAGAGTCACTGTTGTGCTCGGCTTCAACTCAAAAGACGATGTGTTCTATGAAAATGAATTTCGTGCGCTCGGCGCGGATGTGCATATCGCGACCGCCGACGGCACCTACGGCACAAAGAGCTTTGTCACGGACGTTATAAAAAATCTGCAATACACATTCTTCTACACCTGCGGACCCGAACCGATGTTCCGCGCAATGCATAAAATGATGAAAACTCCCGGGCAGTACAGCTTCGAGGAGCGCATGGGCTGCGGCTTCGGCGCGTGCATGGGCTGCTCGTGCAAGACGCTCACGGGCAACAAGAGGATCTGCAAAGAGGGTCCCGTAATGGAAAGCGAGGAGATAATATGGGCAGATTGAGCGTAAATCTTTGCGGCGAAGAGCTCGACAATCCCGTTATCCCGGCATCGGGCACATTCGGCTACGGATACGAGTTCGCGGAGCTCTATGACATAAACTGCCTCGGAACTTTTTCGTTCAAGGGCACGACGAAAGAGCCGCGCTTCGGCAATCCGACCCCGAGAATAGCGGAGTGCACCGCCGGCATGATAAACGCCGTCGGGCTTCAGAATCCCGGAGTGGACAAGGTTATAAGCGAGGAGCTCCCGAGGCTCAAGAAGTGTTTTAATAAAAAAGTGATGGCGAACGTCAGCGGCTTTTCTGTTGACGAATACGCCTACACCTGCGAAAGGCTCGACAGTCAGGAGCAGGTCGGCTGGCTCGAGGTCAACGTCAGCTGCCCGAACGTTCACGGCGGCGGAATGAGCTTCGGCACAGATCCAAAGGCGGCGGCGCAGGTTACAGAAGCCGTCAAGGCGGTCACGAAAAAGCCGGTTATCATAAAGCTCTCGCCCAATGTCACCGATATAGTGAGCATCGCGAAGGCCTGCGAGGACGCGGGGGCGGACGGAATCAGCCTGATAAACACCCTGCTCGGCATGAGGATAGACCTGCGAACAAAAAAGCCCGTAATAGCGAACACGATGGGCGGCTTTTCCGGCAGCGCGATATTCCCCGTGGCGCTCAGAATGGTATATCAGGTCTCGTCGGCGGTCAATATCCCGGTAGTCGGCATGGGCGGCGTATCGTCCGCCGAGGATGTTATCGAGATGATGCTCGCCGGGGCGACGGCGGTCGAAATCGGCGCCGCAAATCTCGTTGACCCGTTCATATGCAAAAAAACAGTCGAAGCCCTGCCCGCAGCTGCGGACAAGTACAATATAAACGAACTCAAGGACATCATAGGAGGAGCACACAATGGGTAAAGACGTAATAATCGCCTGCGACTTTGCAGACAAGGAGACCGCGCTGAGCTTTCTCGACAATTTTGAGGGCAGAAAGCCGTTCGTCAAGATCGGCATGGAGCTGTTCTATGCCGAGGGTCCGCAGATAGTCCGCGAGATAAAGGCGCGCGGACACAAGATATTCCTCGACCTCAAGCTTCACGATATCCCGAACACGGTCAAGAAGAGCATGGCTGTGCTCTCGCGGCTCGATGTCGATATGTGCAACCTCCACGCCGCAGGCACATCGCGCATGATGGAAGCGGCTCTCGAGGGGCTGACCCGCCCGGACGGCACGCGCCCCCTGCTCATCGCCGTGACCCAGCTGACATCAACCGATCAGGAGGCGATGGAGCGCGATCTGCTGATAAAAGAGCCAATAGACAAAGTTGTCATGCACTATGCCGAGACCGCGAAGAACGCGGGACTTGACGGCGTTGTCTGCTCCCCGCTCGAGGCGCGGAAGGTTCACGAGGTTTGCGGCGAAAGGTTTTTGACCGTCACTCCCGGCGTGCGCTTTGCTGACGGCGACATAGGCGACCAGAAGCGAGTCATGACGCCCGAACAGGCGAAAAAAATCGGCTCCGACTACATCGTCGTCGGCAGACCGATAACCGCAGCACCCGACCCCGTCGCGGCATACGAGAGATGCATAAAAGAATTTGTTGACTGAGGAGAATGAAAAATGACTGAGACAAGCAGAAAAATCGCAAAGGATCTTCTTAAAATACAGGCTGTGTTTCTAAGCCCCGATAAGCCGTTCACCTGGGCGAGCGGAATAAAGAGCCCCGTCTACTGCGATAACCGTCTGACGCTCACGGCGCCCGAGGTTCGCACGGATGTTGAAACCGGGCTTAAAAAACTCATCGAAGAAAACTATCCGGACGCAGAAGTTCTCATGGGCACTTCTACCGCAGGCATCGCCCACGCCGCGATAACCGCGCATTTGATGAGGCTGCCGATGGGTTATGTCCGCTCCGGCAACAAGGATCACGGCAGGCAGAACCGCATCGAGGGCAAGCTCGAAAAGGGTCAGAAAGTCGTCGTGGTCGAGGATCTTATCTCGACGGGCGGCAGCGTTATCGAAGTCGTTGACGCTCTGCGCGAAGCGGGCGCAGAGGTGCTCGGAATAGTCAGCATCTTCACCTACGGAATGAAAAAGGGTCTTGAGAGACTCGCCGCGGCGGATGTCAAAAATGTGAGCCTGACTAACCTCGATGTGCTCTCCGAAGTCGCAGCTCAGGAGGGATATATAAAGCCCGAGGATGTAAACAGACTTATAGCGTTCCGCAACAACCCCTCGGACGAGAGCTGGATAGGTGGTGCGAAATGAGAAGTATAATAAATATTCTCGATCTCTCCGCTGAGGAGATCGACCAGCTTATAGCCGTCGCCGACGACATTATCGCTCAGCCCGAAAAATACAACGAAGTCTGCCGCCACAAGATTCTCGCCACGCTGTTCTTTGAGCCCTCGACGCGCACAAGACTCAGCTTCGAGAGCGCGATGCTCTCGCTCGGCGGTCAGGTGATAGGCTTCTCCGGCGCGGACTCCTGCTCCGCCTCAAAAGGCGAGACGATCGCCGACACAATAGAGGTAGTCAACGGCTACGCGGATATAATCGCCATGCGCCACCCGAAGGAGGGCGCTCCGGTAGTTGCGTCCATGCACACGGCGGTGCCGCTGATAAACGCCGGCGACGGCGGGCATTTTCATCCCACGCAGACGCTCGCCGACCTGCTGACCATCCACCACGAAAAGGGCACTTTTGATAATCTTACGATAGGACTCTGCGGCGACCTGAAATACGGTAGAACCGTCCACTCGCTCATCGCCGCGATGACGAGATACAAGAATGTAAAATTCGTGCTCATCTCCCCCGAGGAGCTGCGCCTGCCGCAGTTCGTTATTGACGACTATCTCGAGGGAAGCGGGCTTCAGTATGAGGAGTGCCGCTCGCTCGAAGAGGCAATGCCGAAACTCGACATACTCTATATGACCCGCATCCAGCGCGAGCGTTTCACAGACGACGCGGAGTATCAGCGTCTCAACGGCATATATGTCCTCGACAAGGAGAAGATGAGCCTTGCAAAGAGCGACATGTGCGTGCTGCATCCCCTGCCGCGAGTCAACGAGATATCGCCGGAGGTGGACTCCGACCCGCGAGCCAAGTATTTTGAGCAGACGCGGTGCGGTAAGTTCATACGCATGGCGCTGATAATGAAGCTGCTCGGACTCATACCAAACGAGGTTCAGCCCGAAAAGGCGGAGGAGCCGCAGTATATATACGACAAATACCGTTGTGACAACCCCGCCTGCATCAGCGTATGCGAGCCGGATGTCAGAAGCATTTTTAAGACTTTTGACGCAAACGGCGGCGCGTGCAGATGCATTTATTGTGACAAAGAGCGAAAGTAAAAAAGTTCTCCGATGCGCCTTGACTGAAAGGTCTTGTATTTGGTATACTTTAGGTACAATACAGATGAGTTTTCTGCGACTGACGGATTATTGCAGAGCACTGCAAGGGAACAGAAAAACTCTTTTCAGCCGACCGTCTGGGCACACCTGAGATACATTCTCGGAGTGTGCCCTTTTTGATTTTTTCAGGAGGTATGAAATGAAGAAAGTCGGTATAGTAATGGGCAGCGACAGCGACCTGCCCGTCATCAGAAAAGCGACAGACACCCTGCGCGCGCTCGGCATCCCGTTTGAAGCGCACGTCTATTCGGCACACAGAACGCCCGACGAGGCTATGGCTTTTGCCCGCTCGGCAAAGGAAAACGGCTTCGGAGTCATTATAGCCGCAGCAGGCATGGCAGCACATCTCGCAGGAGCCATTGCGGCGAACACCACCCTGCCCGTTATCGGCATACCCTGCAAATCCAATACTCTCGACGGCATTGACGCCCTCCTTTCAACAGTACAGATGCCCTCCGGCATACCCGTTGCGACTGTTGCGATAAACGGAGGAGCCAATGCCGCTTTGCTTTCGGCTCAGATACTCGCGCT
>CAVAWW010000058.1:0-14002 GCA_963592475.1 bacterium
GTACAACAAAGCAGAGTGACGCATTGTGCCGCAGCTCTCACCTCCGGGGTTTTGTCCGCGCGGGTCAATAAGAACGGATTTTTATTTCTGTTGATTATTGAGCGAGGGCATCTCTGTGCCCTCGCTTTGATTTTTCCGGTAGAACCGGTCAGAGCATATGGAGGTGCTGGTTATAGGTATCAAAGAAATGCAGATCAATGAAGAGATCACGGACAAAGAGGTCAGGCTCATAAGCAATGACGGTGAACAGTTAGGTATCGTTTCCGCCGCTCAGGCTCAGAAGCTTGCCGCAGAGAAAAATCTCGACCTTGTCAAGATAGCTCCGCAGGCAAAGCCGCCCGTCTGTAAGATCATGGACTACGGCAAATATCGTTTTGAGCAGTCCAAGAGGGAGAAGGAAGCGAAGAAGAATCAGCGTGTGATCGAGATAAAGGAGATCCGCCTTTCGCCCAACATTGACGTACATGATTTTGATACGAAAGTCGGTCACGCCAGAAAGTTCCTGTCGGCAGGCAACAAGACCAAGGTCTCGATCCGCTTCCGCGGACGCGAGATGACCCACACCGATCTCGGACTGACCATAATGGCTCAGTTTGC
Source organism: bacterium (assembly GCA_963592475.1). Classification (GTDB taxonomy): domain Bacteria; phylum Bacillota; class Clostridia; order Oscillospirales; family Acutalibacteraceae; genus CAG-177. The sequence goes on from CAVAWW010000058.1 coordinate 598, forward strand.
GGAGAAGTGCGCGGATATCGCCTCGGTCGAGAAGCCGGCAAAACTTGAGGGACGCCAGATGCTCATGTTCCTCGCTCCCAAGAGCGCAAAGTGATTATCCCGGTAAAATACCGGTCAAAAAGTTGAAGGAGGAAAAGAACTCATGCCCAAGATCAAAACTCACAGCGGTGCTAAAAAGCGCTTCAAGCTGTCAAAAAACGGTAAGCCGATACGTGCACACGCAAACAAGTCTCACATCCTTACCAAGAAGAACACCAAGCGTAAGAGAAATCTTCGCAAGACTTCTGTTGCCGACACCACTAATGTCAAGCAGATAAAGAAGCTTATCCCTTACAAATAAGAGACAGCCAACCACTCATTAATTATTCGGAGGTAGAAAACCATGGCACGTATCAAAGGTGCAACAATGACTCGCAAGAGAAGAAATAAAGTTCTGAAGCTTGCCAAGGGCTACTATGGCTCAAAGCACAGCCTTTTCAAGACCGCCAAGCAGGCTGTCATGAAGAGCGGCCAGTACGCTTACATCGGCCGCAAGCAGAAGAAGCGTGACTTCCGCAGCCTGTGGATCACCAGAATCTCTGCTGCCGCGAAGCTCAACGGCATGAACTATTCCACGTTCATCAACGGTCTGAAGAAGGCCGGCATCGATCTCAACCGCAAGATGCTCTCCGAGATCGCCATCAGCGATCCCGCCGCTTTCACCGCTCTGACCGAGCAGGCCAAGGCTGCCCTCAAGTAAGTGATCGGAGATTTTCGGGTAGAGACTCAATCTGAAAGTTAAGGGGCTGCTGATGCAGTCCCTTATTTCATATCGGAGGAAAAAAGATGGATTTCGAAAAGATCTCGTCGCGTTCCAACGAAAAAGTGAAGCTTTTCCGGCATCTGTCGCAGAGCGCCTCGTTCCGCAGGGAAACGGGGCTGTTTGCGCTTGAGGGCGCACGCCTGTGCTCGGATGTCGCAAAGACCGGGATAGAAATAAAGACCGCGTTCTTCACAAAAGAAGCTCTCGAAAAGTATCCGGACTATATCTCTGCCGTCGCCGAAAAGGCGGAGCAGGCGTTCGAGATACCGCATGAGCTCGCCGGAACTCTCTCCGATACCCGCGAGGCGCAGGGAGTTTTCTGCATCTGCGTCAAGCGAAAAGAGGCGGAATTGGAGACGATCGATCCCAAGGGGACATATATAGCGCTCGATAATATGCAGGATCCGTCGAATCTCGGTGCGGTGCTCAGAACTGCGGAGGCGTTCGGCATGAGCGGCGTCATAGTCGGCGGCGGATGCGATATATATAACCCGAAAGCGCTTCGCGCCGCGATGGGCTCTTCGATGCGAATTTCTGTTTTGACAACAGGAAATTTGCCCTCTCTCTTGATTTTTGCCGCCAAAAAGGGTATGCTTACCTTAGCTTCCACGCCGTCCGACGGGGCAAAGAGGATAACCGATATGAGTTTTTCGGGCTCCGTTATCTGCGTTGTCGGTAACGAGGGCAGCGGAATATCGCCCGAGGTCATGTCCGCCTGCACTCTGCCCGTGACTATTCCGATGCGCGGGCGCGCCGAGTCGTTGAATGCCGCAGCGGCAGCCGCAGTGCTTATGTGGGAGCTGACAAAATAACACACGGAGGCTTCAATGGACAAGAAAGCCTATTGGCTCTGGCTCCAGGAAGCTCTTGGCGCAGGAGCTGTCACAGATGAGATTACCGCTGTGTTTCCATCCCCTGAGGAGATGTACTCAAGGGGCGAGATAGAATGGCGATTGAGCGGTGTACTCACCAACAGACAGATAGAAAAACTCAAACAATGCTCTCCCGAAAAGGCGCAGGGCATTGTTGATGTTTGTTATAATAACGGCTGGACCGTCCTCACTCCGGACGACGAGGACTATCCGCCGAAGCTCAGAAGTCTGCGCAACATGCCGCTGGCGCTCTTCGTCAGGGGCGACATAAAACGCGTGACACAGCGCGTGTGCATTGCCGTTGTCGGCACGAGAAAAGCCTCGTTCCAGGGCAGCTATCTCGCGCACCGCTATGCCGCGGCGCTTGCATATTCCGGCATCTGCGTCGTTTCCGGCGCGGCGATGGGTATCGACAGCTGCGCGCACAACGGCGCGCTCGATTCCGGCGGAGTCACGGCGGCGGTGCTCGGCTGCGGCTTCGGATACAAATATCTTATGGAAAATGAGTATCTGCGCGACTGCGTAGCTCAGAGCGGCGCGCTGATAACGGAGTTCCCGCCCGGATTCCCGTCCTCGGCGAGAACATTCCCGATAAGAAACAGAATAATCTCGGGACTCTGCGACGCTACAATAGTCATCGAGGCGGGAGTCAAGAGCGGCTCGCTCATCACCGCAAACTGCGCCATAGAACAGGGACGAGATGTGTTCGCGCCGCCCGGCGATGTGTTCAACTCATCCTACGCCGGGGCGAATCGGCTGATAAGAGACGGCGCAAGACCGCTTTTGTCAATTTACGATCTGATAACCGAATACTCCGTGCGCTATCCCGACAAGATAAAGCCGGAGGATATGGCAAAGGCGCTCGAATATCTGAGCGGCAAGCGCGAGCTGACGCAGGAGCAGGCGAAGGAAGAGCAGAAGACCGTCGAGCTTCCGCACGAATCGGTCAAAAAGCTCGAACCCGAGCCGAAGCCCGAGGAGTTCCGGGTCAAAAAGCTCGTGTCAATACCCGTCGGACTCTCTGAAAAGGCGAAAAAAATATACGAATCAATGGGAGAAGAACCTCTGTTTGCAGACGAGATAGCGGCGAAGACCGGATTTGCGCCGTGGGAGGTTGTCAGCTCGATGACCGAGCTGGAGCTTGAAGATCTCGTGTGTCTGTGCGCAGGGAAACGATACAAAAAAATTTGAACAGGGGAGCAAACGAAATGTCCACTTTAGTTATAGTCGAGTCGCCTGCAAAGGCGAAAACAATTAAAAAATATCTCGGACCCGGCTATGAAGTAGTCGCCTCGATGGGTCATGTCCGCGACCTGCCCGCGGCGAAGCTGAGCGTCGATGTCAAGCACGACTTCGCGCCGAAATACGCCGTTATAAAAGGAAAAGAGAAGCTCGTCAGCGAGCTGAAAAAAGATGTTGAAAAAAGCGATAAAGTTATCCTCGCAACCGACCCTGATCGCGAGGGAGAAGCGATATCGTGGCACCTTTCGACCCTGCTCGACCTCAATCTTGAGGACAAGAACAGAGTCACCTTCAACGAGATAACCAAAACCGGAATCAAGAACGGCATGGAACATCCGCGCGCCGTCGATATGAATCTCGTCAACGCACAGCAGGCGAGAAGAATACTCGACAGACTCGTCGGCTATCGCCTGAGCCCGTTCATTTCGCAGAAGATACGCCGCGGACTTTCCGCCGGCCGCGTTCAGAGCGTCGCGGTGCGCATGATAGTTGACCGCGAGGAGGAGATCCGCGCGTTCAAGCCCGAGGAATATTGGACGATAGACGCAAAGTTCACCGCCCCGTCCCGCAAGGTGTTTTCCGCATCGCTCTACGGCGACGAAAACGGCAAGATAAAAATAGAGAACAAAGAGCAGTCGGACGCTATTCTCAGCCGTCTCGACGGCGCTTCGTATACCGTCAGGACTCTCAAAAAGGGCACGAGGAAGAAGAACCCCGCGCCGCCCTTTACCACCTCCACCCTCCAGCAGGAGGCTTCGAGGAAGCTCGGATTCCAGACTCAGAAGACCATGCGCACCGCGCAGGAGCTGTATGAGGGCGTAGACGTTCAGGGTATCGGCACGACCGGTCTTATAACCTACATGAGAACCGACTCGCTGAGAATCTCCGAGGAGGCGCGCGCCCAGGCAGCCGCCGCCATAGAAGATATCTTCGGCAAGGAGTATCTGCCCGACAAGCCGCGCTATTACAAGACCGGAGCCAACGCGCAGGACGGCCACGAGGCTATCCGCCCTGCGACCCCGTCGATAACCCCCGAGCGCGTCAAGGATTCGCTGACTTCGGATCAATATAAGCTCTATAATCTTATCTGGAAGCGCTTCATGGCGAGCCTTATGGCGAGCTGCGTCCAGGATACGGTGAAGCTTGAAATAGCCGGAGCAAACGAAAAGGACGCCGCCGAGGGCAAATACTGCCTGTTCACCGCCGCCGGTTATTCCGTGCGCTTCGACGGCTTTACAAAAGTATATGAGATAAGCGACGACGAGAGCAAGGGCTCGCTCCTGCCCGAGATAAAGGTCGGGGACACAGCGAAGCTCAAGGAGCTCATCCCCTCGCAGCACTTCACCTCGCCTCCGCCGCGCTTCACCGAAGCGTCGCTCGTCAAGGAGTTCGAGGAAAAGGGTATCGGCAGACCGAGTACCTATTCAACAATAATCACTACTATAGTCAAGAGAAACTATGTCAAGCGCGAGTCGAAGCAGTTTGTGCCCACCGAGCTCGGCGAGGCGACAACGAAGCTGCTCAAAGAGAAATTCCCGCGCATAGTCAACGTCAAGTTCACCGCGCAGATGGAGGATATGCTCGACCGCGTCGATTCCGGCGACATCGACTATGTCTCCGTCCTCGACGACTTCTACGGCGAGTTCGAGAAGTCGCTCGACAAGGCGAAAGCCGAGATGAAGGATGTCAAAATTCAGCTCGAAGAGGATATAACGGATATCCCCTGCGAGAAGTGCGGCAGAATGATGGTCATAAAGACCGGACGCTACGGCAGATTCCTTGCCTGCCCCGGCTATCCCGAGTGCAAGAACGCGAAGCCGCTCGTGCTAGAAACGAACGCAAAGTGCCCCAAGTGCGGCGCAAAGGTTATCGAGAGAAAGACGAAGAGGGGCTATACTTTCTACGGCTGCTCAAATTGGCCGAACTGCGACTTCATGACCTGGGATAAGCCGACGGATGAGATATGCCCGCAGTGCGGCAAGTCCCTGTTCAAGAAGAAGGGCGGCGTTGTCGAATGTCTCAACGAGGGCTGCGGATATACGAAAAAGAGCGCAAGAAAAGGTAAAAAAACCGATGAATAAAGTTACCGTTATAGGAGCGGGCTTCGCGGGCGTTGAAGCCGCGAGACAGCTGTCTCGCGCGGGGATAAGAGTTACCCTGTGCGAGATGAAGCCGCAAAAATTCTCGCCCGCCCATTCGAGCCCGAACTTCGCCGAGCTCGTCTGCTCGAACTCCTTCAAGGCTTTGCGCACCGCGAGCGCCGCGGGCGAACTCAAAGCCGAGATGGAGATGCTCGGCTCGCTCTGCGTGAGCTGCGCCAAGGCGACCGCCGTCCCCGCAGGCGGCGCTTTAGCCGTTGACAGGGACGATTTCTCCGCCCTTGTCACAAAGACGGTCGAAGAAGATCCGCTTATAGATATAGTCCGCGGCGAGGTGACGGAGATACCCGCAGACGGCGTTGTGATTATCGCCGCAGGTCCGCTCGCGTCCGACGCGCTCTCCAATGAGATAGAGAAAATCTGCCCCGGACACCTGAGCTTTTACGATGCCGCCGCGCCGATAGTTTCGGCTCAGAGCCTCGATATGTCCTGCGCATTCAAGCAGTCGCGCTATGACAGAGGCGGCGAGGACGACTATATAAACTGCCCGATGAACAAAGAGGAATATGAGGCGTTTTATGAAGCCCTTGTCGGCGCGGAGAGCGCCGAAACGCACTCGTTCGACAAGCGCAAGGGAGTCTACGAGGGCTGTATGCCGATAGAAGTCATGGCTCTGCGCGGTCAGGATACTATCCGCTTCGGACCGATGAAGCCTGTCGGTCTGCGCGATCCGCGCACGGGACACAGACCGTGGGCGGTGCTCCAGCTCAGAAAAGAGAACTCGGCAGGTACGATGTACAATCTCGTCGGCTTTCAGACGAATCTGAAATTCGGCGAGCAGAGGCGCGTTTTCTCGATGATACCCGCGCTCAAAAATGCGGAGTTCGTGCGCTACGGCGTCATGCACCGCAACACTTTTATAAATTCACCCAAGCTCCTCAATGCGGATTTCTCGCTCAGGAGCGACAGACGCATATTTTTCGCGGGTCAGATAACCGGCGTGGAGGGCTATATGGAGTCCGCCGCCTCGGGAATACTCGCCGGCATCAACGCCGCGCGGTATATAAACGGAAAAGACCCGTTCGTCATGCCCGGGGACACCGTCATGGGTGCGCTCGCACGCTATATCAGCGACGAGAGCGTGACGGATTTTCAGCCCATGGGCGCAAACTTCGGAATACTTCCGCCCCTCGACGAGCGTATCCGCTCGAAGCAGGAGCGTTATGAGAAGATCTCGCAGCGGGGACTCGAGTCTGCGGGAAAATATATCGAAGGAGAGAGTGAAAAATGAAGATTATAGTTGATGCTTTCGGCGGCGACAATGCACCTCTTGAGGTCATCAAGGGCAGCCGCAATGCAAAGGACGATCTCGGCGTGGATATAGTTCTCGTCGGCGATAAGGAAAAGATATTTTCCTGCGCCGCGCAGAACAAGATATCGCTCACAGGCATTGATATTATAGACGCCCCGGATGTTATCGCCATGACCGATCAGCCCGGCGAGATACTCAAAAGCAAGAAAAACTGCTCCATGGCGGTCGGGCTTCAGGCTCTTGCGGACGGCAAGGGCGATGCATTTGTCAGTGCCGGTTCAACCGGCGCGCTCGTCATGGGTGCGACTTTTATCGTCAAGCGCATCAAGGGCGTAAAACGCCCGGCGATAGGCAGCGTCCTGCCCTCTAACGACAAGCCGTTTCTTCTGCTCGACTGCGGCGCGAACGCAGACTGCACCGCGGAGCATTTAAAGCAGTTCGCCCAGATGGGCGCGATATATTCGGAGAAGTTCGTGAAAGTTCAGTCTCCGCGCGTGGCTCTTGCGAATATCGGCACTGAGGACAGCAAGGGCGACCGCCTGCGCCATGAGGCGTTCGATCTGCTCAAAGAGACGAAGGGCATCAACTTCATCGGCAACGTCGAGACTCGCGACGTGCCCTACGGCTGCTGCGACGTGCTCGTCGCGGACGGCTTCACGGGCAATATTATCTTAAAGCTCTATGAGGGTGTCGCGGGCGCGATGATGGCAAATATCAAGAGCATCTTCAAGAAGAGCTCGATAACCATGCTCGCCGCCATGATGGTCAAGGGCGGACTGCTTGGACTTAAAATGAGAATGGATTATTCCGAGTTCGGCGGCGCGCCGCTGCTCGGAGTCAACGGCGTTGTTATCAAGGCGCACGGCTCGTCCGACGCAAAGGCTATCCGCAACGCCATAAGGCAGGCAAAGACCTGCGCAGAAAAAAATATAGTCGGCACCATTGCACAGAGCGTCAAGGACGCTGCCGACGCGGAGTAAGGAAATGGACAACAGAGAACTCGAAAAGAAAATAGGCTACAATTTCAAGAATAAAAAGCTGCTCACCGAGGCGCTGACCCACTCGTCATACGCCAACGAGCGGCAGGACGGCACGCGCTGCAACGAGCGCCTGGAGTTTCTGGGCGACTCGGTTCTCGGCTTTATCTCCGCCGAGCATTTCTTCCATCACTTCAAGCACCTGCCCGAGGGCGAGCTGACTAAGAGACGCGCTTATTTCGTCTGCGAGAAGTCACTGAGCGAATTTGCGCGCACTCTCGGCATCGGCGACTATCTGCTCTTCGGCAAGGGCGAAGTGCTCACCGGCGGCAAGGATCGCCCCTCTATCCTCGCCGATGCGTTTGAGGCTGTGCTCGCCGCTATCTATCTCGACGGCGGCATAGAGCCGGCGAAGAAGTTCGTTTTCCGTTTTATCGACAAGGCGGACGAGGAGAAGCCGGTCGTCACGGACTACAAGACCACCTTGCAGGAGATAGTCCAGCGCAATCCCGAGGAGGCGGTCGAATATGTCCTCGTCGGCGAGAGCGGACCCGATCACAACAAGACCTTCAGCGTCGAAGTCCATCTCAACAGCAATGTCATCGGCCACGGCTCGGGCAGAAGCAAGAAGATAGCCGAGCAGGCGGCAGCAAAAGAGGCTCTCCAGCTCATGGGACTCAAGTCATGAAGCATATAAACGTCTCTGTCTTTGTGCCCCACGCGGGCTGCCCGCACCAGTGCAGCTTCTGCAACCAGAGGAGCATTTCGGGCGCGAAGAGCCAGCCGACGGCACAGGATGTGCGCGACGCGGCGCTCGTTGCCATGCGCTCGTCACCCGAGGGAATAAAGGACGGGGAGATAGCATTTTTCGGCGGCAGCTTCACGGCTATCGACCGCGATTATATGATCGAGCTGCTCTCTTCTGCACAGGAGTTCATCGGCGAAAACGGCTTCAAGGGCATCAGAATATCCACCCGCCCGGACGCCGTTGACGGCGAGATATGCGATATCCTCGAAAAGTATCATGTCACGGCGGTCGAACTCGGCGCACAGAGCACGAATGATAAAGTGCTCGCGATGAACCGCAGGGGTCACACGCGCGAGGATATCTTCCGCTCGGCGCGGCTCTTAAAAGAACGCGGCTTCGAATTGGGACTTCAGATGATGACCGGGCTCTACGGCTCGAATGATGAGGACAGCATCGGGACGGCGCGGGACATAATCTCACTTTCACCGGACACCGCGCGGATATATCCGACGGTCGTTATAGAAAACACGGAGCTCGCCGAGCTATACCGCAATGGCGAATACCGCCCGCAGACTCCCGAAGAGGCGGCGGTGCTCTGCGCGAAGATACTGCCGATGTTTGAAAATGCGGGGATAAAGGTCATCCGCCTCGGACTCCATTCCGGCGGCGACGTCGAGGGCTCTTTCGTTGCCGGCGCATATCATCCGGCTCTGCGCGAGATGTGCGAGGGGCATATATATTTTGATATTATTAATAAATCGCTCTCCGGAAAGGAAAAGGGGAAGTACATAATATATGTCGCCCCGCGTGAAATTTCAAAAGCCTCCGGACAGAGAAGATGCAATATCGAAAAGCTCAGAGAACTCGGCTATGAATGCAAAATAAAAGAAAATGCGGCTCTCTCGGCGCGCGATATAACCTTGGAAAAAGTCAACTTATTATAAAGGCAGGCAGATAAATGTTACTAAAAGCACTCGAACTGCAGGGCTTCAAATCCTTTCCCGACAAGACAACGCTTGAATTCGGAAAAGGCATAACCGCCGTCATAGGACCCAACGGCTCCGGTAAGAGCAACATCTCCGACGCCGTTCGCTGGGTTCTCGGTGAGCAGTCGTCAAAGAGCCTGCGCGGCTCGAAAATGGAGGATGTCATCTTCGGCGGCACTTCGCTGAGAAAAGCGATGGGCTTTGCCGAGGTCACTCTGCGCCTCGATAACACCGACCGCACCCTAAACAACTGCGACAAGGACGATGTCTCCGTCACCCGCCGCTACTACCGCTCGGGCGAGAGCGAGTATCTTCTGAACGGCGAGACTGTACGCCTGCGCGATATCCACGAGCTGTTTATGGACACGGGACTCGGACGCGACGGCTATTCCATGGTCAGCCAGGGTAGAGTCGCCGACCTTATCTCTTCGCGCTCGCCGCAGAGGCGCGATATGCTCGAAGAGGCGGCGGGAATATCCCATTTCAGATACCGCCGCGCGGACGCGACACGCAGACTCGAACAGGCGGAGGAAAACCTCGTCCGCCTGCGCGATATATTGACCGAACTCGAAGGACGCGTCGGACCGCTCAAAACGCAGAGCGAAAAGGCGCAGAAATTCCTTGTGCTTGCAGGGGAAAAGAAGGAGCTTGAGATAGGTCTCTGGCTCAAGACGATAGAGCGCTCCCGCGAGGGACTCAGGGCGCAGGAGGATAAAATATCCCTTGCCTCCGCGGACTATGAGCAGGCGGAGCGCGAGCTCGAACAGATATCGGCTCAGATAGAAGAGCTGATGAGCACGGGCAGCGGAATAACCGTGCAGATAGAAGAACTGCGAACGAAAGCCGCCTCCGACGAGGAGCAGGCGACCGCAGTTGACGGCAGAATAGCCGTCGAGCACAACAACCTCGCGCATAACCGCGAGACGATAGAGCGCATAAAGCGCGACATGGAGGCGGCGACCGCCACCGAGCAGCACCTCGAGGAGCAGATCGACGCCGCCCAAAAAGAGATAGAATCTATAGACGCCGAGATAAAGGACTGCCAGGCGCAGCTGCTCGAACTGCTCGACAGCACGGGCAGGCTCAAGGAGCAGGAGAGTGCGATAACCGCCGAGCGCGACAGCGCGGAGGCGCAGGCGAAGACCATAAACGAATCTCTCTCCGCCGCAAAAATCGAGCAGAGCACGGCGCGCTCCTCCGCGCAGGAGATAGCCGCGCGCCTCGGCACAGTCGACGAAGTCATCGCTTCGCGCGGCGGACTGCTTGACGCACTTCGCGAGCAGGCCGAAGTCAGCCGCAGGAACCTTGATGCGTGCCTTGAAAATATAGAATCACTTTCAAATTCAATAGACGGCTACTCTATGATAGTCCGTTCGCGCTCCGAAAAGGCGGAGAAGATGCGCCGCGAGCTCGATGCCGCAACGCTCGACATCCACCAGAAGCAGGCGCGAATCAGAATGCTCGAGGATCTCGAGAAGAACATGGAGGGCTATTCCGGCTCCGTTAAAGCGGTCATGCGCGAAGCAAAGCGCGGAACGCTGCGCGGAATCCACGGACCTGTGTCCCAGCTGATAACCGTTGATGCAAAGTACGCCGCGGCGGTCGAGACGGCTCTCGGCGCCGCAGTTCAGAATATAGTCACCGACGACGAGTCGGCGGCAAAGCGCGCCATAGCCTATCTTAAAGAGAGCCGCGCAGGACGCGCGACTTTCCTGCCGATGACGGCGATAAAGCCGCGCCCGTTCAGGGAGGACGGACTCGACTCCTGCGCAGGATTCATCGACATGGCGGACAGGCTTCTTCGATGCGACGATGAGTATCTGCCGATAATCAGGAATCTGCTCAGCCACACCGCCGTTGCGGATAATATCGACAGCGCAATAGCCATCTCCAAGCGCTTCGGCCACAGATTCAAAGTCGTCACGCTCGACGGTCAGGTCATGAACGCGGGCGGCTCGATGACGGGCGGTTCGCGCGGGCAGAACGCGGGCATACTCAGCCGCGGCAATGATATAGAACAGCTCAAAAAGACCGTCGCGAAGCTTGAAAAGGACCTCGCCGAGCGGCAGGAGAGATACAAAGAGCTCGCGGGCGAAGTCTCGGCGGCGCAGGCGGAATACGACGGCGTGACGGCGGAGCTCCAGAAAGCGCAGGAAGAAAAAATCCGCCGCGAGGGCGAACTGCGCATGATAGACGACAAGATAGAAACCGCCGAGTCGGCGCTCAATGACCTCGAAGCGGAGAAGCGCAGCTCCGCAGAGCGCACCGCAAAGCTCGAGGAAATTCAGACTCAGGCGCAGAAAAAGATAGATGAATTTACCTCTCAGCTCGACTCGGTCAACGAAAAGATAACCGAAATCGAATCGCGCCGCGATGAACTGCTCAGCACTCGCGAGCAGAACGCGGACAAAGAGAGCAGTATCAACCTCAGCATCCTCGCATTCAAAAAGGACATTCAGGCGAGGGAGGAAGTCATCGAAACGCTCAAACGCCGCAGAAGCTCCCATGAGGGTCACGCCGATGAGCTTAAATCGGAGATCGACTCCATAACCGAGCAGATGACCGCGACGAACGAGCTGATTGAACAGCTCAAAGGCGAGGCGGCATCGCTTCGCGCCGAGGCTCAGCAGAAGAAGGACGAGATATCCTCGCTCGCTCAGAAGCGAAGCGGAGTCGAGGGCGAGAGCACCAAACTTCGCGCTCAGGAGCGCTCGGTCAGCGACAGGCGCGAGAGGCTGTCCGGCGAGCGGGCAAGGCTCGAAGAACGCCGCGACTCGATGCAGCGCGAGCTCGAAAATGCGCAGAACAAGCTCTATGACGAATATCAGCTCACTCGCCGCGAGGCGGAGGAGCTCGGAATAGTCATTGAAGACCCGCAGAAAGCGCAGCGCGATCTCAATGATATAAAGAACAAGATAAGAGCCCTCGGCAACGTCAATGTCGGCGCTATCGAGGAATACAAAGAGGTGTCCGAGCGCTACGAGTTCATGAAAACTCAGATAGACGATGTTGAAAGCTCCCGCGCGGAGCTGCTCACGCTCATAGGCGACCTGACCGGCAAGATGTCGGAGCGGTTCAGAGAGCAGTTCGACCGCATAAATACTATCTTCGGTCAGACGCTCTCGGAGCTGTTCGGCGGCGGCAAGGCGGAGCTTATTCTTGAGAATCCGCTCGATGTACTCGAATGTGCCATTGAAATAAAGGTTCAGCCCCCGGGCAAAAATGTTCAGAATATCGACCTGCTCTCGGGCGGCGAAAAGGGACTTGCGGCAATCGCGCTGCTGTTCTCCATCCTCAAGGTCACTCCCGCGCCGTTCTGCTTCTTCGACGAGGTCGAGGCGGCGCTTGATGATGTCAACGTCACGCGCTACGCGCAGTATGCTCGCCGCATGACGAAGAACACGCAGTTCATACTCATCACGCACAGACGCGGCACGATGGAAGAAGCCGATGTCCTCTACGGAGTCACAATGCAGGAGGACGGAGTCTCCAAACTGCTCGAACTCAAGACCGCCGAAATGGCAAAGAAGCTCGGATTGACACAGTGATACATATAATAAGCCCCGGAGTTTTCCGGGGCTGTTTTTATAATTTGCGATAAGTTGGGGGTTGTCAGGTCATGCAAATCATTCCTCCCTCTTCCCTCCGACTGCTTTGCCGAGTTCGGAGAACGCTATCGGTGCGAGAGCGAGGGCGGCGACGGTCAGCCACTCATATATATTGAGCACGGACACGTCGAACAGCACCCGCAGCGGCGGGACGGTCATAACAATGAGCTGGAGCGCGGCGCAGAGGGCGGCGCAAATTGTCAGCTTTCTGTTTGAGAAAATACCGATGCTGAAAACCGAGCGGCGCGAGCGCATGTTGAACGAATGAGCTATCTCGCAGAGGCTCTGCGTCGCAAACGCCATGGTGCGCCCGAGCTCGACGCAGGAATTTTTAAAGAGCGAGTTGCCCGTGACGAACGCAAACAGACTCAGCGCGCCTATCAACATTCCCTCGAGGGCTATGTCGAGTCCCGTGCGGTCGGCGAAAAAGCTCTTTGAGCTGTCGCGCGGGGGACGCTGCATGATGCGGCTGTCGAGCCTCTCCGCGCCGAGCGCTAGAGCGGGCAGGGAATCTGTGACGAGATTTATCCACAAAAGCTGTATCGGCAGCAGCGGCGCGGGCATGCCGAAGAGAGTGGCGGCAAAGACGCAGAGTATCTCGCCGATGTTGCAGCCGAGCAGATAGTGTATGGCGCGGCGGATGTTGTCATATATTCCGCGCCCCTGGGCGACGGCTTTGACTATTGTCGCAAAATTGTCGTCGGTCAGAATCATGTCGGCGGCGTTCTGCGCCACCTGCGTGCCGCCCTTGCCCATGGC
>CAVAWW010000059.1:0-13864 GCA_963592475.1 bacterium
ATACTCTGCCCGTTGCGCTGAGTTCGCTTCTGTCTGCAATTCCGTTTATTCGAGGGGAGCGGGACTGAAAAATTAAAAAGCTTTGCGAAGCTATAAAAATTCCGCCCGGTTTCCCGGACGGAACTTTTTATTTTTATCTTATTTATACAGCGGGCCGTAGGCGGCGCAGGCTCTGTAGTCCGCGCTCTCGAGGTCCTTTGTGCCGAATGCGGACCAGGCGTGCGGGCGGTAGATGTCCTCGTCGGCGACGTTGTGCATCGCAACGGGGATTCTGAGCATGCTCGCGAGCGTGATGAGATCTTTGCCGATGTGACCATAGCTGATAGCGCCGTGGTTCGCGCCCCAGTTTGCCATGACGGAGTAGACATCCTTGAACGCGCCCTTGCCGGTGAGTCTCGGCGCAAACCAGGTGGTCGGCCAGGTCGGGTCGGTGCGCATGTCGAGCTTGTTGTGTATCTCGTCGGGCAGGGTGGCGGTGTAGCCCTCGGCTATCTGAAGCACAGGACCGAGACCCTTGATGATGTTGACTCTTATCATTGTCATGGGCATGACAGCCTGAGTCTTGAAGTGCGAGGAGTATCCGCCGCCTCTGAAATATCCGAGGTCTGCGGGACACCAGTCGGTAGCCTTGAGCATCGCATCGATATCCTCGTCGGTGACGTTCCACCACTCCTTCATGACTGCGTTGCCGTCCTTGTCCTTGCAGACGCCCGTGGCGTCAAGCGCGGCGGCGCCGGAGTTGATGAGGTGGATGAAGCCGTCCTTGGCAACGCCCTCGGGGCGCATGCCGCAGACTCTTTCAACAGCGTCGGGGCTCCAGTATGTACGAACATCGGCGAACAGGCTCGCTCTGCCGGTGACGAGTTTTCCGAGGAGCATCGACAGACCGTTGAGACCGTCGTTCTCGGTGGCGAAGGTGAGCGGCTCTTTCTTGCCGTTCCAGTCGAAGGTGGTGTTGAGCATAGCCTCGGTGAAGTCGCCGTTTGGCATGAAATCAGTCCACTGGCGCTGACCCTGGAAGCCGCCGAGAATGGCGTTGCGGCCGAGAGCCTCTTCGTGCCAGCCGTCCTTCGGACCCGAGTGCTCAGCCTCTGCGCCGACGGGGCGGACATCGTTGAGCTTATCGTTGCCGAGCATGATGTCGCGGCAGATAAGAGTCATTTTGACGACGAACTCCCACTCCTTCTCCTTCTGCTCGGGGGTGTGTCTGATATTTTCGGGGTTCTTGTCGAAGCCCTCGGGGCAGTTTTCTTTGACCCACTTGAGCGCGCGCTCATATTCCTCGTGGTCATAGATGCCGAGCTCGACGCGGCGGGTAACTTCGACCATGTCGACCCACTCGGCGCGGATGCCGAGATACTCCTGCCAGAAATCGGCGTCGCAGAACGAGCCTGCGATACCCATTGCGACAGCGCCTATGCCGACATAAGACTTGCCTCTGAGCTGACCGACAGCCGCGGCGCAGCGTGCGAAGCGGAGAATCTTCTCGGCAACGTCATCGGGAATTGAATTGTCGGTGACATCCTGAACATCCTTGCCGTAGATCGAGAATGCGGGCAGACCTCTCTGTGCATGAGCCGCCATGACCGCCGCGAGATAGACCGCGCCGGGGCGCTCGGTGCCGTTGAAGCCCCAGACTGCCTTGACGGTCAGGGGATCGAGATCCATCGTCTCGCTGCCGTAGCACCAGCAGGGGGTGACGGAGAGGGTCGCGCAGACGTTCTGAGTCGAGAAGAAATCGGCGCACTTTGCCGCCTCTGCGGCTCCGCCTATCGTGCAGGGGGAGATGATGCACTCAAAGGGAGTGCCGTCCGAATAGAACACATTTTCTTCGATGAGCTTCTTGGCGGCGAGCGCCATGTTCATCGTCTTTTCCTCAAGACTCTCTCTGACTCCGCCCCAGCGGCCGTCAATGATGGGTCTGATTCCAAGCTTTGCTTTTGCCATTTTTCAGTCATCCTTTCGATGTTGTGCTGCCACTACCGGGCGCAACACTTATTTGTGAATTTTCAAAAAGCTCTCGTATGCGCCCGCCCATTTGTCGGTGTCGCACGGAGCATATTCGCGTAATGCTTCGCTGCGCGAGATTATCTCCCTCGCCTTTTTGATATCCGGAATGTCGCCGGAGCTCAGAAGCTGAACGGCGATGTTGCCGAGCACGGTCGCCTCTATCGGACCCGCCTTCACGGGGACATTGCAGGCGTTCGCGGTCATCTGGCAGAGCAGGGTGTCTTTCGTGCCGCCGCCGATAACATGTATATCAGGATAGTTTCTGCCGGTGCATTCTTTTATCATCGAGAACGTGCTGCGGTATTTCATCGCGAGGCTCTCATAGATGCAGCGCATTATCTCGCCGACTGTCTGCGGGACATACTGACCCGTTTTGCGGCAGAATTCGCGCACGCGGCCGGGGATATCTCCGGGCGGCGTGAACTCGGGGGAGTCGGGGTCGATGAAGCACTTGAACGGCTCCGCCGAGAGCGCCATGCGCTCGAGATCGGCGTAGCTGTAGTCCTCGCCCTCGCGCTTCCACTGCCTGCGGCTCTCCTGAATGAGCCATAGTCCGATTATATTCTTGAGCAGCCCGGTCATGCCGCCGTAGCCGCCCTCGTTGGTGATGTTTATCGAGAGCGATGTGTCGTTGACAATAGGCTCGGGTATTTCCGTGCCGAAGAGCGACCATGTGCCGCTGCTCAAAAACGCGAAGCTGTCGAGCTGAGAGGGGACGGCGGTTATCGCCGACTGTGTGTCGTGTCCGCATACGCTGACAACTTTAACGGGGTCGAGCCCCAGCTCTTCGCATATCTCCGCGCTGAGCATTCCGTTTTCGGTACCCGACGGCACAATGGGCGTGAGGATTCCCGACGGGATGCCGAGGCGGTCGAGAATGTCGTATGCCCAGTCTTTTGTCTTTATGTCAACCATCTGCGAGGTGGTCGCTATTGAATATTCTGTCTGCTTTCTGCCCGTGAGCATATAGGCGAATAAATCGGGCATGAACAGCAGCTTATCCGCCCTGCCGAGAATGTGCGGGCGGTATTTTTTGAGCGCGCAGAGCTGGAAGAGCGTGTTGAGCTCCATGAACTGAATGCCCGTGCGGGAATAGAGCTCCTCGCGGGGAACTGTTTTAAACACTTCTTCAATCATTCCCGCCGTGCGTGCGTCGCGGTAGTGAATGGGATTTTCGAGCAGGCAGCCGAATTCGTCGAGCAGCCCGAAGTCAACGCCCCAGGTGTCGATACCGATGCTGTCGAATCCGCCGGCGAGCTTCGCCTTTGTCAGTCCCTGCTTTATCTCGAAAAACAGGCGCAGAACATCCCAATAGAGCGTGCCGTTCACGCTCACGGGATCGTTCGAGAAGCGGTGGACTTCTTCGAGGCGGATGTTCTCTCCGTCAAAATGTCCGATTATCGCGCGTCCGCTCGACGCGCCGAAGTCGAACGCTAAAACTCTTTTTTCCATTGATGCAGAGTCCTCCGAGTTATTTTACAACGCCCTTTTTGAGGATGATGTTTGCGTATACGGCGGTCTCGCCCGTCGCTATGACGGCGTAAGCCTTTCTCGCTCTGTCATAGAAAGCAAAGCGCTCCATGAGCTCAAAGTTCTTGTCGCCCTCGTTCGCTTTAACTATCTCTTCGTATTTGTCCCAGACTGCCGGGCGGTCTCCGTCGCCGTTGTTGTCCATGAGCGCAACGGGAGCGTCAACATAGGTGTCGAGGGGCATGAGCTTCAAAACCGCGTCGAGAACCTCGGGCACTCCGTGACCGTCGAGGCGCACAAGGCGCTGAGCTATGCTCGCCGCGGGGAAGTTGCCGTCGCCGATAACTATCTCGTCGCTGTGTCCCATCTCCATGAGGATCTTGAGAAGCTCGGGGGAGATAATGGGTGAAATATTTTTAAGCATTTTTATATCCGTCCTTTCGGAAAAATCAGTCAATTGAATACATGCTGTAAAGCTCGCTATATACGCCGCCCTTTGCCATGAGCTCGCGGTGGCTGCCCTGCTCGGCGATGCCGTCCTCTGTAAGCACGACTATCTCCGCCGCGTTTCTTATCGTCGTGAGCCTGTGGGCAATGGTTATGACCGTGCGCCCCTTTGCAAGCTCTTCGAGCGACTGCTGAACAAGGCGTTCGCTCTCGTTGTCGAGCGCGCTCGTCGCCTCGTCGAGAATGACTATCGGCGGGTTCTTCAAAAACAGGCGAGCGATTGAAATGCGCTGCTTCTGACCGCCGGAGAGCTTGACTCCGCGCTCGCCGACATATGTGTCGTAGCCTTCGGGCAGCTCTTCTATGAACTCATGCGCCCCGGCTCGTTTCGCCGCGGCTATTATATCTTCTTTTTCAGCTCCCGGGCAGCCGTAGGCTATGTTGTCCCTGACCGTGCCGGAGAACATATAGACATCCTGCTGAACCGTGCCTATATTCGAGCGAAGCGACGCTAAAGTTATGTCGCGGATATCTTTTCCGTCGAGCAGTATGCTGCCCGAATCCACATCGTAGAAGCGGGGGATAAGATTGCAAAGCGTAGTCTTGCCGCCGCCGGACGGACCGACGAGGGCGACATTCTCGCCCGGAGCTATATGCAGGGAGAAATCGGAGAGAATCTTCTTGTCCGTGCCCTTGTATGAAAATGTAACGTTTTTGAATTCGATATCGCCCTTGACGCCGCTTATGGGCTTTGCATCCGGGTTGTCTTTTATGTCGCTGACTTCGTCCATTATTTCCGTGAAGCGCTCGATGCCGGTCATGCCTCGGTTGAACTGCTCGCTGAATTCAACCATCGTGCGTATCGCCGCGAGCAGGGTGCTGACCATGAGCAGACTCGCCGAGAAGTCGCCGACGGTAGTCTTGCCTTTCATCATGAACACTGCGCCCACGCCGACTATTGCTATATACATCAGTCCGTCGCAGAGCCTTACAGTGCAGTGGAAGCTCGCCATGTATCTGTAGCCGTTTTTCTTCGATTTGAAAAAGCGGCGAGAGCCTTCATTGAACTTTTCGCGCTCAATGTCTTCGTTGGCAAAGCTCTTGACAACTCTTATGCCGAGCAGTGAGTCTTCCGTTCGCGCGTTTATCTCGCCTATCTCGCGCCTCTGCTGTTTGAACGCGGCGCGCATCTTGCGGCGGCTGTGCGAAGTCAGAAGCATCATAAGAGGCATGAGCGAAAAGACTATTATCGCAAGCCATATGTTCATCGACGCGAACATGATGAATCCCGCGACTATTTTTATCATGGTCATCAGGACGTTCTCCGGACCGTGATGGGCGAGCTCGGTTATGTCAAACAGATCGTTTGTTATTCGCGACATGAGCTGGCCTATCTTTGTGTCGTCATAGAATGAATATGACATATCCTGCAAATGCGAGAACAGGTCGTTTCGCATGTCTGTTTCAATTCTCGCGCCCATTATATGACCGCCCGACGCCGTGTAGTAGCTCGCGGCGGTGTCGATTATTCTAAGCAGAATGTAGAATCCGACTATTTTTATTATCAGCTCCGCCGTCAGGTCGTGGATATCATGCGCCGCGCGGTCGGTTATCTGCCGAACTATCAGCGGCAGGGCAATTTCGCATACGGTGGTCAGCGCGGAGCAGAACATATCGAGGGCGAACAGTCCCGAATATTTTTTATAGTAAGGCAGGAACCTTTTGAGCATCCTTCGGTTGCGGCTGGAGTAGTCCCCGGACAAACAAACACCCCTAATCAAGCAGTTATATATCAAAATTATACAACATTTATTTCCCTTTGAAAAGGGTCGGCGGAGAGAAAAAATATTTTCTTGCCTGTGACAGTTTTTGTCCTTGAAAAAAGACGAGCGTTTTTGTATACTATTAATATATATAAACGCATATAAATACATTTTATATTTTATTTTATAAAGAAAGGGAGGTCTCACTATGCGTATTCTCATATGTGACGATGAGCCGGCAATGGTCAAGCAGATATCCGAAATAATCGCGGACGCTTATCCCGATATTGAGCTTGTCGGCGTACACAGCTCCGCCGAGCTGTCCGAGAAGCTGGCGCCCGAGGACGCAAACAGAAAATTCGACCTCGCCTTTCTCGATATTGCCGTCAGCGACGAGAGCGGCGTGGATATCGCCGAGTTCGTCGGCGCGCTGTGCCCCGGGGTCAAGATAGTTTTCGTCTCCGGGAATCAGGATCTCGTCTCAAAGGCGTTCGTGACCGTTGACGACTGCGGGTATATTTATAAGCCCGTCGACCCGAAGCTGCTCCTCGGCTATATCGAGCGCGAACGCGCCGGGGTGCATCAAAAGCCGAGCCGCGAATATTTTGAATACACCCGCCGCGGAAATATCCATAGGATAGGGTGCGACAAGATTCTTTTTATCGTCAGCGTGCGCAATTATCTGGAGATACATACGGTTGACGGAGACAGTGTCACCGTGCCGGGCAAGCTCGACGAGGCGGGGCGGCAGCTCGAAGCGGGCTTCGTCCGCTGCCACAAGAGCTATCTTGTGAATTTAAAATATATCGCTAGATATACTGCGACGCAGTTTATCATGATGAACGGGAAGATAATTCCGATAAGCCGCTCCAAGAAAAACGAGTCGGTGGACAGGTATGTGCTTTTTAAGGGAGCTTTGGTCAAATGACATTTTTTGATGCGTTCTGGTATGTGTTCAACTTTCTTTCGATAGCGCTCGTGGTGGTCTTTCTGTGCATGAACCTCACCCCGCGCTTCAATCGCTACGCGGTCTTTTTCTTGACGCTCATACCGTTCTCGGCAATTGCGCTCGCCCAGCATTATTTCTACGATGTGCCGTCGGTGTTTTTTAAGATTCCGGCGTTTGCATATTATTTCATTTCGGCAATAGCCTATTTTAAAGACAAACTCAGAACCCGGCTCTTCGTTTCGATAGTTCTGATGTCGTTTACATATCTCGTCTCGGCTCTGCTGATAACCGGATGTATCGCCTGCGGACTCAATCCCTATGACGACATAATGACTTATATAGTCTCCCTGCCGAATACAGTGGGGCTGATAGTGCTCTTCGGCGGCTTTACTTATCTTAGAATGAAGAAGCACAAAAATATGATCCTCCCGAGCGGGCAAATGGCGACGTTTATCTTCTTCCCGCTGAGCCAGGTCATAGTCATGGCGGCGGCGATGATGATAATCTCATATTACGGCTGGTTCAGGGACAAGAACACCGGGCTGCCGTTTCTCAAGGATCCGACCCGCGCCCCGATGATAATGCTCTGCGTCGCGGCGGTTCTCTGCATAATCTCCG
The DNA here is from genome assembly GCA_963592475.1 of bacterium. Lineage (GTDB taxonomy): Bacteria > Bacillota > Clostridia > Oscillospirales > Acutalibacteraceae > CAG-177. The sequence continues at coordinate 7,258 of CAVAWW010000059.1, forward strand.
ATGCTGTTTTGCTCTATATCATGGTGCGCTCGTCGCAGAACGAGAAGCTGCGCGAGGAGCTGAGAATAAAAGACTACCAGAATGCGCTGAATCTCGAATATTATAAAAATGTCGAAAACAGCAGCAATGAAGTAAGAAAGATACGCCACGACCTCGCGAACATAATTCAGACGGCATATGAAGTCGTCCACAGCTCAAACGAAGTCGACCGCGAAGCGGCCGAGCGGATGCTCGACCAGCTCAGAACAGAGGTCGCGGATATAAAAATAGAAAAATTCTGTCTCAACACTCTTGTCAATGTCATCGCCTCGAACAAGGCGAACGAGTGCAGGAAGAATGATATCGCCTATGATTTCGACCTCAATGTGCCGAGGTTTGTTGGTATCGAGGATGTCGATATCTGCAAGGCATATGTCAATATATTCGACAACGCGATAAATGCGGCAAAAGCTCTCGAAGAGAACAGATATATAAAAATAAGAAGCTTCGTCGACGAAAACGACGGAATGTTATATATCAGCAGCGAGAACGCCGTCGCGCCCGACTACGAAGAGAAGAAAAAGAAGCGGACGGGCGACCACGGCTACGGATTAAAAATTCTTGAAGATACCGCCGAAAAATACGGCGGACGCGCGGCGGCGAATCAAAGCGGCGGTATATTCACCTGCGTTTTCGCAGCGAGGGCGTAAAGCCTGCGAAGAGGGAGTAAGAGGGGAAAAGATGTTTGATACTGTAATATGGTGCGTGTTCAACGGAGCGGCGGCGGTGCTCCAGATAGTTACGCTGTGCGCTTCGCTCAAGCCGAGGTTCAACAAATATGCCGTGTTCTTCGGCGCATGCATACCGTTTGTGGCGCTTGCCCTTTCGCAGAGGTTCGTTCAGGTCATCGCGCCGTCGGTGACGGCTGTTGCCGGCATAGTCTGGTTTTTCATTGCGGCTCTGCTGTTTTTCAAAGACAAGCTGCGCACAAGGATATTCGTCTCAATAATGATCTTCGCCATAGCGTCGATAGTCGGCGCGGTGACGGTAAATATAGCCGTCGCAGTAGGTATCGGCACCGACCCGCAGAACGCGGCGATAGTTGACACGCCGTATATATTCTGCCTCGCCGCGGCGGTTGCGGCGTTTGTGTATATCAGGCACAAGAGGCAGTCGGCTCTTAAAATACCCGGCGGTCAGATGGTAGCTTTTATCTGCTTTCCGCTGAGTCAGATAATCGTGCTCTATGCCGCCATGGTGGTCATCTCGCGTGACGGCTGGTTCACGGGCGACAGACCGCTGACTATATTCAGCGACCCGACCCGCGGGCCGATGATCCTGCTCTCGATAGCGGCGTGCCTGTGCCTTTTGTCCGATGCGGTGCTGATATATGTCATGCTCCGTTCGTCCCAGAACGAGCGGCTGCGCGAGGAGCTGAAGGCGAAGGACTATCAGAACTCGCTGAACCTTGAATATTACAGGAATGTTGAACAGAACAGCCACGAGGCGCGCAAGCTTCGCCACGACCTCGCGAATATAATCGAGACCGCCTGCGAGATAGTTGAGAGCGGGAGCGAAGCGGATCGCGCGGCGGCGAAGAAGATGCTCTATCAGCTGCGCGACGAGGTGGCGGAGATAAAGATAGAGAAATTCTGCCAAAACGCGCTCGTCAATGCCATCTCTTCGAACAAGGCGAACGAATGCAGAAAAAACAGCATAGCCTATGACTTTGATCTCAATGTGCCGGAGAAGCTGAACATCGAAGAGATAGATATCTGCAAAGCGTATGTCAATATATTCGACAACGCTATAAATGCGGCGAAGGCACTCGAAGAGAACAGATATATAAAAATAAGAAGCTTTGTCGACAAAAACGACGGAATGTTATATATCAGCAGCGAGAACGCAGTCGCACCAGACTACGAAGAGAAGAAAAAGAACAGAGCGGGCGACCACGGCTACGGATTGAAGATTCTCGAAGATACCGCCGAAAAATACGGCGGACACGCGGCGGCGAATGAAACAGACGGCATATTCACCTGCGTTTTCGCAGCGAGGGCATAAATAATACTATTATAATATATAAAAAACAGCCGCGACATGAAAACCGTTGCGGCTGTTGCTGTGTTATTTTATTTAGGTTCCCCCGTAGGTGGCGGATATCATCCGCCCGCGAAACTCACGCAACTTTATTAACACGCACCTTGTAGGGTGCGGCGACCTCGACGCACCGATGCCGCGCGAGCGGCACGAAAGGCAACCGCCAAACTTGCCCGTCCATAGGGAAACCGGCTCGGCAACAAAATTTTATCGAATTATACCCGCAAAAATCATACCGCGGAGACAGAATATATCTGCCTCCGCGGTTTTATATTTATTTTATGCCGTCTCCCGAAGCTGTATCTCGCGGCTGACTTCAAGCCCGTCGTGCGTGAGAGTGAGGGCTATTCCGCCGCTGTCCGAGGTCGAATACGCCTTGCGCCCGAACGCCGACATTATGCCGACGAGCACATCGTCAGATATCTCGGCGAGGCGGTTCGTGATTATCATCGTCTCGGGGCGGAGCTTGTCCAGTACCTCCTGCGGGACGGCGCGTTCGCCGTGGCAGGGGACTTTCAGCGCGTCGATGCGCCCGACGGCGTTTGCGAGTCTCGCGAGGTCTCCCGTGTCGTTTACCATGTCGCCCGCCAAAAGAATACGCCTGCCGCCCTGCTCGGCGAGTATGGCGAGCGAGTTGTCGTTTTCGCCGATGTTTTTGTGATATGAGTCGGGCTCGGTGTTGAAGAAACGCAGAGTCCAGCTGCCCAGCGCAAACGGCTCATCCGGCACGCAGCCGATGACCGGAATGTTCATACTCTGCGCCTTTTCGCTGAGCGATTTATACAGCGCGTCGCCGTCGTGGAGGCACTTGTCCCACTGCGCGAGGTTCGGACTGATAAACGGCTTGAGATATATCTTGCCGATTGTTATATCCCCGTCGTCAAGGAGCGTCTCGAGTCCGCCGATATGACCGGAATGAAGATGAGTTATCGCGACAAAATCAAGATTTATCTTCCCGCCGGCAGTTTCTTTGAGATAGCTCGCTGTGTGCTTTGCGTGCTCCGCGTCGCCGCAGTCAACGAGAGCAAATTTATTTTTGCTCTGGAGAAGAATGCAGTCCGAGCGCCCGGTGTTGAGAAAATGGATGCGCTCGCCCTCCGACGGGACAGAGATATCCTCGTTCTGCGCGGGAACGGGCGGATTTTTTGCCGCTTTGATAACCTGCACTGCGCTGGGTTTGAATTTGTCTTTCTGAGTAAATTTTTTGATGAGTTCGGCAAGATCCTTTATTGCCATATCCTTCAGCCCTTTCGGGAATTTATTTTGTCCTGCGCAGCTCGGCAAAGAACTGCTTCAAAAGCAGAGCGCACTCGTCCTGCATGAAACCGCCCTCGACCTCGGGCGAGTGATTATACGGAAACGAGAACAGGTTGTTTATAGACCCGCACGAGCCCGCCTTCGGGTCGTATGCCCCGAACACCACGCGCTTTATGCGCGAATTTATTATCGCTCCGGCGCACATCGGGCACGGTTCGAGTGTCACGAACAGTTCGCACTCCCAGAGCCGCCAGCCGCCGAGCGTTTTACACGCTCTGTCTATCGCCTCAATCTCGGCGTGGGCGAGGGCGTTTTTGTCCTTTTCGCGCCTGTTGCGCCCGACCGAAACTATCTCTCCGTTTCTTGTGACCACCGCGCCGACGGGCACTTCGCCGTCTGCCGCGGCCTCCCGTGCAAGCGCGATCGCCGCCTGCATAAGCTCTCTGTCAGTCATTCTTCCACTCCCCGGTTACGAAGGCCATGTGATAAAAGTATATGTCGTGTAGAGCAGATAGATGATAGAGATTATCATCGGGACGTTTATAAAATACGCCGCCGTGCGCTCGCCGCGCGAAAGGGCGGTGCGCGGTTTTCTGAATTTTGTCGGGATATTCTTCTGACGCGCTCTTCTCATGAAGAATATCAGGCAGATTATGCCCGCCGCAAAGAACACTGCGACGCAGATATAATAGATGAGGTTGACCGTCTTTTCCGGCAGAAATTCATAGAGTATCGAGATAACGCCGGAGAACATATTGTTGCAGAAATGTATCATGACACCAGTCCACATCGAGCCGGTGACTATAACAAAATAGCCGATGCCGATGCCGACGATAAACGCGAACGGAGCCTGAACGAGGTTGCCGTGCATCATGCCGAACAGGGCGGACGAGGCGAGAATTGCGAACCAGTTGCCGAACTTGCGCGCGGGCATCATAACAACACCGCGCAGCGCATATTCCTCAACGAGCGCCGGCACTACGGCAAGCTGGATAAGATACATCGCGATGCCGAGCGGCGTCGTCGGGGTGCGCGAATCGGGATATTCAAATGTTATGCCGGTCGTGCTCTCGACAAAGGTCGAAAGAAAATTCGTCGCATAGTTGCCTATCATGCAGATCATCAGACCTGCGGGCACAGCTAAAAGCATGAGCCGCGTGTCATAGGGCTTGCCGAAGTTCAGGCACTGCTGACGCTTATCTTTGAGCAGCAGGCTCGACAGGAAGAACGGGACGAATATGCAGAAAATCGACATCAGCACGCCTATCGCATAGCCGCGGTCGGTCTCGTTCGCGTAGTCGTCATAGAGATTTAAAGCAAACAGCAGTCCCGCGCCGATGAACTGGAACAGGGCGAACAATAATATGCCCAGGCCGCTTATGTTGCCGAGCTTTCTTATCTGGCGCTTCTCGCGCTGCTTTATCTCGAGAGTCTGAGCGGGTCCCGGCTGATATCCGTACCCGTTGGGTGCTCCGTTATTATATTGAGAGTCGTATGTCATACTTTCACCGTTTCACTTAAAATTCTATTAAATTATACCCTACCCCGCGGGATTTAACAATAGCATAAAAGCGAAGTTTAAAGAAAAAGGGAATATAGTTTAATTTCAGTTAACATTTAAAGTCGGAAAGTAAAACGCTTTGGAGAACGGACAATGCTATAAGACGGCAGATAGCTGTTTGTGTCGTGGAATGAGATGTGAAAATCCCAATATGCCGCAGAATCTATCACGATTTTATTGATTCGCATCTTGTAGGGTGCGGCGACCCCGACGCACCGCCGCCGCGACAGCGGCACGGAATTCTCGAAATGTCTGTTGCTGACTGTAGTGGAGAACTTCGTTCGCCTTTCAAAAATCCGCACAAATTTTAGACCGCGTAACTCGTAGGGACATCCGGTCAATAAAGAGTTTGTGTTTAATGTCAAAAGCAAGCCCCCGTTTCTTGAATTTATGCAAAGTAGAAATGAGCAACTCAGCCGATTTTGATAATCAGGCTTTCAATATCCGCGCCTCGGGGTGAAACCCCGAGTCTGCCGTTTTTTGCAGGCATTTCTTTTCTCAGACAGAAAAGAAATGCCGAAACGCGGAATGTATATATCCTTTGATTATAGTAGGACGCGAATGTAGTGAGCCAATTATAAACAAATCAAAATTGTTGTATCGGCTGCGCCGATAGCGGACAGCCGCAAGGGCTGTCCCTACGGTCGGTATAATCAAAGATTTCATGCCGCTGTCGCGGCAGCGGTGTGTCGAGTTGCCGCACCCTACAAATGCACGCCAATAAAATTGTGATAATTTCGCGGGCGGATGATATCTGCCCTACACGATTGTGCTGATTTATAAGCCGTTCATAGCCGGTATTTACACCTGCAAATCCTAATCTGTCACTGCACCTCTGCTTTAAACCCCGCATTACAAAAACCAAAGCCCACCCAACGGGCAACCCCGCGGGCAGGCTTTCTATACATAAATATATGTCAAACACTCCGCAAAATCATATCTCCTGCGTGTTCTCGTCGTTTTCGCTTAACTCCTGCGGCTGGACGGGACCGAATCTGTCTGCCTTGGGCAGGCTCCATCTGAAATGGGCGGCGAGCAGGCGGATGACGAAAACTATTGCCGCGCCCGCGATGACCGCCGCGGTGCTGTTGAACCGCCAGATGATAACGCAGGCGACCGCGCCGGCTATCGACGCGCAGGCGTAGATGTGCTTTACGAATATGTACGGCTTCTCCCCGGCGAGAACATCGCGCAGCACTCCGCCGCCGACTCCGGTTATGACTCCGACGAATACTACAAGAAACGCGCCGCGCCCGGCCGAGACGCTGTAAGCGGTCTGTATTCCGACGACCGTGAACACTCCGAGCCCGAGCGAGTCGAGAATGAGCAGGACGAAGTCGTGGACGTGCTGATTACTCGTGAGCAGTCTGCGGACTGCCGGCAGAAAAGTTATTATCGCCGTGACCGTCGCGACTATCGCATATACCGGGTGGCCGAATGTGCCGGGCGGCGTTATGCCGAGAATCAGATCGCGCGTGACTCCGCCGCCGATAGCCGTCACAACGCCCAGAATCATGACGCCGAAAATATCCATATTTTTCTTCAGCCCCGTCATCGCGCCGGAAACGGAAAACGCAACGGTGCCGATGATTTCAAACGCAAAAATAAGAATGTCCATAAACCCCTCCGAAAACAAAAGAGTACACCATCAGAAAAATGGTGTACTCTGTCTTTTTACCTGAAAGATTCTCCGCTTCGCGGATTGCTTCG
>CAVAWW010000060.1:0-13479 GCA_963592475.1 bacterium
CGTCGCCGAGCACGGCATAGGCGAGCGGCAGAGCCATATACCCGCAGTTGCCGTAGACACTCGAATATTTGAATATTGCGGCCTTGCCTATCGGCGATTTGTTGAACACAACGGAGCTGACCGCCACGCCGATAATATGTATCGCTGCGCCGCAGGCGGCGGCTATCGCAAGGCGCGTCGCCGATTCGCGGCTGAACTCCATGGAGATGAACGACTGCACTATCTTTGCGGGAGTGATGATATAAAACATCAGATCCGTGCACAGGCGCGCAGCCTTCTCCGTGAAGAGCTTTGTCCTGTCGGCGATAAATCCGACCGCGACGAGAATATACAGTATCGCCACCTGCTCGGCGGCGATGAGAAAATTATCTAAAAACATCAGCTCTCTGTTTTCTCAGCCGTTTCGGCGGTCTCGGTGTTTTTCTCGCCGAATCCGACTCTGGTCAGGAGCAGTGCGCAGATGAACACCGCTGCGCCGAGGTCGCACCACTCTATGGGCGACTGATTGCAGAGCAGATAGTCACTGCCGACGAGGGTCATTATGAATCTCGGCAGGAAGCAAATCAGAGAGAACATCATTGCGGGCAGTCCGTAGCCGACGAGCTTCCAGTCGAAGCCGTCGCCGCCGACCTTTGAGTTGAGCTGAGAGAACGCCATTAAAAATGCCATAAGGAACACGCACATAAACAGCTCGTAGAGAAGATCGGAAACGTTGAGGAAATTTATCGTGCGCATAAATCTGTGCATGAGTCTGAAGATGCACCAGAGCACCGGAAACAGCGCCATGAGCTTTGACTCCGAGGCGTTTGACTTGCCTTTTAAGTGACCGTAGCCGAAGAGGACGAAGAACACCGCCGCAACAACGGCGCAGAAGCCCTCAAGTCCCCTTGAGATAAGCCCGGTTTTGAGATACTGAACCGACTCAGTGCCGTACATGAGCGCCGTGTCGGTAGCAGTCGCGAACACTGTCTTATACTGCGATATAGCATCGATCATCAGCGTCAGAGCGAACATGAACGCGGCTATCGCGAGCCCTGTTGAGCCGAATTTTTCGGTCGAATAAGATATCTTCTTTCTGCTCGCTATCGCAATTGCAAGAAACGCAACGGCGGACACGGCAAGCAGGATATACGAAAGCCAGATGCTCCAGTCGCTGCCGCTGTAGAAGCCCGTCGTGGGTTCAATCACTCCGGATGCATACTGATAGCAGCGCACCGGAATCAGCACCAAAAGAACTGCGGCAAGGGCTATCATCATAATTTTAAGCATTGAAACTTTTTTATCTTTCGGCATTGTATCAAGTCCTAAAAATTATTTTTGTCTGTTAGGCGTGCTCGTCGCTGGGGATATATCTGAGCTCGCCGGGATAATTATCGAGTCTGTCGTCAAGCTTTACATAGTTGCGCTGGGCGCAGACGCTCTTATATGCCGGGCGGATTATTCTGCCGCCGGTCATCAGCTCTTCCATTCTGTGCGCCGACCAGCCTGCAACGCGGGCGACGGTGAACAGCGGAGTGAACAGATCCTCGGGGATGCCGAGCAGCTTATATACAAGGCCGGAATAGAGATCGACATTTGCGCACATGACTTTTTTGTCTCCGCGCAGCTCGGCAAGAATCTGCGGAGTAAGAGTCTCGATAAGCTCAAGGAGCTTGAACTCATCCTCGAACTCGGTGTTCTCGGAGAACTTGCGCGCATGCGATTTCAAAATAACAGCGCGGGGATCGGAGAGGGTGTAGACCGCGTGACCCATGCCGTAGATGAGTCCCGAGCCGTCGCCCGCCTCTTTCTTGAGAATCTTCTTGAGGAAATCGGCAACCTGATCCGCGTCGGTGATATCTTCAACGCCCTGCTTAATATATTCGACCATCTCGGCGACCTTTATGTTCGCGCCGCCGTGCTTGGGTCCTTTGAGCGAGCCGATGCCCGCGGCGATAGCCGAATATGTGTCGGTGCCGCTCGAAGTCAGCACGCGGGTGGCGAAAGTCGAGTTGTTTCCGCCGCCGTGCTCGGCGTGGAGCATGAGGCAGATGTCGAGCATATGCGCCTCTTCCGGAGTGAATTTTTTATCCGCTCTTATCGAATAGAGAACCGACTCGGCGGTGCTGAGGGTCTTGTCGACAGGGTGAAGATACATGCTCTCGTGATAGAAGTTGCGGCGCTTGACCTGATAGGCGTAGCTCATTATCATGGGCACCTGCGCGAGCAGCTGTATCGACTGGCGAAGGACGTTTTCTATCGAAATATCGTCCGGATTTTCATCATATGAATAGAGCGCGAGGACGCTTCGTGAAAGCTTGTTCATGATATTGTGCGAGGGGGCTTTCATTATCATATCCTCGATGAACTCATTGGGGAGCTCGCGGCTCTCGGCGAGGACATTTTTGAATATCTCAAGGTGTCTTCTCGAGGGCAGAGTACCGAAAAGGAGCAGCCACGCGACCTCTTCAAAGCCGAAGCGTCCCTCCTGCTCGCATCCGCTGACTATCTCGCGAACATCGATTCCGCGATATATAAGTCTGCCGTCTATCGGGACACGCTCACCGTCCTCGACATAATATCCCTGAACGCTGCATATCTTTGTCAGCCCCGCCATAACACCGGTGCCGTCAGAATTTCTCAGGCCGCGCTTAACCTGGAAACGATCAAAATACGCAGGATTTATCTTGTTATACTTGTCTATTTCTCCGCATAAACTGTTAAGGGCATCCTGCGGGATAGAGGATATATAATTCGCCATGCGTTCGACTCCTTTCTCGCTCCGTATATAAATTTATATAATAATGTATCAGAGTACAATTTTACACCAAAACGGCAGCAAAAGTCAAGTTTGCCGAGGTTCGGGAGGTAAAAAATATGAAAAACAGAGGATTTTTATTCATCATTCTGATAGCCGTTCTGCTTATCTGCCCGCTCGCCGCAACGGGCGGCGCAAAAGTGCCTGAAAAGAGCGGCAATGATGTCACGAAAACGAACACACAAGATGACGGAGATTCGATACTCGTGCTCTCCTCTTCGACGAAGAAGATAAACGAAATAGACATGTTCGAATATGTGGTCGGCGCGGTGGCGGCGGAGATGCCGCCAACATATCATTCGCAGGCTCTGCGCGCCCAGGCCGCCGTATGCTATACATATGCGGTCAAAAAGCGTTCCAGTCCCGACCCCACGCTCGGCGGTGCGGACATAACCGACGACAGCGCGGTGCATCAGGGATATTTGGACGCGGCGGCGCGCAAGGAAAAATGGGGCGACAAATACGAGACATACGAAAAGAAGATCGAAGAGGCTGTCAAAGACGTTTTCGGCAAGACGATAACCTATGACGGGGAGATTATAACTGCGGCGTTCCACGCGATAAGCTGCGGGCAGACCTTCAGCGCGGAGGAGGTCTGGGGCAAGGATGTCCCCTACTTAAAGAGCGTCACGAGCGCGGGCGACAAGCTCTCGCCAGACTACTCATCAACGCTGACGCTGACGGCGGATGAATTCAAAAAAGCTTTCGCCGGCTCGGGCGCGGAGTTCGGCGGCGACGCAAAAAAATGGATAGGTGAAATAAAAAAGACGGACAGCGGATATATTTCCTGCGCCGTGATCGGTGGAAAAGAATTCACGGGCGCGCAGGTGCGCGAAAAGCTAGGGCTCCGCAGCGCCTGCTTCGAGATAAAATTCACGGGCGACGAGTTCAAAATTACCATTCACGGCTACGGCCACGGAGTCGGCATGAGCCAATACGGCGCGGACTACATGGCGCGGCAGGGCTCCGACTGGCAGGAGATAATCAAGCACTATTACACCGGAGTGGAGATAAAATAAAAATCGGGGCTTCCCCGAAAGAGAAAGCCCCGAAGCCGATAATTTCAGCTCTGCTCGATATTGCCGTTATAAGATATTCTGTAGTTGAAATTTCCGATATATTCGCCTAAATAATAAAGCCTCAGCTCGGCGGTATTTCCGCTTATGTTATCTGAAATCGACATAAGGCTTGAATCAATCTCAGAGCATGTGTAATTCAGGCTTGTTATTTCGGAAGTTCTGTCTGTCGGAGAATACATTCCTTTCACGACAACCTGCAAAGTGCAGATAAACTTTCCGTTTTTATCGCTGATATTGTTGATAAATGTTTTTGTCTTTGTTTTATCGGTAATAGACAAAGGTTCGGCTTCCCCATTTTCGCCGCGGCTTTCAATAACCGCGCAGGTATATCCGTCACACAAGTCCATTACTTCGCCGATTATGATGTCTTTTCCTTCGGCATAAACGGTTTCGTCTGCCGCCACCCCGCCGTATTTTGAGGTTTCGGCACTTGCGCATAGGGCAAACGAAGCGCAAAGCAACAGTGCCAGCAGCATACTTACGATCCTTTTCATTTGAAAGCCTCCCTTAAAATTTTTATAGTTAATTTATTTCGGCAATTTCATTTTAAAATATAAATCGCAGAATGTCAAGTATATTCAAAAAAACGTTTCTGCATTATAAAATAACACAAATCGGCGCCCGCGCAGCTCTGCGTGGACGCCGAAGTTTTAATTTACGCCTTTTTTCGCCGCGGCCTGCATAACTTTGTTGGCTATGGGCGCCGCCGCACTGATACCCTCGCCGCCGTGTTCGACAACAACGACGACCGCCAGCGGGAGATCCTCGCGCTCGGAGAACGCGACAAACCACGAGTGAGGTTCGCCGTCCGTGACCTGTGCTGTGCCTGTCTTTCCGCCGAGCTGAAGCCCGGGGAACTTGCCCTCGCCGTAGTGGGTCGTGACATTCTTTCGGAGCATATCTTTGATGGTGTTCGCTATATTTTCGTCGAGATATTTGAGCGTCGGCGAAGTCAGCGAGCTCAACGTGCTGTCGCTCTTGAGCAGCTTCGGTGCAGGTGCGCTGCCGCCGTTCGCTATCGCGCCCATCATGGTGAGCATCTGGCAGGGATTCGCAAGGGTCTGATACTGACCGATGCCCGCCCAGCCGCGGTCGACGCTGACTGCATCTTTCAGAGTAAAATAGCTCTTTGTGACGCTTATTCCGTCTATTGTTATCCGCTTGTTGAAGCCGACCTGCTCGGCGGTCTTCGTCAGCGCGTCGTTGCCGAGCTCCTCCGCGATGCAGGCGAAGGTGCTGTTGCAGGATTTGCTGAGTGCCTGCTGGAAATTGAGCTTTCCGTGGACGGAATTACACTTGACTATACCGGTAGAGGTCTTATATTGACCGGTGCAGGTAAATGTGCGCGAATTTATATCGGGTATATTTTCGAGCGCGCTAATCGACGTGACGATTTTAAAAGTAGAGCCGGGAGTGAACACGCCTGACAGGAAGCGGTTGAGATATATTGCCTCGTATTTTCCTGTTGTATCGCTGTCGATATTGGTAGGCTTATTATACGGGTCATAAGTTGGGGTCGAGACCATGCAGAGAATTTCGCCAGTCTTGTAGTTATATACACCGACTGCGCCCTTTCTGCCGTTCAGGGCGTTATACGCCGTGACGCAGAGATCGGCGTCTATAGTGAGGGTTATATCGTTGCCCGCTCCGTTTCTCTTCAAATCATATACGCCGTTTAAGAAACTGTAGCCCGTGAGCTCGCCGCGGAACGCGCTGTGCGCTCCGGTTGAGATAAAGCCCTCGAGGTCGCCGACCGCATGGAGGGTGGCGCGGCGCACGGTGCTGCTCGAGTTATATTTTCTCTCGCCGTTCACCGTCTGAGCCAGCACCTTGCCGTTGCGGTCATATATCGTGCCCGCCGCGACTATCTGACCCGACGAATATATATGCTTGTTGGCGCGCTTGAACACCCATGCTTCGGCGTTGATGCCGAATGTTGCGGCGAGGACTATGACGCCCGCAAGAAAAATTGCCACGAGCGCAAACATGAGCTTTGAGCGTTTTGCTATGCCTTTCATTCAATCAGTCCTTTCCGCGGGTTACGAGTCAGAATCGAGATAATATTTCGAGCCTATCCAAGTGCGGTTGTCCGCCGCCTTGATGAACGCTATCAGCGCCCAGCAGCATATCGCGCTCGAACCGCCTCGGCTGATGAACGGGAGGGTGACGCCCGTAAGGGGCAGCAGATCGGTGACGCCGAAAACATTGAGTCCCGTCTGGAAGAGCAGGAGGCAGCCCGCCGCTATGCCGGATATGGCATAGAAAGCCGAGCGCGAACCGCTCGCGCAGCGGATGCTGTGAAACGCGATAAACATGATGCAGAGGATAACGAGGATGCCCATGATAATGCCCCACTCCTCGCATATCATGCCGAATACCAAGTCTTCCGTCGCCGCGGGGACTTCTTTTAGCTTTCCGTCGCCGATGCCGACGCCGAGCAGTCCGCCGCTAACGCTGTAGATGAGCACGCGCGTCTGCTGATAGCCCTTGCCGTACATATCGTCCCAGACATGGCGGTAGGTTGCGAAGCGAGCCATAACAAAATCGGAGCGGATAAGCACCACGAGTCCCGCCGCCATCGCCGCGCCGACGCACAGGAGCACTATCGTGCGGAAGTCGCCGGAGCGCATGAACGCGAGGACTATAAATGTAAAGAAGAATATCAGCGCCGCGCCGAGATCGCGCATCAAAAACAGCAGCGCCACGCAGACGACGCAGAAGATAATATATTTTGTGAGCGAGCGAGTGGTCTGCAATTTATCGAGAGTCGCCGCGCCGACAAAGACGAACGCGACTTTGACGAACTCGGACGGCTGGATGGACATTCCGCCGATACTCAGCCAGTTGAACGCGCCCTTTATGTTACGCGCGAGGATAAGAGTCAAAACCAGCAGACCTATTGCCGCCACAGCCATGGGCGTTCTCATCACCATGGCGCGGTCAACATTTGAGATGAGCCAAAGCAGAGCGACAAAGCAAAATATGCCGAGCATATCCGCGACGAACTGCGTCTTGACCAAATCTTTGTTCGCGCCCGCAACGGTGACAAGTCCTATGCCCGTCAGGAAGAACGCTATCATTTCGAGCGCGGGGTCGGCACGCTTTCGCGCTATCGACATCGCGATGAAATAAACCCACTCGACGGCGAGATATGCGCCGAAGAATATGAGACACTCCGTGCTCAGCGAGCCGTCGTCGTTGAACACGACCTGAGCCATTGATATGAGCTGGAACGCCGTGAGCAAAATCAGCGCGGGGAGCCACCATTTTGTTCTCTTCATTGTCTTTTTCATGCGCTCTCCCCTCCCGTCGTTCTGAAAGTGAGCGTACTGCCGCAGATATTGATCGTGTCGCCGTCATCGAGCTGAGTCATGCGTCTGACGGGTCTGCCGTTGAGCAGAGTGCCATATGTCGAATCCATATCCGTAACGCTCCATTTGCCCGTTCCGTCATCGAACACGAGCATGGCGTGATGAGCCGAGACATTCTGCCGCTTTAACTTTATCTGCACATCGTCTCCGCTGCCTATCATGCAGGTTATAAGGCCGTCGATTCTATATGCGTTTCCGGTCTTTTCGTCGATTATATAATCCGCGTGCTCGTCCGCAGGGGCGGTCTGTTCACCGTCCGCCTGTTCAATATGCTCTTCCGGAGCCTGCTCGGGCTCGATAGCCGCATTCTCGACGAATACGAACACCGCGTTGCCGAAAACTATCGTGTCCCCGTCCGCAAGGGCGCGGGGCTTGTCTATCTTCTCGGCGTTGATATATGTTCCGGTTTTCGAACGCGTGTCTGTCACGCGCCAGCCGTTCTTATGCTTTGAAAGCACGGCGTGAAAACGCGAGACGGTGTTATATCCGAGGACGATATCGCACGCCTTGCTGCGCCCGACCGACACTTCATAGCCGGACAGCGGCAGGCGGTCGCCGTTCGCCTCGTTGACAAGATATCCGGTGACGCCGATCTTCTTATTGCCCTTGAGCAGAGAGGGCACGCAGAACGCCGCAACAAGCAGCGCGAGCACGGGCATTATCCACCGCGCCGCATCGCCGAATATGAGAGATATATCTATATTCATGAGTCCACCTCCGATAATCATAACGACTGACGAAAAGTTATTCCTGCTGTCATTTTACTTTTTTCGCAGTCAAAAGTCAACCGCGCGCCCGTACTTAGTTCGTTCATATTTGGGCGATACCCTTGATTTTGTTCGCGATATAATGTATTCTATTATCACGGCGCAAAAAGCGCAAAGGATGTTAAAACAAATATTCTTAAAGGAATGATGATAAAAATGAAAAAAGCTATTCTGTGTATTTTCATGTGCCTTGTGCTCATGCTGAGCTTTGCCGCCTGCAAGAACAAGGACAGCGGATCGGACACCACCGCACCCGACACCACGGAGGGCACCACCTCGAGCCTTGAGGACATAATCAACGCCCTCAACGGAGTTGACTCCACGGATTCTTCGAACCCCGCGAGCACCACCGAGGCGACCGAGCCCGAGACGATGCCCGAGGGCAAAGAGGTCAAGAACAACGCCGCGAAGTCCGACATCAAGAAAACCCGCTTCTATGCCTATTTCCAGAAGAACTCGAAGCGCGACTCATTCACCATGACCGCGACCTGCTCTTCGAATATGCAGGGCACATCCGCAAACATGCCCATGACGGTCGTCAAGTCCGGCAAGAAGTCTTATATGAGCATGAAAGCCCCTGTCGGCAACGGCGTATCAATGACAATGTCGTTCATTTCGGACGGCGACAAGTTCTATATGGTATTCCCCGAGGGCAGGATGTATCTCGCCGTTGACGCGGGCGAAGCCGGCGATGTCAACGAGGCTATGAACTCCATTTCGGCGATAGACTTCGAGGGCATGGAATATGTCAGGACCTCGGAAGTCAAGGCTGACGGCAAGAAATACATCTGCGAAGAGTACAAGAGCAACGACAGCACGATAAAATGCTATTTCTCCGGCGACGACCTCGTCAAGATGGAAATTCTCAGCAGCCAGGGCGTGCTCGTCTGCGACAACATCAAATTCTCCTCAAAGGTCGACGAGAGCGTGTTCAAAGTCCCCTCGGGCTACACTGATATATCCACTCTCTACGGCTCGAACGGACAGTTCACAGGTTTTTCAAAATGAGCGTAAATAACAAAAATGTGATAATAACCGGAGCTGCCGGCGGCATAGGCCGTGCGGCAGCTCTTGCCTTTGCAAAAGACGGATTCGGCGTGCTGATAAACTACCGCACTTCTGAAGAAGCGGCGCTCACCCTCTGCCGCGAGATAAACGAAGGAAACGGCAGGGCGGTCTGCTTCAGAGCCGATGTGAGCGCGAGAAGCGAAGTGGACGAGATGACGGACTTCGCCCGCAGAGAGCTCGGCAGAATAGGCGTGCTTATAAACAACGCCGGAATCGCTCAGCAGAAGATGTTCTGCGACATCACCGAGCAGGATTTCGACCGCATGATGGGCGTCACGGTCAAGGGCGCGTTCAACTGCATTCAGGCGGCTCTGCCCGACATGGTTCACGAAAAGAGCGGAAAGATAATCAATGTTTCCTCCATGTGGGGCGTGTGCGGCGCGTCGTGCGAGGTGCATTATTCCGCCGCAAAGTCGGCTCTGATCGGGCTGACAAAGGCGCTCGCGCGCGAGCTTGCGCCGTCAAACATTCAGGTCAACTGCATAGCCCCCGGCGTTATCGACACGAAGATGAACGCCTCCCTCGGCGAAGAGACGCTCGAACTTCTAAAAGAAGAATCTCCCATGGGACGCTTCGGCACGCCCGAAGAGGTAGCGCGCCTCATGCTCTTCCTCGCGGGAGACGGCTCGGATTTCATAACCGGGCAGACGATAGGCATAGACGGCGCTTTTATCTGATGCACACATTGTGCTCAATTTTTCCGTTCATTTTTATAGTTTTTGTATAATTCTTCTTGATTTCTCATTCTTTTTATGTTAAAATCAATTGAAATGTACACAAACAAAGCCGCGGAGGGGTTTTTCGCGGCAACAAAATCTGTTTGGAGGAAACGATATGGCTAACTGCCCCAAGTGTGGCGCGCATCTCAAGCTGACTGACTGGCGCCCCACCTGCCCTCATTGCGGCATCAATCTTATCTACTACGGAATGGAGGAGCGTCTGCTCGAGGATGCCGACAAGGCCGAGAGCGAACACGCCGTATTCCAGAAGAAGCTTGACAGGCTCAAGGCTTCGTTCATCGGATCTCCCCTGACAATAATCAGAATCGTGCTCAGCCTTCTTCCCATCGGAGCGCTCATGCTTCCGCTGGCGAATGTGTCCTTCTGGGGACCGTTCTTCGAGAAGAAAGTGTCGGTCAATGCCATCACGATATACAACGCAGTGTCCTCGCTCGATTTTGACGCGCTGTTCAAGTATATCGGCTCGAGCTTCTTCGGCAACACTTTCCTGCTCTATTTCATTTCGCTTGTGACGATTCTGCTTTCGGCAGTGCTCATCCTCGTCAGTCTCATTATGCTCACGATGGCATGCTCAAAGCGCGGCAATCCCCGCAACATCACCTTCAACAGCATCATGCTTGTGCTCGCGACGGTCTCGATAGTCTGCTTCAACTTTTTCGCAAAGGATCTCACGAAGTTCTTCCCCGACGTTTTCAGCGGTTCGGTCGGTTTCGGCGCATATGTGTATCTTGGAACGATCGTCGCGCTGCTCGTCATCAACATCGTTATCGCGAAGGTCGGCGTGAAGGTCAAGTACACCGAGACATTCATCGGCGGTATCCCGTCTGAGGAATACTTCGAATATGTCAAGCAGGGCATGAGCACCCACGCTATCAGAAAGATGATGGCAGAGATCGATGCAAACAACAAGGTCGAGCTCGCCATGAAGGCAAAGGAAGAGGCCGACAAGCTCGAAGCAGAGGCAGAGAAGCTCTCCGCAGAGGCGAAGGCCGCAGAAGCTGCAGGCGCTTCCGATGCGGGTCACAAGACTCAGCTTGCCGCTCAGGCAGTCGATGCTGCTGCGAAGAAGGCCATGGAGGCTGCGGAACTCGCAAGAGAAGCTACCGCCGCCATGGAGTCCCTCAAGCAGTTCAACGAGCCCGGCACAGAGACAGAAGAAAAGGAAACTGTCTCCGCAGACAAGAAGTAAAAACAATATCGGATTTTCAAGGCCGTACAGTATCCGCTGTGCGGCTTTATTTTTATAATCATTGCAACCGCGCGGTTTTTATGCTAAAATCTACTGAGTATCTTTCGGAGGTGGCAAGTTGTATTTATCGGCTGAAAAACTGAAGAGCGGCGCTCTGCTCGCCCCGATGGCAGGCGTGGCGGACAGATCCATGCGCGAGCTGTGCATGGAGTTCGGCGCAATAGGCTGCATCGGCGAGATGGCAAGCTCAAAGGGCATAAGCATGAACGACCGCAAATCCTCCGAGCTGCTGAGTCTGAGCGATGCCGAACGCCCGGCGGGCGTTCAGATATTCGGCGATGTGCCCGAGATAATGGCAAAAGCCATTGAGACCTGCATGAAATATTTGCCCGATTTCATTGATATAAACATGGGCTGTCCCGCGCCGAAGGTTGCGGGAAACGGCGGCGGCAGCGCGCTGATGAAGCGCCCGGAGCTCGCCGCAGAGATAGTCGCGCAGTGTGTGAAGGCCTCCCCCGTTCCGATAACGGTCAAGATGCGCGCCGGCTGGGACGCGGAAAATATCAATGCGCCGGAGCTTGCCGTACTCTGCGAGCAGGCAGGTGCGGCAGCGATAACCGTACACGGCAGGACTCGCAAGCAGATGTATGCGCCGCCCGTCGATCTCGATGTGATAGCCGAAGTGAAAAGACGCGTAAAAAGTATCCCCGTCATCGGAAACGGCGACATAGTCGACGGCAAAAGTGCCGCGGATATGTTCGTAAAAACCGGCTGCGACGGAATAATGGTCGGCCGCGGAGCGCTCGGCAGGCCGTGGGTATTCACTCAGATAAGCGAATATTTAAAGAGCGGAACTGTTCTCCCCGACCCGCCGGTAGACGAGCGCATGGACATAATGCTTCGGCATATCAGCGCGCTGATAGCGAACAAGGGCGGCTATATCGGGATCCGCGAGGCGCGCAAGCACTCGTCGTGGTACATTCGCGACATACACGGGGCGGCGGCTTTTCGCCGCGAGCTCGGCACGCTCGAAAGCTTCGAACAGCTTGAAGCGATAGCGAAAAAGGTAGTTGAATCTGCCGCTGAATAAAATAATATATAAAACGGGAAACCGCCGGAAAGCAAGAAGCTCTCCGGCGGTTCCCCAAACCATATCTCCTATATACCCTTCCGCGCCGATTGCACGGAACGCAGTTAGTATAACACCAAAAGCATATAGCAGTCAATATTAAAAAGCACCGCCGAAAAACTCAGCGGTGCCGTTTCATTTTTATCTGTTGAAGCTGTCAAGAATGATGCTGAACTCATCATCGGGATTTATCTCGGCAGGTCTCTTGGCGATATAAGGAGCTTCTTCCTTCTTCGGTTCTTCGGGAGCTGCGGGTTTTGCGGGCTGAGCGATGCTCGTCTGAACATACTCGGTCTGCGCTGCCGGAGCTGCGGGAGCCTCTGCCTTGGGCTGCTCTTCGGGATACATCGCCGACTTCGGCTTATCTTCAAAGCCGGTTGCGATAACGGTTATCATCATCTCGTCGTCCATGCTGTCGTCGAACGCAATGCCCCATGTGATATCCGCATCGGGATGCGCCTGCTCGGTGATGAGCGCAGCTGCGCCCTCGATATCATCGAGGTCAACATCGGGAGCGGCGGTGAAGCTGATAATAACGCCCTTTGCGCCCGAGATCGAAGTCTCGAGCAGCGGGCTGGAAATCGAGCCCTTTGCCGCCTCGGTAGCCTTGTCCTTGCCGGATGCCTTGGCGAAGCCCATGTGAGCATAGCCCGCATCCTTCATTATCGAAGTGACATCCGCGAAATCGAGGTTGACGAAGCCGGGAACTTTTATAAGCTCGGAGATGCTCTTGACACCGTGGAGCAGAACCTCATCCGCCATCTTGAATGCCTCGACAAAAGTCATCTTCTGACCGTTGTTCATCGCCTTGAGCTGTTCGTTGGGTATGACAATAAGGCTGTCCACATTCTCGGCAAGGTTCTCTATGCCCTTCTGAGCCTGGAGCTGCTTCTTCTTACCCTCGAACTTGAACGGACGGGTGACAACGCCGACGGTGAGTATACCCATATCCTTGGCGATTCTTGCAATGACAGGAGCGGCGCCTGTGCCCGTTCCGCCGCCCATGCCGGCAGTGATGAATATCATATCAGTGCCCTTGAGCGCATCGGAGATAACATCGCGGCTCTCCTCCGCCGATTTTTCGCCTATTTCGGGTCTGCCGCCTGCGCCCTGACCCTTTGTCAGCTTCTCGCCGATCTGGATCTTGTGCGTTGCGCTGGAATGAGTAAGTATCTGCTTGTCCGTATTGACAGCAATAAATTCTGCGCCGAGCACACCGCTTTCGACCATGCGGTTGACGGCATTTCCGCCGCCGCCGCCGACGCCTATAACTTTTATCTGCGTGGTTATCTCGCAGTCATTGTCGAGTTCAAACGCCATTTCGTAACCCCCAAACTGA
>CAVAWW010000061.1:0-13108 GCA_963592475.1 bacterium
GGCTCACCTGTGTAAGGGGAGCTGTCACGGCGAAGCCGTGACTGAGGGGTTGTTGCGTAAAAGTTCAAAATACCCGACAATTTTGGAAAATTGCAGCTTATTCAAAACAATCCCTCCCTTTACACAAAGGAGGGATTGTTTCCTGCGAAGTCAAAAAACGGGTTTATCGATAAGTTGAGGGCTGAGCGTATTGCTCAGCCCTTCATTTAATTTATTCAGCTTTTTCTTTATCTTTTTCCTTTTCCTCACGGCGCTCGGCGAACCAGCCGCCCTTCTCGCGCTTTGAGTCGTCCTCCGCATCCTCTTTTTCCTCTTCGACGGGGAGAATCTCAATCTTGACCTTGCCGATTCTTCTGTCCTCAACATTGAGAACGGTAAAGCGCAGGTTCTTGTATTCGACCACGTTCATCTCGCCGTCCTGCGGGAGATAGCCGAGTCTGCTGATAATAAAGCCGCCGACCGTGTCGTAATCGCCCTCGGGGAGGGAGACATGGAACACCTCGTCAAGCTCGTCGATATAGGTCACGCCGTCAACGGTGAAAGTGGTGTCGTCGATTTTAGAAATTTCTTCCTCTTCGTCGTCATATTCATCCTGAATATTGCCGACTATCGATTCGAGCACGTCCTCGAGCGTCACTATTCCCGCCGTGCCGCCGAACTCGTCAACGACTATCGACATCTGCGTGTGCTTGTCGGTCATATGCTTGAACAGATCGCCGCAGGGCATCGATTCGGGGACGAAAACTGGCTCGCGGATAATATCGCGCAGAGTCACGTCATCGGGCAGGTCGGTGCCGATATACTTGAGCAAATCCTTGACATAAGCTATGCCGACTATGTTATCGGGGTCGTCGTCATAGACGGGGATTCTCGAATAACCGTTGTCCATCGAGAGCGAGACTATCTCACTCAGAGGATCGCTTATCTCAGCCGCCGTCATATCGGTGCGGTGGGTCATTATATCGCCGGCGTCGAGGTCATCGAACTCGAAGATGTTGTTTATCATCTCTTTCTGCGAGTCCTCTATAACGCCCTTTTCTCCGCCGACATCGACCATCATGCGTATCTCCTCTTCGGTCACGGGCTCCTCCGATGCGTTCGGATCGTAGCCCAGCAGACGGACGAGACCGTTGGTCGACAGGGAGAGTATTTTTACAAAAGGCTTGGTTATTTTCTTGAAGCCGAGCAGTATTCCGACGACCTTGAACGAGACCTTTTCGGGCGCCTGCATGGCTATTCTCTTGGGCGCAAGCTCGCCCAAAACAAGAGAGAAATACGAGGTTATGAGCGTAATGACAACGACGGAGAAGCCGTTGATAACGCCTGCGGGGATTCCGCTCAGGACAGATATTTTTCCGATAGCTCCGGAGAGCATATCAACGAATGTCTGCGATGCGGATGCTGAGGTCAGGAAGCCTGCGAGGGTAACGCCGATCTGAATGGTTGAAAGAAATCCGCTCGAATCCGCGGTGAGCTTCAAAACCTGCTTTGCTTTTTTGTTGCCTTCCTCGGCCATTTTCGCAATCTTCGTATCGTTGAGGGAGATTATCGCGATCTCACTCATCGCAAAGAAAGCATTGAGAAGAATAAGTACGAACAGCAAAATTATCTGAAAAATAAGATTGCCGGGGTCGGGGTCATCCATGAATGGATTAGCTCCTTTCGGTATAAATATTATTCACTGCCGGCATATAGCAGCAATGTTAAGCTTTATTATACACACAAATATATTCCCTGTCAAATATTCAAACTCCGCCTCATTCAAAGCGGGAGCGCGTGAGAGCGCCACGCGCGGATGCGAAGGGCAGGGAAAGACAAATTCAGTTATTTTCGGCGAAAATCACGGAAAATCGGAGCTTTTGTGTCCGTTCGGAGCCGAAGTCAAATCAGATTTGACGGGATATAACTGTTCATTCTGTCTATCGGAAACGGTCTGGGATACATACAGATTATCCCGCCGAAGCCGGTCTCCACCGAGGTCTTATCAAGGACATTATATTTCCTGATTTCTTTCTTATCCGGGTTTGCGGACTTCTTTATTTCAAGTGGATGTATTCTTCCGTTCTCCTCGACGAAAACATCGATTTCCTTGGCGTTGTTGTCGCGATAAAAAGACAGAAGCGCGGGAGTCTGCGAATAGGCGTAGTTTTTGACGAGCTCCATGACAACATAATTTTCAAAAAAATGTCCTCCCGCCGCACCGTCACGCAACGAGTCCCTCGTCAGCCACCTTGTGAGATACGCGCACAGACCCGTATCGCAGAAATACAGTTTGGGTGTTTTGCAAAGCCGCTGGAGGTCGTTGTTTGAATACGGCTCAAGCCGATATACGATATCCATATCCTCCAGAATATCGAGCCACTTTCTCGCAGTCTGCACCGATATTCCGACCGTGTCCGAAAGCGTCTTGTAGTTGACAAGATTGCCGACAAGCGCGGCGCAGGCACGCAGGAATTTTTTGAACGCCGCCGTATCTTTTATCCCCTCGTCATTGACTGCGTCGGCGATGAGATAGTTGTCTATATATGACTGGTAATAGACCTGCATCTGCTCTGCGGTCGCATCCATAACATCGGCATATCCGCCGCGCCATATGTGTTCAAAAACATTTTCAATGTCGTTTTCGGGCATTTTCTTTGCCCGCTCAAGTAGTGAATCCATAGAAAAATCAAGCTCTCCGGGATAAAGAAAGCCCGCCTTTTCCCTCTGCGAGAGCGGATAAAGCTTGAGTATTCCGAGCCTGCCGGCGAGAGTCTCCTGCGATTTTTCCATAAGCTTGGTTCGCTGCGAACCGGTCAGCCAGAAGCGTCCGCGCTCTTCGCTCTCATCGCACATAATTTTAATGCGTTCGAGCAGCTGCGGCGCCTTCTGTATTTCGTCAATGAGTATCGGCGGCTTGTAGGTCTGAAAGAACAGAACCGGGTCATTGATCGCCAGCTCCCTTACGAAATCATCGTCCATTGTGACGACCGTCCGCTCCTGCTCTTTTGCAAGTCTTTTGAGCATGGTTGATTTTCCGACCTGTCTCGCGCCGACAACGAGAACGGCCTTAAAAAATGAGTCCATTCTCATGAATTTTTCCTCAAGTTCCCTGTGAATATATTCCATATTTACCACCGTTTTTAAGATAATCATAAAGTACGCTTATATATTATCTTAATTTTTATGTGCTGTCAAGTGTCGAAAAATTTCTTTTAAATTCAGTTTTAACCGTGCCGAAAAGCGCTATTCACGCGCAAAAATTTTTCTCTGCGTCTCATTCGGGGTATTATATTACATTATATAGGCAGAATATGTGAACTTTGACAAATTTCAGAAAGGGCGAAACAAATATTTTCTATTATTTTAGTTTATTTATCTGTTTACATTGAAGCTCAAAAATGTTACTATATTCGTGGTGTCATTTGACCAATGCCATACGTTCAAACGTTTATTAAAATAGGGAGGAACATAGAATGGCAAGAATAGCAAAGAGCATGGACGGCAACAATGCTGCTGCATATGTGTCGTACGCGTTCACAGAGGTTGCCGGTATCTACCCGATAACCCCTTCGAGCCCCATGGCTGACTATGTTGATCAGTGGTCGGCAAAGGGCATGAAAAACATTTTCGGCACGACCGTCAAGGTCGCCGAGATGCAGTCCGAAGCAGGCGCTGCCGGAACCGTTCACGGTTCTCTGGCCGCAGGTGCTCTCACAACCACCTACACCGCTTCTCAGGGTCTGCTCCTCATGATCCCCAATATGTATAAGATCGCAGGCGAGCTGCTTCCCGCAGTTTTCCACGTATCCGCAAGATGCGTCGCTTCTCACGCTCTTAACATCTTCGGCGATCATTCCGACGTCTATGCATGTCGTCAGACCGGTTTCGCAATGCTTGCAGAAACCAACCCGCAGGAGGTCATGGACCTCGGCGCTGTTGCGCATCTCGCTGCAATCAAGGGACGCGTTCCCTTCATCAACTTCTTCGACGGCTTCCGTACCTCTCACGAGATACAGAAGATCCAGGTCTGGGATTACGAAGACCTCAAGGAGATGTGCGACATGGACGCTGTTGAGGCGTTCAGAAAGCGCGCTCTCAACCCCGAGCGTCCCGTAATGCGCGGCTCTCACGAGAACGGTGATATCTTCTTCCAGCACCGTGAGGCCTGCAACAAGTATTACGACGCTATCCCCGGCATTGTCGAGGAGTATATGGACAAGGTCAACGCCAAGCTCGGCACTGACTACAAGCCCTTCAACTACTACGGCGCTCCCGACGCTGACAGAGTCATCGTCGCTATGGGCTCCATCTGCGACGTTGCAGAGGAAGTTATCGACTACCTCACCGCCAAGGGCGAGAAGGTAGGTCTCGTCAAGGTTCGCCTTTACAGACCCTTCTCCGCTGACAGACTTGTCGCAGCTATCCCCGCAACCGCCAAGAAGATCGCTGTTCTCGACAGAACAAAGGAGCCCGGTGCTCTCGGCGAGCCCCTCTATCTTGACGTTGTTACCGCTCTTGCTACAAAGGGCGTGACCGCAAAGGTCTGCGGCGGCCGTTACGGTCTCGGTTCCAAGGACACTCCGCCTTCAAGCGTGTTCGCTGTCTATGACGAGCTCAAGAAGGACGAGCCCAAGAACCAGTTCACTATCGGCATCAACGATGATGTTACCCACCTGTCCCTCGAGGAGAAGGAAGCTCCCAACACCGCAGCTCCCGGCACCATCGAGTGCAAGTTCTGGGGTCTCGGCGGCGACGGCACAGTCGGCGCGAACAAGGACTCCATCAAGATCATCGGCGACCACACCGATAAGTACATCCAGGCTTACTTCCAGTATGACTCGAAGAAGACGGGCGGTATCACCATCTCCCACCTTCGTTTCGGCGACAACCCGATAAAGAGCCCCTACTATATCAACAAGGCCGACTTCGTTGCCTGCCACAACCCCTCCTATGTCGAGAAGGGCTACAAGATGGTCAACGATGTTAAGCCCGGCGGCGTTTTCCTCATCAACTGCCAGTGGGACGCTGATGAGCTCAACGAGAAGATGCCCGCAGAGGCTAAGCGCTACATAGCCAAGAACAACATCCAGCTCTACACCGTCAACGCTATCGATATCGCGGCAAAGATCGGTCTGGGCAAGCGCACCAACACCGTTCTTCAGTCCGCATTCTTCTCCCTTGCCAAGATTCTTCCCGAGGAAGAGGCTATCGGCTACATGAAGGAGAAGGCCCAGAAGTTCATGAAGAAGGGCAAAGAGATAGTCGAGATGAACGAGAAGGCTATCGACGCCGGCGCTACCGCATACGTCAAGATCGACGTTCCCGCGGACTGGGCTGACGCTGTTGACGCTCCCAAGGCTGTCAGCGAGAACGGCCCCGAGAAGCTCGTCAAGATGGTTGACTCCATCATGAGACCTGTCGGCCTTATGAACGGCGATTCTCTCCCGGTTTCCGTCTTTGTTGATCACGCAGACGGCACATTCGAGCAGGGCGCATCCGCCTATGAGAAGCGCGGCGTCGCGGTCATGGTTCCCGAGTGGAACGCAGAGACCTGCGCACAGTGCAACCAGTGCTCCTTCGTCTGCCCGCACGCAACTATCCGTCCGTACCTTCTGACCGAAGAAGAGGCTGCCAACGCTCCTGAGGGCGCAGCTATCGTCGACAAGAAGGCCGGCAAGGGCAAGGGCGTTTACAAGTACACCCTCGCTGTTTCTCCCCTCGACTGCATGGGCTGCGGCGTCTGCGTAGGCGTCTGCCCGACCAATTCGCTCAAGATGGTCTCCCGTGAGAGCCAGGATGCAAAACAGCCCGTATTCGATTACATGGTCGCAAACGTCTCCGTCAAGGATGGGGTTGCAGACGGCACCGTTATCGGCAGCCAGTACAAGACTCCGCTGCTCGAGTTCTCCGGTTCCTGCGCAGGCTGCGCCGAGACCGCTTATGCCCGCCTGATAACCCAGCTGTTCGGCGATAAGATGTATATCTCCAACGCCACCGGTTGCTCGTCCATCTGGGGCGGCCCCGCTGCGACTTCCCCCTACACCACCAACAAGGCCGGCCACGGTCCCGCATGGGCTAACTCCCTGTTCGAGGACAACGCAGAGCACGGCTTCGGTATGCTCCTCGGTCAGAATGCTGTCCGCAACAGACTCATAGCAAAGGTCGAGGCTATCGCCGAGTCCGACAAGGCTTCCGACGAGGTCAAGGCTGCTGCTAAGGCATTCCTTGACACGAAGGACGATGTCAAGACCAACGGCGCTGCTGCCGACGCACTTGCCGACGCTATCAAGGATATCGACTGCGCAGACTGTAAGGATATCGTTGAGAACAAGGAGTTCCTCTCCAAGAAGAGCGTCTGGATCTTCGGCGGCGACGGCTGGGCATACGATATCGGTTTCGGCGGCGTTGATCACGTCCTTGCTTCCGGCGAGAACGTCAACATCATGGTCTTCGACACCGAGGTCTATTCCAACACCGGCGGACAGGCTTCCAAGGCATCTCAGATCGGTCAGGTCGCTCAGTTCGCGGCTGCCGGTAAGTCGATAGCCAAGAAGAGCCTTGCCGAGATAGCAATGAGCTACGGCTATGTCTATGTCGCTCAGATAGCTATGGGCGCTAACATGAACCAGACGATAAAGGCAATCGAAGAGGCTGAGGCTTATCCGGGCCCGTCGATCGTCATCGCCTACGCTCCCTGCGAGATGCACTCCATCAAGGGCGGCATGGTCAACTGCCAGAAGGAAATGAAGAGAGCTGTCGAGTGCGGCTACTGGAACATGTTCCGCTTCAACCCGATGCTCAAGGCAGAGGGCAAGAACCCCTTCACCATCGACAGCAAGCAGCCTGTCACCGAAGAGTATCGCAACTTCCTGCTCAACGAGGCTCGTTATTCCTCGCTGACCCGCTCGTTCCCCGAGCGCGCAGAGAAGCTGTTCAGCGAAGCTGAAGTCAAGAGCGTTGAGAGATATGAGCACCTGCTCAGACTCAAGGACCTCTATGCACCGAAGGCTGACTGAGCTCTCAGTTAAAATTTAAGAATCCCCCGTACAGGAGAAATCCTGTACGGGGGTTCCGTTTAATAACCAATATTATTTTTTAGGTTCATATGAAACATACATGCCATATATTCCTGCCGCCTCAGCACTTGCGAGCTCAACCATATTGCCATCCAGCGTGTATTTACTTATGGTGCCACTTTCTACTAAATCCCATCCGGCAGTTTCGAAGTTTGCCTTAGTCATAGGCATTGCCGTAACACTAGGAGATTTAATAAAATACTGAACTTTTATAAGCTTATTATTTTTATCAAATGTATAGTTAACAGTCCCGTGTTTTCCTTTCGCATATGGCAAATCATAAGCTTGTGCGACATATGTTGCCTCTCCTGTCTCTGCATTATAAGAATTAGGTTCTTCAGATATTCTGCGATTTGAAACCCGCCTTACTTCTTCTATGGACATTCCCCATCTCGCGTCGTCAAAATAATTTCCATCCGGCAAGACCTTGGGACCAATAACCGCTGATGAAAACATCATAACCAACGCAATAACTATTCCCCCAACCACACTCAAGGAAACTACAGCTGATTTTTTGCAAAATTTACTTATAAATTGCAATCTTCTGCGCAAAAAAACGATAACTATAAACAATACTAAAATCGCAATAAATACAATCAACATAACATTTCTGTCATTATATGTTATCATCGCCTTTATATTGTCTCTTATTAGGGAAATTGATATTATAACAAATACCACGCTAAGTATTCGCATTATTATTGAGCTTTTGCTGTTTTTGCCGCAAAACTGGCATTTTTTTGAAGATGACGCCATTTCTTTTCCACAATAGCGACAATATTTCCGCGCTTTATTGTACGCCTTTATACCGCAGTTATCGCACCTCTTGAAATTATTTAGAACTGCGCCGCAGTTTGTGCAATACAACTTTTTCTTTTTTCCTTTCTTTGCATTTGTATCAATCTCTCCGGATATTTGAGTCGGTTCATTCTGTTCAGCTACCACATCAACGACAGTTTCTGAAAATTTATGTCCGCAATTATCGCAAAATCTCACATTATCGCTTACTTCTTTTCCGCATTCCGGGCATTTAATAAGTGCCATTTTTACACTCCTCCTAAAGTAAAAAATATTGACTCTTTCAAGATTTGCAGAAACATATTCTGCTATCGCATTTTAATCTTAACAGTATTTTTCTTCTGCGTCAAGTAATTTATTGGACTTTCGTCATTTTTCTCCTTTCTTTATGTTTTTATTTCATTTTATCAAAGCTTTTGACTACTGTCAAGCAGCATTTACACACTTTCAGCAAGTTTATGTGCATTAAAAGAAAGCATACAATATAATCATATCAATGATTGGAGTATGCTATGGACAAGACGTATTCGGAAAAGTACCGCAAACTGGGGCAGAATATAGCCTATTACCGCAAGGACAGGGGCTATACTCAAATGCAGCTTGCCGAGCTGCTTGATATTGACCGCAGCCACATGAGCGCGATTGAAATTGCCAACCGCGGCGTCTCGCTCGATATTGTTTTCAAAATATGCGATATACTGAACCTGTCCGAAAAGGAACTGTTTGATTTCAGATAAAATATAAGATACAAAAACAGGACTGCCGCGCTCCAAAAGAGTGCGGCGGTTTTTGTTCAATTCGTCGGTTTATTTCTTTGCCCCGCTATGATATAATTTATACAATAATATATCTTGCAGAGAGGAGTAAGGATATGGGAAAAAGCGTAGTTATTGTCGGGGCGAATCAGTCCGCGCTCGTGCTCGCGCGTCTGCTCGGCGAAAAGGGCTTCGATGTGCGCGTATACGAAAAAGAGGCGCGCGAGAATGTCGCCTACGACTGGCACGATGACATGCACCCGTCGGCTTTTGCGGCGGCGGATATCCCTCTTCCCGATGAGCCGTTCTGGTTCCCGAAAGGTGATTGGAGCTTTGTCTCGCCGGACGAGAAGAGCATCACGCGAATCCACCAGGATCCGGAGCGCGTTGACTGGTCAATAGAGCGCAGGAAGTTCAACGACTACCTTTACTCCCGCGCCGAGGGCTATGCCGAGTTTCACTATAGCTCGGCGGCGAAGCGGGTTATAATTGAATCCGGGCGCGTTGTCGGCATAGAGCTGGAGAGCGGCGAGAAAGTATATTCCGACCTCGTTGTCGACATCTCCGGCGCAACCTCCGCCTGCCGCAGGAGTCTGCCGGCAGAATTCAAGATACAGCGCGAGACGGAAAAAGGCGATTTATTCCGCGCGTGGCGCGCATTTGTGACCCGTGCGCCCGGCGTGCCCGACCCCGAATATACCAACAAAGCGTATCTGAAGCATCTCGGTGAAGCGGGCATCTCATGGTGCATCTGGGATCAGCCGTCCGACACATTGAACCTGCTCATCGGACGCATAGACGAGCTGAGCGATTCGGAATTTGACCGCGCATATGCGGCGCTCAAAAAAGACAATCCGATAATCGGCGACACGGTCGTCCGCGGAGACAGAATGTGTACTATTCCCGTCAGACGTCCGATATCGAAGATGTTCGCGGACGGCTATGTTCTGCTCGGCGACAGCGCGTTTATGACTATCCCCATGCTCGGAAGCGGCATGGCAAGCGGCATAAGGGCGGCGAAGATACTCTCGGATGTGCTCGTCTCAGGCGGCGACAATCCGTTTTCGTCCCGCAACCTCTACCGCTACCAGCGGCAGTTCATGCAGGAGATGGGGGCGAAATTCAGCGGCGTTGAGATGCTCAAAAACTGGCTGCTCAGCGCGCCGTCCGACAAAGTCTCGTTCCTGTTCAACAAAGGGCTTTTGAGCGAAGAGGATTTGAAGCGCAGCTGCGTGGGCGAGATAGTCAAGCTCACCCCGAGATCGATAGTTCAAAAAGGCGCGCGCGGCGCGACTCAGCTGCCTCTGCTCATGGCACTGTGCGGACTGCTTATGAAAATCGATATTCAGATACGCACGGCTAAAAATATGCCTGCCGAATACTCGCCCGATTCCTTTGCCGCATGGCAGAAGAAATACTCCAAGGCGTTCGGCAGGGAGATATAAAGCGGGTAATTATTTTGGATAAAGCGAAAAAGAAAAGAATAATAGTTTATGTCTCGACGATAATTTTGTCGATAGTCTATCTGTTCACCGCATACAAAATCGCCATAGGCGACGGCGTTTTCGGCGACAAGGAGGACGTTGTCTCCGTGCGCGCAAGGGTACTGCGCATCACGGACGAACAAGAAACCGTCAGCGAAGAAGAGAGCGGCGGAAAAATCAGCATGCAGTACATATTCTTCGAGGCGAAGGCAACCTCCGGCAAGGTGCGCGGCAAGACCCTCTACGCCGTTCAGGAGAAGGATATGCTCTACGGTCTGCCCCAACCCGAGGTCGAGGTCGGCGACAAGGTAATTCTCGTCTATGACCCGAACGACGAGGGCACGGCGGACTACTACCTCTCCGACTTCTCGCGAATAACGCCGCTCGTCATGCTCTGCGCGTTTTTCTTCCTGCTGATACTGATTTTCGGGCGCAAAAAGGGACTCGACACGATAATATCGCTCGTGTTCACCTGTCTCGCAGTGTTCATTAACCTAATCCCGGCGATACTAAACGGGCAGAACATCTACGTCTGGTCGATAATCACCTGCGTCTATATCACGGTCATGACGCTCGTTCTGATTGAGGGCTTGAATGTCAAGTGCTTTGCTGCGGGAGTCGGATGCGTGGGCGGAGTGCTCGTCGCGGGCGCACTCGAACTGCTGCTGCGCGATCAGATAAAAATGTCCGGCGTGCTCGACTCGGAGTGGCTGTATCTCTACAATCTCCGCAAGGACAACCCGATCGACCTCAAGGCGATAATCTTCGCGATGATAATCGTCGGCGCGGTCGGCGCGGTGATGGATGTCGCGATGTCGATAGCCTCGTCGCTGTGCGAGATAAACGAAAAATCGCCCGACCTCCCGGCGCGCGAGCTGCTGAAATCCGGACTCACCATCGGGCGCGACATAATGGGCACAATGGCGAACACGCTCGTGCTCGCCTATATCGGCTCGGCGCTCTGCTGCATGCTCCTCATGGTCACTTACAGCAGCAATGTCAGCCAGATACTCAACCGCGAGCAGATAGCCGTTGAGATTCTTCAGGCGCTCGCCGGCTCGATAGGCATACTCGCCGCCCTGCCGCTGACCGCGATAACAAGCGTACTCTGTCTCAAGCCCTTAAACCGCATTAAACGAAGCGTTCATTGAACAAATTATCAGCCGGTGATATCATTTCATTGTTGATTAACTAGTTTGTGAATTAAGAGGGTTGTTCAAATGAATAAAAAAGCTGGATTTATTCATACTGATTCAGAGCAAAAAGAGTTAGTTTTTGGCAAAGAAAGTATAGCAAAACAACTTTTAATAACAAGAGAAATGTATATGGAGATGAGATAGAATGAGAATATTTTTATGCGGTGGAGGTTGTGGACAACAAACAGTTGATGCAAATAAGAAATTAAATGAAGTTATAGATCATAATAAACCTATATTATATATTCCACTTGCTATGCCAAGTGAAAGATATCCAAGCTGTTATGAATGGATTAAAGATGAATTAAAAGGTATTGATGTTCCAAATATAGATATGGTTGTTTCGGGTACCGATTTATTTAATAAAAATTTAGAAAATTATTCTGCATTATTTATTGGTGGTGGAAATACATTTAAATTACTAAAAGATTTAAAAGATAGTGGTTCATTTGAAAAAATAAAAGTTTTTATTGAGAATAATGGCATTGTTTTTGGAGGTAGTGCTGGTGCTATAATTTTAGGACAATGTATCGACACATGTAAATATGCAGACAAAAATGAAGTTGACCTTAAAGATTTAATGGGTTTTGATGTAGTAAGCCATTTTTCTTTTCTTTGTCATTTTACAAATCAAGATAAAGAAAAGACTGAATTAAATAAAGACTATCTGCTAAAATTATCAAAAAATAAAAAAATAATAGCTCTTCCTGAAGAAGATACTATTTATTATGAGAATGGTAAATTTGAAATTATTGGAAATAGACCATTTTATATTTTTGAAGAAGGTAATATGATTTCATATAATGTAAATCAAGATAGGTTAACTGAATTTTTAAAGTTAAATAGTAATACTGATTTAAGGTGATAAAAATGGACTGCAAAAAGTCAGGCGCACTCATCCGCAGGTTGCGCCTCGGCAAGGATATGACACAATCGGCGCTCGCCGATAGACTCGGCGTCAGCGTTCAGGCGGTGTCCAAATGGGAGCGCGGGCTGGGATATCCCGACGTGTCGCTGATAAACGATTTGAGCTCGATTCTCGGCGTGGACGCGAAAGGGCTGCTCTGCGGCGAGCTGAGCGAAAACGCGTGCGATTCGGGCAACATGAAGAGGATAAAATTCTTCGTCTGCCCCGAATGCGGCGCGGTATTCACGGGCACGGGAAACGCGGAATTATCCTGCTGCGGCAGAAAGCTCGAACCGCTGAAAGCGCAGAAATCGGACAACGAACACACATTAAGCATTGAGCGCGCCGACGGCGGAATATATTTAACATTCGATCACGGCATGACAAAGGAGCACCACATCGCGTTCATCGCATATGTGAACTGCGACCGCATTCTGCTCGTGCGGCTCTATCCCGAGCAGAGCCCCGAGGTTCTCCTGCCCGCTCTCTACGGCGGGAGATACTATTTCTACTGCACCAAGCACGGACTGTTCGTGAAATAAAAGAAACTGCCTTGCGTCAGCAGGGCAGTTTTTGTGTTCATTTTACTTGAAATTGATGGTAATTTTTGATTGTTTATCATTGTCTTCCTTGTACAAAGAGAGCCGAATCGATGAAGCCAAGATTGATGAGTTGTAACACAGCATCATTCAATTTTGTGTCGCTGTCTTTCAATTTTCAGCACTCCGTAGTGATAGCCCTCGCGGCTGTCCGCTATCGGCGCAGCCGATACAGGTATATAGCAATTGTAATTTATTGATAATTAGCTTCTACCTTCGCTACGCACTCTAATCAAAGGATGTATACTTCCCGCGTTTCGGCATTTTCTTTTTATTTGAAAAAGAAAACGCCTGCAAAAGAAAAGCAAACT
>CAVAWW010000062.1:0-12186 GCA_963592475.1 bacterium
AAATTCAATCATGCATTTTAAGCGCCTTTTGTTTTAGTCGTACTAAAAAGTAAAGAATCCCTCAGTCCATTCCGGCTTATCTATTTCATATTCGTCAATGGAGAACCCATCAGGGTAGTTAATAAATTCCGGATTCTCACGATACTCCGACAGACTTTTTTCTGCATTTTCATAGGTTGAATAATACCCGAGATCCGATACATTGTCATACTCGCCGTCAAAATATTCATGCGCCAAATAAAACACAGCCCCCCTAAATTCGCCTATTGAACCGTTAAAGTCGTCCGTGTCGGCATACACTATCTCTTCTTGAAAATCGTTCGGGAAATCCTTAAAGCCCGGTTTTTGCAAGTAACAATTGATTATATCCCTGCACTTTTGTTTAGAGGAAAAAAATCCCAGCAATTTTGTGCAGTATACTTTTTCATTTGTATCTGCGGAAAATTCAATAAATCTTTTGTGAACCAATTTATATACCTTTTTCATTAAATCACCCCATCACTTATAGCCTTTGTCGCGCTGTAGCCACTTTTTAATTTTGCTATGTTCTGAGTTTGGTCAACTTGCAGTCGTTGAATTGCTGTTTTTTCGTTTGACTTTCTCTTAGAACGATATATCCAATCCATTCAATATTTTTAAAATCTCATTTTTCCTTATTTCATTGCACTTTCCAAGAGCCGTCAACGATACATTATTTGTACAAAAAAGCTGTCTGCTTATATTTTCAAGTCTATTCATTACTACACCTTCATTGCACAAATCGCTTTTTTTAAACTCGCTGTTCAGAACGAATCCATAATACCCGTTCAAGAAGTTCAACTGCTCGGTATCATCAAGGTAGAAATCCAGATTATTACTGTAAAAAGGAAGTGATGTTGCCAAATCGCTTTCATCTATTTTGTATTTCATTCCGTTGAGCACCGCAACTATCTGCTTTAGCGCATCATATAAACAATCAGTTGAAAACAAAATATGCAAGACCGAGAAATTCTCATATCTATCAACCAAAGAGCTTATGTTCGCCGTTAAATGCTCATTTTCACGCAATACTTCCTGAAGCTTAGAACCAACGCCCTCTCCGAGAATACAGTTCAGTAACTCCACCTCATCAAATGTTATATTACTGCTATCAATATCGAAGCAGAGATCAACATCGATCATGTCCCAGTCTGCATTTTCAAGATGAATGTTGTTCTTCCGCTTTCCGAAGTGTTTTGGCACAAAAGAATTTATAAGCTTTTCTCCCTCGATAATGCTCACATCGTCAAGCGAGCGACACATTTCTGACAGCTGTTTATCTGAAATATTGCCGGCAATGCACAAGACCATATTGTTGCTGTTAAAACATCTTTCTTTAAACGCCGCCACATCATTGACGCTTATCAAATCAACAGTTTCTTCGCTGCCCATTATCATATCCGAAAAAGTGTTCTCGCCAAAAACAAGTCTGCGCGAAAGATAGTCAATATTATAAACTGTATCTTCTATAACCTGTCTTTTGACAACTGCCTTTTCAGCATTAAATGCATCACTGCTCCAGCTGTGAGTTTGTAATATACTTTTAAAAATCCGCATTGCATTCACGGCATTCTCCGGCAGCACCTTCAAATAAAAGCGTAGAAAATCTCTGTATGTAACGGCCTTAAGCGTAGTTCCGAGGCTCTCCATAAAGAAATACAGCTCTCGTTGAGAAAATCCCTGAAGTTCCCTAAAAATCAAATGTTCGAGAAGATGCGTTATCCCAAGCTTGTCCGAAGTCTCATACGCGACACCGGATCTGACAAAAAGATCAACTGTTACGGAGTGAGTATTGGGAAGCCTAGATACC
Organism: bacterium; assembly: GCA_963592475.1. GTDB lineage: Bacteria > Bacillota > Clostridia > Oscillospirales > Acutalibacteraceae > CAG-177. The sequence continues at coordinate 1,829 of CAVAWW010000062.1, forward strand.
CATACCTCAAGTCCGTTTTTAAGCTTTAATTTTTTTGATATATGCATTTTATCTCCTTTATGCTACAATCAAAGCCGCATTACATCAAAGTCCCGATAGAAATGATGCAGGTCAAATATAAGATTTTATCCCATTCTCCTTGAAGAATGTCAAATCCGCTTTTGTAACATCTACCGCAAACGCAATCTTTTCATGTGAAATTGTTGCGAACCACAATTTGCCATTTCGATAGAAACAAATATCTTCGGGAATATCGTTATCTATAGGCAAAAAAACATTGGGCATTAGCAAAAGTTGTTTACGGCTTTCCTTGCAACAATGGCAAACCACCATAATTTGATGCCTCATATAACCTAAAAAATTGACAAGCCAATCTTTTCTTTCAAAAATATAGTTTTCTACAAACGGTTGTAATTGTACACCATAATTAAAATCGGGAGGCAATTGTGAATAAGGTCTTTTTATAACAGCAGTAACGGAAAATCGGTCTGAATTTTTTGCTAAATAGTCTACAACTACCGATTCTTCTTTAACGATATCATCATAATTCAAATATATTCTATCAGACATAAAACACATGTCCTCCTGTTCTTTTGCCTCTTCGCGTTGCATGGTAATGTTTCCAGTAGCCTACTCCTCCATGTGGCATATCGTTTTCATGTAATCATTCATTAATTGCCTTGTCCTATCGCCTATAAATCGACTGAATAATGCCAATTTTTCGCTATTATCAGACAAGCGCTCCAACACAGTAGTAACAACAACCTCCTGTATACTGCCATCCATTTTTGACATATATTCCAGTAGTTCACTCGCCTTTATCAGTTGACTTCTATTTTCTTGCGGATTATCCAACAAACTCAATAGATATGGATTGAAAATATCCCCAAATATTAAATGTAAATATATCTCTGGAAAGTCATTGAGATTATTTTCGACTTCATTCTTTAAGTTCGGAAAATATTCAATTAATTTCCCAACAATGTTTTCTTTCATATACTCATTTACCCCTCAAAGCCTTTTAGCCAAAGCAAGTTTCGAAGAGTCCCCGCTTCCGGATGTCGCTCCCGATATTCGATATATCAACAGTTTTAATTACACACAGCAGGTATAAATATTATATATAAGCAGTGCAATCAGAAGCAGCCAAAAGCCTATCTTCATCGCATTAGCTTTGAAAAGATGCTTTTTTCTGTATGCAATTATTTTTTCGTAGTCCGCTTCGGGGATATGACGAGTTAGATAAAAATAATACATGGCACTTGACAGCCATACATACACATGGAATTGCTCGCCGTTGCCTTTATAAAACTGCGGACTTATATTTTCCAACAGATCTACATCGTCCCATTTTTTTACTCGAGCCCTGTAGAAATGTCTTGTAAGTATAAAATACTTAAAGCCTTCTTTGGCAGCTGTTTTTTGAAAAATCAGTATGCATCCGAATTTTATTTTGACTATCTGATATCCGGACTCATACATTCTGTTCAGATAATCTCTCAGTCTTTCAATTCGGGTCAACGCAAAAGGAAAAAATCTTATAAGCTTTTTTTGATTATCCATTTCAGCATCCTATTTCGTTAAGTAAAGATAATTTTTTGCAGCAGATGCAGCTTCGCATAAATTTGCAAGAACATGACGCAGTTTTGCCGGGAGATAAATATACTTCGGCGCAAGGCTATTTCTTTGCACAATCGGGTTTCTCAATTATACCCGCTCTGCCTATTTTTTAAAGAAGGCATAGAGAATAATAGAATAAAAAATCAATGTCATGATTGGAAGAAGCGTCACTCCGACAGTTACGGTCTTTCTGTATTTCTGCTCAATATATCCGCGTTTCAATCCCCACACCTGAGCGCACCACAACGAGACAAACGCTAACAGAGGCAAGAAAAGTTGTATTTTTGACAAAACATCGGACACCGGTCCCGGTATGTAAGCCCGAAAGAATCTTTCTACCGCGGCAAATATAGCGCAAAAAACAAACGCCGGCATAGCATAGAGCCACGACTGTTTGCCGATCTCTCCCCTTTTCACCTTGATTGCATAACGAACCGTTTCAAAAATCAATATCCCGGTAAATACAAGAGTCACCGCAATAAAAGTCCCGGGCGGCAAATAGCTCAATATTATGTACCTCCTAAGCCTGCATATGACTTAAACGCTTATTATAAAGTTCAATCTTTTTCGATATAATAATACAAATCCGCGGCGGCATATGCTTTATACAAATCTCCTGTTTCCCGGTCTACGATATACCAGCCATGTGTAAACGTAAAATCTCTTCCGACTGTATATGCATGAGCTAAGAAATACGGCTTACCATTTATAACTACTTTATGGTCAATTTCCCTTATCATCTTGTCATTGTCCGGGGCGATTCTCGCATTAAGTATTGCTATAGCCTGCTTTTCTGTTAACAATTTGTCGTTATCATCGCCGGGCATTGTTTCGCTTTCCCTTGGATAATAATCTTCTCTTGTCTTAGCTATAATCCATTCCGTGTTCTCGTCCGTCGTTTCCAGTAAGGCACTGACCGCTTCGGAGAACTCCGTTGTGCTTTCTGCATCAGTCGCCTCTGATGTCGTATTTTCGTCAAATGTTTCGCTCGGCGCAGAGCTTGTATTTGACCTGCAAGCCGATAACAGCCCCAAAGAAACGCACAGAAGTGAAATGATTATCGCCGCAAATATCAATTTTGTTGCGACTCTTGTCCTTTTCATTATTAAATCTCCTCTTTGCATAAAATTCAATAGTATACCATCTGCTGCTGCGCTGAGAATATAGTCGCAACACTTTCACTCCGCCTTTTCGCCGGGGCAAGGGTCTGTTACGCTTTTCTGCAGTTTTGCACAATACCGTTTAAGGAAAATTACTCGTTCCAGCCAAACAGCTACTACCATCACCGCGAAAGCCGGAATCCCTATAACAACAACTCCAAAAAGTGCGCTCAAAACCTGAAGCAAGAAATCCGGGACTTCATAATAAGTCAAAACTATTTTTGAAAAAGCATCCGCAGCTTCGTCATAGAATATAGCCATGGAAAACCACAGCGGTATAACTATAAGCCACCGTATAAGATTACTCCTTTTTTTCATTTTTTCATAGTTGTCTATCTTTATTTTTCTGCCGCATTTCGAGCATTGATATTCTTCTTTAAGCACATCTTTTTCACCGCAGAACTCCCTGAAGCCGGGATATATTTTATGTCTGTCCGCATTTTTATGTTTATCCGTATTTTTATTCCTTTTATACCGCACAGGTGCTTGCGGTGGTTGAGCCGATGCTGAAAAATGTATAAATCTTTTACTCCGTCTTTTCGCCGGGGCATGGGGCTGTTCCGCTTTCTGCAGTTTTGCACAATACCGTTTAAGGAAAATTACTCGTCCCAGCCAAAGAGCTACCATCAGCAACATAAAAAATAAAAATCCCGCAACAACAACGGCAAAAAATACGCTCAAAAGCCGAAGCAAGAAATCCGGGATTTCATAAACTTTTTTCAAAAAAACATCCGCAGCTTTGCGAGCAAATATAATAAAGAAGTAGAAATACAGTATATATAGAAAACCTTGTATGCAGCTATCTCTATACTTCATTTTTTCATAGTTGTCTATCTTTATTTTTCTACCGCATTTCGAACATTGGTATTCTTCTTTAAGTGTACGATCTGTTTTAAATAATCCCTTGCCATAAAACTCTCTAAAGCTGGGATATATTTTATGCCTGTCTGCATTTTTATGTTTATCCATATTTCAATCCCTTTCATACCGCGCAAGTGCTTGCGGTGGTTGAGCTGCCGCTGAATAATTTGAACTGTCCGCCGCCCTGCCAGGCGGGTCACAGCCATTTAAAACAGTAGCTCTGACATTTCAAGTTCTCTCAACTGCAATGCAGCCGAGAGAACTTTTTGTTAAAATGACTTTTTTAGCGAGCTATCAACTTTGTTTAGAACATATTGGCTATCCGATCCAATATTTCTATAAAAGCCAGTCCGCAAAAGCCGAGCGCCCATATGCCCGAAAAAATGACCAGCCAAAACGCCTGCTCAAACGGGTTCATGTTCAACGGATTCATTTTCGTTTCCCTCCAAGTTTCACTTTCTCTTTTTCGGTTGCCTAAAAGTTCGGTTGCGCAGATTTTGTTAAGCGAAAAAGTCGATTATTTTGCTCAATATTCCGATAGCCGCCAGTCCACAGTATGACAGCACCACTGCTATCGACGCAATAATTATTCCTATTGTCTGTTCAAAATGGTTCATAATTATTTCCTCCAAATTTCATTTTCTCTTTTTCGGTCGCCGCCGCGATGCTTCGCGCTTCACAGCACACCGAGCCCAGTGCTAAAGCTTGCTGTTATGTTTCGGGTCACCTGGAAGTTTGGTTCCACAGGTTTTATCAGGCGAACCATTCCATTATTTTGCTCACTATTCCGAGGAAAGCCCAACCGCAATACATCATCACTGTTCCGATTATCATTACGATTAACACAAAAAAGTTTTTCAAATGTTCCATAATTATTTCCTCCAAATTATTTTCTCTCATTCGATCGCCCGAAAGTTCGGTTGCACAAAGTCCGTTAGGCGAACCATTCCATTATTTTGCCAACTATCCCTATAACTGCCCAGCCGAAATATGTCAGCACTGTCCCAATTGTTATAATAATCAGCCAAAACGCCTGCTCAAACGGGTTCATATTCAATGGATTCATTTTCGTTTCCTCCGAATTGTTTTTTCATGTACCGCGCAATTGATTTTTGTTCCGCGAAAAATTTCAGCCCATCGGAATCACGTCCTCTGCGTCAAATTTGCACATATAAAAAATTCTTCAATATACTTTTCAGCTTCATCATATCATAATGTAATTATACCGTCAACTGTTTTTCGTCATGCGAAAAGCAGGCGCGCCGATTGCAGGCGAATATCCTGCCGAAATATATTTATCTCCCGCTCCGTGATGCCGCGCAGCGGCAGAGGTGGGGGAGCCTCTGCCGCTGCACCCAAATAGGAGTTGAGAGGTGGTTGTCATTTTCAAGCCGCGAATATGCGATACAGGCGGCGATATATTTTTGCCTTACGCTCGCCTTTTCGGGATAAATTATAATGCAAAACTGCGTTCTATGTAACCGCCGATGCAAAAGTATAGATAAAACATGCGAAAAAAGAGATTTTTTGTTGTCAATTATCCTACATATATAGTCTGCGGAAATGAAAAAGGTTACACTTTTTTTCAAAAAATTTTTCAATTTTTTTGCGGGCAGGCCGTATTTTTGAACAAAACGAAAAAACTCCGCCCGGAGAACCGGACGGAGCTTTTGATTTAGATTTACGCGTTGTGCTTCTTGATAGCTGCCTGTGCTGCAAGCGATACATAGCGCCAACTATTTCATATCCACACGCTCACATTCAAATCCACCCACTTATAGACTCTCCTGCGGGTCGAAAAGCTGTAGATAGGACAGTAAATCAATGGCAGCTTCAAATAAATGCACCGTGTTTATCGGTTCTTTTGCAAGCAGTCGGAACGAATATCGCTTGTCACTTCCCGAAGCGTCCTGCTTAAAGGGGCTTCCGAGCGTACTGCGCAGGGCGGCATACTTTGGCGTTCCGCTTTTATCCTTGCCCACAAAAACGGCGTTGTGATAATCGGCACTTTCGTAAATCGTACCGTCTGCAATGCACTCCTGTATGAGCTGATAATCTATACCACGCCCGAAAAGATACTGCATTACTCGGTTGCAATCCTTGTTTTTCGGCGGCAATAGCAGAACTTTCGGCTCGTCTTTTTTCGGCGTTTGCGGCGGCGTCCATTCAACCGCACCCCCTGCCAGAGTTTCGACGGCTTCGACAAATCCGTAATCCTTGACCTTGATAAGATAGTCAAGGGCAGAAACACCGCCGATACCTCTCGACCACCAAAACCATTTGCCGTTAGAAATTTTTAAGCTGTCGTGTTCTCTGGTGCAGTAAACGCTGCCGCCGACACGCAGCAGATTGTTCGGCTCATAAGCTCTGAGATAGGAGAGCAAGTTCATTTGCCGTGCCTGTTCGATAACCGCAGGGTCAAGCTGCACATAGAGTCTGCTGCTTCTCATTCAATCAAATCACCTCCAGAAATAGAAAATGCCGAGTGATTTTCGTTAGGTGAAAACCACTCGGCTATGTAACTATTTAATATCTAAGCATATCCCAAGTTATTTCTTCCTTTGACATAAAATACTTCTCGTCCATCGTGTCAGTATCTGCTAATCTGATTATTGGATTATCGTGGTCGAACATATACCTAATATCTGATGAAAAGTATTCATATAGCCTATTCAAGACTTGGTTAAGTAAATAAATCGCTTTTTCCTCAATGCTCAACTTCTCATTATCATCAAACATTATTTTTTCTAAAGGAACGCAATATTCAAAGCAATAGTATTTGCTGTTATCGAAATAATCTGTTCCAATGTCCTTGCGCTTCAAAAATTCAGCTAAAACACCTATAAATTCTGGAACATCATATAACGCACTTGCGTAATTGTTTCGATACAATAAATCTTTAAGCAGAAAGCCATTGAAGCAAAAGTCTATCCGATTTTCATTGTGACCTAAGCGCCGCCTTAAATAAGGGATATTCTCTTGATATGTATCTTCGAGAGATACTTCTTTTCCCTTATATATTAAATTCAAATGCTTGTCACAAACCTCAAATGTTACATCGTGTTCTTTTAGAAAAAGTGTCATAGCATTTTGAGTTGATAATAAATCAAATAGATTGTTTCCCAAACTGCTTTCTTTCTCAGTATTCAAACGTCTACTTAAATGAAAAAACAGAACTTCATCTATTGACTTGCTTGGTAAGTGCGTCTTTATAAAGGAATTGAATATATTATTCAATTTGTCCCCACCAACAAATTTATCCTTTTGCACTTCGCTTTCTGCAAACACAAATAGGTCATTCAAATCTTTGACCGTAACGCCGAGATGTGAACAAACGGTTTTCTCCATCGCTTCCTTTGTATGCGTGTCAATATACACTATCCCGCCACCTTTCCATATAATTATACTATATATTTATAAAAATTTCTACCTCTGGGGCTATGTAAAAGCGGCATCAGCTTTTCGCCAATGCCGCCATTCTCAGTTATAAAATGCCTGCCTTTTTCAGATACCCCACGCTGTCATAGCAGCCTCGGAAATAAATAGCTTCCTGCTGCATATCGCAGAGCCTTGCCGTATGAGAGCGTTTTTCAGCTCCACAAGGCTATGTAATATCAGCGTCCTTTCGTGACTGTCTACATATAGATGAGTGGTTTTGTCTTTCATACGCTCGACCTCCTTGCTAATCTTATTATATAAAAGAGCAGAGGGAAGAACAACTTTGCAAAGAGATAAAAAAATAAGCGTATCACTATTTCTAATGATACGCTTATTATAGTTCGGTTTTCAATCAAGGTCGATAAGCGCCCTTACGGTGGTATCTCTCCATTGATTCTTCCTTAAATACTGTCCGTTAGCCTTTCGATAGGCTTCTGCTTCCTTGAAACCAAGCGGTAATTCAAAGGAAAGAGAACTCCTACCTACTTTTGATAGCTGCCCGTGATGCAAGCAATACATAGCACCAACTATTTCATATCCACACGCTCACATTCAAATCCACCCACTTATAGACTCTCCTGCGGGTCGAAAAGCTGTAGATATACTTCTTCGCATCGTCGATGGTCAGTGTAAAGGAACCGATTTTGATATGGTTGTCAGGGTCAAATTCGCCTTTCTCCTTGCTTCCGGTTCTCAGATACCAACGAAACTCATCCTTCGACACCCAAATGCGCTCAACAAACGCCTCAACAATGCTTTCGGGGATAACCGAGTAGTCAAATCCGGTGTACTCCTTCAGACGCTCCCGCAGTTCCAAGAGTTTGACGGAGTAGTCCTCGTTGCTTGTCGGCTCCTTCTCAGGCTGCAAGCCTTTGATTTCTTCCGTGAGCTTGGCAACACGATCCTCGATCTCCTGCTTCTTTGAGCGAAACATTTCCTTATCAATGTCACCCTCGGCTCTCATCTCAATCAGGTTTGTCCGCTTATTCATTAGCTTCTCGATTTCGCCTTGCTTGCGCTGGATAACATCTGTATTGTCCGGCAGTTCTTCCTGATCGGCAATGTGCTTTTCGAGCATCGCATAGGACAAATCTATCACTTTGTCTGCGTTTTCGATGTAGCGGTCAAATACCTGCTCCGCCATCATTTCCAGCTTCCAGCCCTGAATATAAGGCGATTCACACGAATGCTCAATGGAGATGCCTTTGTTCAGACGCTTGGCAACGCTCCCACGGTTTACCGATGTGTAGCACTGGTAATCAACGCCGTCTGTCCGCCCATCACGGGAATGAAACCGCAAGTTAAACTTGTTTCCGCACTGACAAATCATCAAGCGTCCGAAAGCAGTGGTATGCTGCATTCTTCCTACTCTGCGTTTTCCTTTGTTATGGTTTTTCATGACCACCGACTTGGCATCCATCAGTTTCTGAACCTGCTCATACTCCTCGACGGTTACGATCGGTTCGTGCGTACCTTGAACCTGAACATACTCCAAATCACCGTAATTCTTTATTTTCTTCTGCTTCAGGAAATCAGGAGTATATTCCTTGTGGTAGGTTATAATACCGCAGTAAAAGGAATTGCGAAGCATTTTTGCAATGTACGATGAAAACCACCGTTCCTTTCCCATTGCTGTCAGCCGTCCCGCTTTCTCAAGTTCATATTGGATGGCTGTTACCCCCATTCCACTCAGGTACATATCGTAGATCATTCGCACCGTCTTTGCCTGTTCGGGGTTGATGACCATCTCTTTACCGACGCGGTCATATCCGAGGATATTCCCGTTGCCGTAAAAGACACCGTTTTGCATAGAGGTTTGTTGTCCGGCTTTTACACGGATGGATGTTTTACGGCTTTCATCCTGTGCAAGCGTCGCCATTATCGTAAGACGCAGTTCGCCGTCGCCGTCAAAAGTCTTGATGTTATCGTTGATGAAAAATACCTCAACGCCGTACTCCTTCAGCAAGCGTGTATATTGAAGCGTATCCACCGTGTTTCGGGCAAAGCGGGATACCTCACGGGTGATAATCATATCGAATTTCCGCTGCCGGGCATCCTCTATCATCTGCATAAAACGCGGACGTTTTTCAGCAGATGTTCCCGTTATACCCTCATCAATATACTGTGCTGTTAAAGTCCAATCAGGCCGTGCTTCTAATATAGGTTTATACCAATCTATTTGATTTTCCAAAGCAGATAGCTGTGCTTCGTGTTCAGTAGATACACGCGCATATATAGCTACATCTCGTTTTTGAAAATCGGAGTTCAGTCCATACATTACTTATTCTTGCCTTTCTGCTTTTCTTTTTTGTAACAAGTGAAATCGGCAATACAAACGTTATCCTTGTATTCTTGAAGGATGTTTCTAAACACATAGCCGGAGATTTCACCATCAAGATAAAGCTGCTCAATGAGTTTCAGTGCACCGAAAATATTGTTTTCTTTATCTGCTTTAATCATATCCGTTTTCAGGCACCTCCTCAACGATGCGATTTTTTAAATCGCGCACTTGACTTTCTCCAAATGGAATAATCTAGTCCATATCGCTGATGGCAAATATCACACATATGCAATTCGTCCTGAAAGATCTCTGCCCTTTCAATCCAATATGTTGGATCGTCGTAATAAACACTTGCGCATCGGCGGCATAAGCAAAGCTCGATATATGGAGAGCGATTCTTAAAATCATTCATTTATAAAGCCCTCCTTGCTTTGCGACAGAAGCAGTAATCCGCTTGTTTATGCGAAGAAACCTTTTGTTGATTGCATCCTTACTGGTGTGAAAAAATTTTGCAATTTCTACCTGGCTATATCCATCGATATATAACAGCGTCAACAATTCTTTTTGCTGTACCGCAAGTTTGGAAATTGCGAGATACAGCATGCTGTTTTCTATTTCTTCAATCCACTCAAATCGACTGCACTCACTCATATCCATAGAACAAGTCGTCGAAGTTACAAACTTCTTATATAGGCCGTTTCTGCTTTCATCATTTTCCAATGAATCAATAGATTGGGTATGAATTGAAAAAATACGATTATTTCGATACTCTCGCAAATCTAATGCATATATTTCTTGTATCTGTTCATCGGTCATTCCAAGATCTTTAAACCTTTTTGCCTGTCCAACCTGTTTTCGTTCAAACTTTTTTCTTTCATATCCGTCATTCCAGCTCATAATGATCTCCTTTGATTTGAAAAATTTTAAAAATAATTAAAATTTTTCAAATCACGGATACTGAGCTATATAACAAAGCCAGCTGTATAGCACTTCAGAGC
>CAVAWW010000063.1:0-11404 GCA_963592475.1 bacterium
TCGGGCAGTCGAGAGCCGCCATGAGCGCGGGATATGCGCAGACCCTGTCATCGTGGCCGTAGCCGCCGATGAGGCTGCGGTCAAAGCCGATATCCGAAACTCTCGACGCGGGAACGAGCTCCAGCTCTGCGGAGAGGAAATCGGACTCGGTGATGCCGTATTTCTCGTTGAGAAGTTTCAGAATATTGAGCTTCACGAGGTCGCTGCCCTCATCGCTTCTGAAAGGCATGCTGCCGATAAGAACGTTGAGTTCTTCGCCCTTGATGACCTGCGAAGCCTTGCGCTCACCCATGGTGCTGTCAAGATGCGGGAGCAGGTCGCTGATGACGAACTGCGGCTCGCCCTCTTTGTCGCCGATGGAGACAGTTATCTTCTCGCCGTCTGCCTTGACGATAACGCCGTGGAGCGAAAGCGGGACTGTCGGCCACTGATATTTCTTTATGCCGCCGTAGTAGTGAGTCTTGAAGAGCGCAATCTCGCAATCCTCGTACATGGGGTTGGGCTTGACATCGAGACGAGGCGAGTCGATATGCGCCGCCGCGATTTTCACTCCGTCGCTCAGCGGGCGCGTGCCGAAAACAGCGAGGATAATCGCCTTTTCTTTTACATTGAACCAGACCTTGTCGCCCGCCGAATACTTCTTCGACGAGTCGAACTTCTCGAAGCCGCGCGCCTCGGCGAGCTTCTGCGAAAACGCGGTTATCTCGCGCTCGGTTCTGTTGTCGCTGAGGAAAGTTTTGTATCCCTCGCACCACTCAAACGCCGCGGAAATTTCATCGTCGCTCATTCTCAGCGCGGCGTGCTTAGGCTGAGCAAACAGCTTTTCTCTGAGCTCCTGCGCCGGATTTTTTTCGTCCTTCATTTTATATTCCTCCTATCTTGATTTGTAAAGGGAATTATATATATTCACAGCGCGCATCACTTTGCGCACATAGTGAGCCGTTTCGGGAATCGGAATATCTTTAAGATTCACGCCGTCGGGCGATATATTTTCGTCCTTGAGCCACGAATTGACCCTGCCGCGCCCCGCATGATAGGCGGCAACGGCGGTCTCGGCAGAGTTGAACTCATCGAGCAAAAGCCCGAGGAAAAGCGCGCCATATCTTATCGCAGTCTCCGGGTCGGAGAGCGCATCGTCGCTCAAAGTTTCGCCTGTCTTTGTCTGGAGCCAGTGAAAAGTCTCGGGCGTTATCTGAGTCAGCCCCAACGCCCCCGCCGAGGATTTGGCTTTGGGGTCAAACGAGCTCTCGGTCTTTATGACCGCGAGCAAAAGTGTTTTCGGGACATCGTACTGAGCTGAATATTTATCAATATAGTCCTCGTACTTCATAGGATAAACGAATCTTATCGCGCCGACCGTCAGCGCCGCCGTTATCCCGCACACCGCCAGCACGAAGCACAGCAGCAGGGCTATGAGCTTGTATCCCGCCCTCTTTTTCATTTTCAGCCTCCGATTTTCAGGCTTTCCAGCGCCTTTATGCACTGCTCCGTCGGGTCGCAGCCGTCGGGATTCTCTATTATTATATCTGAATTGTCCCTGTAATATTTCTCATCGGGCTGGGCGGACATTCTTCTTTCTATTTCGTCGGAGGCGATTTCGTCGCGGCTCATGAGCCGTGCCATGCGCTGATCTTTCGGCGCGCAGACGCATATTACGGCGCGGCAGTCGCCGAGAAGTTCGCTCGCAAAGAGCACGGGCGCGTCGAGCATAGCGATTTTATATCCGTTTTTTTCGGCTTCGGCTACGCGCTTTCGCACGAGCGCGGTTATCGCCGGGTGGGTCACGGAATTGAGCAGATTTGTCTTTTCTTCGCTCGCAAACGCACGCCGTGCGAGCTTGTGACGGTCAAGAGAGCCGTCCGGGAGAATCAGATCGTCGCCGAAGAGTCGGGCGAGATCAATAAGCACCGGCGAACCGGGTTCGACTATTTCGCGAGCCAGCTTGTCGCAGTCGATAACGCAGACGCCGTGCGCGCGAAAGATATCGGCGACGGTGCTTTTGCCCGAGCCCGTCTGACCGGTGAGTCCGGCAACATAGATGCTCACAGCTCAATCACCTCAAAGCCTGCCGCTCTGAGCAGACGGTTGTAGACAGCCATTCCCACTCCGTCGAGCGACGGGAACCGCACAAAGGCAAGCTCCATTTTTTCATCGTCAACGTGTCTGAGCACATCGAACAGCTCGCGCGCCTGCTCCTCGGGGCTGTCTGCGTGGCCGTAGGGATATGCGGGAACGGAAATTTTGTCCTCCTCGCCGTCAAAGCAGACTGCGCAGGTCCTTTCGCTGCGCGGCTCTGCGACGAGCGAAGCAAATTTGTCAAAATCGCCTTTTACGATTATAACATGGGCGTTCGGCGAATAATGTTTATATTTCATGCCGGGCGAGAGGACTTTTTCGCCGCTCTCGAGCGCCTTGAAAACTGCCTTGTCTATCTCGACCTCGCCGAGCACCGCACGAAGCTGATCCGGGGTCACTCCGCCGGGGCGCAGGACACGCGGAACGGGGCAGGCAAGAGTGACAACGGTCGACTCGACGCCGACCGAGCAGCTGCCGCCGTCAACAACTGCGGCGATTTTGCCGTCCATGTCGTTCATAACATGTGCGGCGGTCGTGGGACTCGGCTTGCCCGATGTGTTCGCGCTCGGCGCCGCAAGCGGGAATCCGCATTTTTTGATTATCTCGTGCGCTATCGGGTGCGACGGCATTCTTATCGCCACCGTGTCAAGCCCGGCGCAGACTTCGTTCGGGATGATGTCGCTCTTCGGGAGTATCATTGTAAGAGGCCCCGGCCAATAAGCCTCGGCGAGCGCACGGGCGCGCTCATCGAAGTTTTTGACAAGCGGCAGGATTTCATCAATCTCCGCTATGTGAACTATCAGCGGGTTATCCTGCGGGCGGCCTTTGGCGACAAATATGTTTTTGACGGCATTTCCGTCGAGGGCGTTCGCCGCAAGACCGTAGACCGTCTCTGTCGGTATGGCGACGAGCTCGCCGTCTTTTAGCAGGCGCGCCGCCTCGTTGAGACCCTTTTCGCCGTCTTTTTCTGTTATAAGCTTTGTTATCATAAAGATTCTTCTTTCGTTTAATCGTCAGTAGACCTGAGCTTTTCGGCGGTATCCGCCGTGATGAGCGCATCAATCAGCTCATCGAGGTCGCCGTTGAGTATCGCTTCGAGGCGGTATAGCGTCAGCCCGATGCGGTGATCCGTGACGCGCCCCTGCGGGTAGTTATATGTCCTGATGCGCTCGCTGCGGTCGCCTGTGCCGACCTGTGCGCGGCGCTCGCCCGCGATAGCCTCATTTTGCTTTCTGCGCTCAGCTTCGAGTATTCTCGAGCGAAGTATTTTCATCGCCCTGTCTTTGTTTTTATATTGACTCCGCTCGTCCTGGCACTCGACGACGGTGCCCGTCGGGATATGCGTGATTCTGATGGCGGACTCGGTCTTGTTGACATGCTGACCACCTGCGCCGCTCGAACGGAAGGTGTCGATTTGCAGGTCGGACGGGTTTATTTCAACATCGACCTCCTGCGCCTCGGGCAGGACTGCGACGGTGACTGTCGAAGTGTGTATGCGCCCCATACTCTCGGTCTCGGGCACACGCTGGACGCGGTGGACGCCGCTCTCGAATTTGAGGCGGGAATACGCACCCTCGCCGCTTATCATGAAGCTTATTTCTTTGTATCCGCCGAGTTCCGTGGCGTTCGCGCTGAGGACTTCGGTCTTGAAGCCCTTTGTGTCGCCGTACATCGAGTACATTCTGAACAGCACGCCCGCGAACAGCGCGGCTTCTTCGCCGCCTGCGCCGCCGCGTATCTCAACGATAACATTGCGGTCGTCGTTCGGGTCGCGCGGGAGCAGAAGCACTTTCAGCTCCTGCTGAGTGCGCTCGATATTCTCTTTCGCCTCTTCAAGCTCGGCGCGTGCAAGCTCCTTGAGTTCGGGATCCGCGCCGCTCTCTTCGAGCAGGCTCTTCGCCTCCCCGGCGTTCTTTTCCGCCGCTTTGTATTCGCGGTATTTTTCAACTATAGGTGATAAGTGCTTGAGCTCCTGCATATATTTTTTGTACAGCTCCATATCGGAGACGACCTCGCTCTTGCAGAGCTCCGCGCTTATAAAATCAAACTTTTCTTCAACCTTTTTGAGTTTTTCGAGCATATTTTCCTCCGAGTGCAAAAACTATTCTTGACCGCCAACGCGGTGTGAGGCAAAATATGCTAATCCTTCTCGGTGCGCTCGATACGTTTTATGTTCTTCTCCGCCTTGACGCGCGGAACCATGACCTCGCGGCCGCAGCCGAGACAGCGGATGCGAAAATCCATGCCGATGCGAAGCACAGCAAACTCGTTGCTGCCGCACGGGTGGTTCTTCTTCATGATGAGCTTGTCGCCCACTCTGACATCCATCGTTCTTCCTCCTTTATCGGACTGTAAATTATTATAACATTATTTTCACATTTTGTACACTGCGGGCGCAAAATTCCGCATATTTTCAAAACGATCGGCTCGCCGCCGGACGCGGCGCCGCGAAAGGACTGAACAGACAATGACCTGCTTCAAACCCGAGGGAACACTGCTGCCGACGGCGCAGAACGCCCGGATACTCAGCTCTCCGACACTGCTCAGGGAGGCGTGCAAAAGCGGAACTCCGCTCGAGGGCAGAGCCGTGCTGTGCGACGGCGAGCACAATCTCCATGTTGACCTCGGCTGCATGCGCGGCATAATACCGAAAAACGAGGGCGCGCTCGGAATCGAGGACGGGAGCGTGCGCGATATCGCGCTGATTTCGCGGGTGAACAAGGCGGTTATTTTCCGCATAACCGGGTTCGACACGGATCAGAAAGGCGAAACATATGCCATCCTCAGCCGCCGCAGCGTGCAGGAGGACTGCCGCAGGGAATATCTCTCGTCGCTCGTCTGCGGCGATGTTATCGACGCCTGCGTCACGCACATGGAACCATTCGGCGCATTCTGCGACATCGGCGCAGGGATAAGCGCGCTGCTGCCCATCGACAGCATCTCCGTCTCGCGCATCCCGCACCCGAACGCGCGGTTTTCGACGGGACAGAACATCCGCGCGATAGTCAAAAGCTGCGACGAATTGGGGCGCATCACGCTCTCGCACCGCGAACTGCTCGGCACATGGGAAGAGAACTCCGCCGCGTTCAAAGCCGGCGAAACGGTTCCCGGAATCGTCCGCTCGGTCGAGAAATACGGCATATTCGTTGAGCTGACGCCGAACCTTGCGGGGCTTGCGGAATACTGCGACGGAGTAAAAGACGGCGACCACGCGAGCGTATATATAAAAAGCATACTGCCGCAGCGCATGAAAATAAAGCTCGTCATAGTCGATTCGTTCAGCGCAGACTACCCGCCCGCGCCGATAAGATATTTCACGGACAGCCGCCATATAGATTCGTGGGTCTATTCACCGGAGGGGTGCGAAAAAGTGATAGAAAGCATATTTTGCGAAGAAAATCAGATATGAAAAAGACCGGGCGATTTAATCGTCCGGTTTTGTTTATGCTGATAAAAAATCCGGGCGGTCAAAGACCGTCCGGACTTTCATTTGTTCAATTACCGAACTGTTAAGCAGCCTTCTTCTTGGAGACAAAAGCAGCAGCAGCAGCGACGGAGAGAGAAGCAACAGCAGCAACAGCAGCAGCAGCGCCGGTGTTGGGAACCTCAGTCTCAGCGGGAGCCTCAGTGGTCTCGGGAGCAGAAGTTGCAGGAGCCTCAGTGGTGGTAGCGGGCTTATAGCCGTACCAGCCCATGATCTTCTTGACCAGCGGGATCTCGAGAAGCTTGTTGATGATGGTGTCTCTGTCGGTCTTGAATGCCTTAGCAAGGAGATCGATGAAAGCGTTCATCATAGCTGCGGGAATCTCAGAAGCATCAGGAAGATTGGGGTTCTGATTCTTGTCGAAGAAAGGCTTGAGCAGCTCAACGATATTTTCGATGGTAGCCTTAGTCTGCTTGATGACTTCCTTCATGAGATCCATGTTAATCTCAGGCATGATGGTTCCCTTAATCCACTCAAGGATCTGGTCGATGGTGACTGTAGGAGTGGCTTCTTCAGTCGTGGTGGTGTTAGCATCCTCTGCATCAACAGCGAAAGCTGCAACGCCGAGGGAGAGAACCATGACAAGAGCCAGGAGAAGACTTACGATTTTCTTCATTTTTCTACAACCCTTTCTGATTTTAATAAATTTTTAAGTCCGTCAAGACTTAATTGGCAATGAAATTGAAGAAATATCATTACACTTTCAGATTATATCACGCTTTCTGATTTTGTCAAGCGTATTAACTGATTTTTAACAATTTGTAATTATTATAAAATCATCATTAATAGTAATGATATTTCGATAACGACCTGTTTTTATGCGCCTGTGGACTCGGTAGCCGGAGCGGAAGTCGAGGGAGCGGTGGTGGTCGTGGTGGTGGGCTTGAGGATTATAACATCCTTCTTGCTCTGAATCTTTCTCCAGGTGAAGACAACATCGCAGCCCTTTACATAGTAGGTGTCGGGATTATAAATGTTGTGCTGAGAGGGATCGATCTCCTTGAACTTGTTAGCCTTGAAGGTATCGCCGACAATCTTAGCCATCTCGGGAGTATCGAAGGTAACTCTTGCTTCCATAACAAGCTCGGAACGGTCGCGGAAGTTCTTGAGAACGCCCGGAACGAAACCGGTTGACCACCAATGGCGCTCATACTTACGCTTGAAGAGCGGATTGAGTGTTCCGGTGGAATCCATACGATAGCAGACCATCTCCATGGGAAGAAGGTGATCGGTGGCGCACTCATAGTGATTGAGCGCAGCGCTGGAAGAAGTGGGCTTCTTGTCGTCCTTCTCATAGAAGCCGATCTCGGAACCGATGAACATAAGGCCGTACTGACCCTTCCAGAGCTGGAGCAGGTAGCCGCGGTTCTCATAGTCGAAATAGATTCTGACAGTGTCATAGTACATTACGGTGAAGCCTGCTGCGAAATCGTACAGCGGGTTGAAACCGAACTGCTGCTGCCAGGAGTTGATATCGTCAACATAGAAGAACTCGCCCTCGGGATCATACTTGTAAGAAAGCAGAGCGCCGTCATCGAGCGCGCTCAGTCCGAGCTGAGCAGCGATAGTCGCATCGACATCATAGAGCTGACCGAGAAGGTCGTTCTCGCTCTCGTCGGAGATTCTCTTCTTGAGAGCCGCGACATCATTGGAGTTCTTGAGGTTATAAGAAGTGCCGTCGACGGTGACTATCTCAGCCATGCCGTTGCTGCCCTTCTGAACAGTGATAACATACTTATGCTTTGTAGGTCTGACTGTGGGATTGTGGCTGGGCTTGACGACAGTGTTGGTGCCAATGTTGCTCTTCTTGCCGGGAGTTCTCTTTGTGCCCGTGGTCGAAGCCTTGGTACCGTCGGTGCTGTCGAGCGAAGACTCGGAGCTGTCGGAAGTGTCGTCTGCACTGACGTCCACAACCGCATCCTTGCTGCCGCCGGTCGTTGTGCCGTTATCGTCCTTGTCGGTCTTCTTGCAGGCCGCAAAAGCGAAGATGGTAGCAAAGACAAGAAGCAGTGCTAAAATTCTCTTCATTTTCTTTCCTCCTAAGAAAGTTCTATCTGGTTTTTTAAACACCGCACACTTCTTTTTTGCACGGCATTTCTTCCGTTATTATATCAAAGAGGGCGTTCATAGTCAAGATTTACGGTAAATTTACAATTGTTTGGGGAAATGTTACAAAAAAGTCAAGATTCATTTGTGGAAAATGCTTCGCTGATTATTCTTTTATCTCATCAAGCGTCAGGCGGTAGCCGTCCAGAAATTCTTTCATGAACTCCTCCGCCTCCGGAATATCCAATGCATTTATCGATTCGAGGGTCGACTCGGCGGCGCGGTCGAATTCGGTGTTGCCCGCCTTCTTCTCCTCTATACATTTTATATAGGCACATATTTTGTCCGCAGCCTTGACCAGTTTCCAGAGATCTTCGTCGCTTTCATCTTTAAAAAATAACGGTGCAAAGTCGGCTCGCAGATTCTCGGGGAGCATTGAAACAAGGTGCTCGCACGCGCTCTGCTCCACCTGCGCATATGCCTCGCGGATATGCGGGCTGTAATATTTGACGGGCGTGGGCATGTCGCCGGTCAGCGTCTCGGGCGCGTCATGATAGAGTCCGAGCAGGGCGGCGCGCTCGGCGTTGTAATACTTGCCGAAGCGTCTGTTGCCGATGACCGCCAGCGCATGGGCGATGCACGCGGTCTCCATGCAGTGCTCGCTCAGGTTCTCCTCATGGGTGTTGCGCATAAGCGCCCAGCGGTCGATATATTTGAGCCTCGATATCATTGCGAAAAAGTTGCTTGCCATTATTTTGCCTCCGTTTTTCTTTCCACGGAAAGTATAGCATTAAAATCCGCCTTTTTCAAGGCAATAAAACTGCCAATACTATTGACAGTGTGGGCAATTGCAATTATAATAAAAGTGTTTCAAATGATACAGTTAAAGGTGATTCAATGACGGCGCGCGAATGTGCTTCGATGCTCAAAAACAACAGGATATTCCAAAGCGTCGGCGAGGACAGGCTCGAACGGCTCGTTGAAAATGCGGACATTCAGACCTTTCACAGGGGCGACGAGATTCTCTCTCCCTCGCGCGGCGGGCGCATAATGGGCATGATAATCGCGGGCAGCGCCGCAGTAAACAAAGGACGCGCGGTCATAAACACGCTCGTGCCCGGCGACATTTTCGGTGCTGTGACTCTCTTCTCCGACGAGCCGTCCCCGGCGACGACCGTCACGGCGCGGGTCGAATGCAGCGCGGTATTCTTTGAAAAAGACGCGATAGCTGAGCTTATCGAGAGCGAGCCGGGAGCTGCTATCGGGTTCGCCGCCTATCTTTCGGCGCGGATACGCTTTCTGACGCGCAGAATCGAGGCTCTGACCGCCGGGGACAGCGCGAGCAAGCTGCTCTCTTATCTGCTCGAGCGCGAGCAGGACGGCGAGGTTGACATTCAGAGCTGCGCGGAGCTTGCGCGAAGACTCGATGTCGGGCGCGCGTCGCTCTACCGCGCACTGGACAGCCTCGAGACGAGCGGTGACATACGCCGCGAGGGCAAGAAAATTTTTATCACGGTCAAGGATCGGGGTTAAGCGCCGCCGAGCCGCGAAGCGGCTCAGGCGCGCCCCGCGGGGCGCGCGCCGGAAGCGCAGCTTCCGGCGGCGGCGCGAAGCCCAGTTTCAGATATATATAAATTCGAAGGAGCAATGCACAATGAAAAAATTCACAAAGATTCTTTCCCTGCTGCTGTGCCTCGCGATGGTTTTCAGCTTCGCGGCATGCACCGGAAAGACCGACGACAGCGCAACGACCACGGAAGAGACTGTTCCGGCGGACACAACGCCTATAAATATCACGACCCTCAAGGGTCCGACAGGCATGGGCATGGCTAAGCTCATCAGCGACAAAAACGCGCAGTACAATATCTCGATAGCCACCGCCGCGACCGAGATAGCGCCCCTCATAATCAAGGGCGAAGCGGATATCGCCGCCTGCCCGCTGAACCTCGCCGCCGCGATATACAAAAAGACCGGCGGAAAAGTTAAGATGATAGCAATCAACACCCTCGGCGTACTTTCGATTCTCGAAAACGGCGAAAGCATCAAGAGCGTCGCCGACCTCAAGGGCAAAAAGATAGGGGCGACCGGACAGAGCGCAACGCCCGAATATGTCCTCAACTACATCCTCGAAGCAAACGGCATCGACCCCAAAAAGGATGTTGAGATAACCTACTACACCGACCACGCCGAGCTTGCAACGCTCATGGCGACCGGCAAAATCGACATTGCGATGCTCCCTGAGCCCAATGTCACGACCGTTATGGCAAAGAACAGCTCCGTTCGCAAGGCACTCGACCTGACTGAAGAGTGGGAGAAAGCGACCGCCGCAAAGGGCGAAAAGACCTCGCTCGCGCAGGGCTGCCTGATAGTCCGCACCGAGTTCCTTGAGGCTCATCCCAACGCCGTCAAGGCTTTCCTCGCGGCATATAAAGAATCCGTCGATTTCGTCAACGGCAACACCGAAAAGGCGGCGCAGATGATAGCCGACGCGGGCATCGTCCCCAACGCGCAGATTGCCGCAAAGGCTCTGCCCAACTGCAACATCGTCTATATGACCGGCGACGAGATGATAAAGACCGCAAAGGCGAATTTTGACGTTCTCTTCAAAGCAGACCCCACATCAGTCGGAGGAGCAATGCCCGGTGATGATCTCTACTACACAGGCAAATAAAAAAACGCAAAAAGTGCCGACCGCGGTCTTGAAAATCGCGGCGGCACTCTTCTGGATATTTATATGGTTCATAGCGTCGCGCGCCGTCGGGTCGGAGCTTCTGCTCCCCTCGCCTGCCGTGACGCTCGCGCGCCTTTGGGAGCTCGCACTCAAGGGCAGCTTCTGGCTCGCCGTGCTGCAATCGCTGCTGCGAATCATCGCAGGCTGCGCGCTCGGCATAGCCGCTGGGTCAATACTCGGCGTGCTGACCGCCATGTCGCGCGTGCTCTATGAGCTGTTCACGCCGCTGCTGACCGTCGTGCGCTCAACGCCCGTCGCCTCGTTCATTATCCTCGCCCTCGTGTGGATAAAGCGGGACAACGTGGCTGTTTTCATAGCCTTTCTCATGGTTCTGCCGATACTCTGGGGCAATGTGAGCCGCGGAATAGCCGAGTGCGACCGCGATTTAATTGAGATGGCGCACATATTTCGCTTTTCCAAAAAAGATATGCTCAAAAAGATATATCTCCCGAGCGTCCGCCCGTATTTCTTCGCCGGATGCTCGACAGCGCTCGGTCTCTCATGGAAAGCCGGAGTCGCGGCGGAGGTGCTGAGCCTGCCTAAGCACGCGCTCGGCAGCGAGCTGTATTATTCAAAGATATATCTCGAGACCCCGACGCTCTTCGCGGTGACGCTCGTTGTTATTCTGTTGAGCGTTGCGCTCGAATTCGTCCTGCGCCTGATACTCAAAAAGACTGCGGGGTGGGAGAAATGATAGAGCTTCAGAACATCTCGAAATCATTTGACGGCGTTTCGGTACTCGATAACATAAGCGCGGAGATTCCCGACAGCGGAATTTTTGCGATATGCGGCGCATCGGGGAGCGGAAAGACGACGCTGATACGCATAATTCTCGGGCTCGAACAGCCGGATTCCGGCAATATTTCCGGACTCGAGGGCAAAAAGACAGCTGTCGTTTTTCAAAATGACCGCCTGCTCCCGTGGCTGAGCGCGCTCGACAATGTTGCCGCCGTGTGCTCAAAGGAACGCGCAAAAGAGATGCTCGAAAAAGTTGAGCTTTCGGATGCGTTGAACAAAAAGCCCGCCGAGCTCAGCGGCGGAATGTGCCGCAGGGTGGCGTTGGCGCG
>CAVAWW010000064.1:0-10879 GCA_963592475.1 bacterium
CCGCCCGTCGGTATATTTCACGCCCGAAAAGTCAAAAATAATCAACACATGACATTCGGAGGGCAAGAAAAAATGATAAAAGGTGTGAACCGTCAGGTCATAGAGATAACGCAGACCAAATGCGAATATTTTGAAAAAGTGCTGTTTTTCGTCAAACCCGAATACGCCGCAACGAGCGAGGGCACGCTGCGCGAGCGGGCAGGTCTGATAGCCGACAGCGCAGGAATCCCTCCGGCAAGCAAGCTCAAAAAGAGAAAAATTATCTCCGCGCTGAAATTTGCCTGCTCCGCGCTCGCGGGAGCTGCGGTGACGGCGCTGATATCATTTCTGCTTTAAGTAATAGCTGCAAAATTCATTCATCACGCAGGCGGGACAGTTCGGTCTGCGTGCGATGCACACCGCCCTGCCGTGGAGCACGCAGCGGTGGCAAAAATCGTTGCTCTTTTTAGGATTGAGCAGAGCTTTCAGCTCTTTTTCTACTTTTGCGGGGTCTTTTGTGTCAACGAGCCCAAGCAAATTTGTTATTCTGATAAGATGCGTGTCCGCAACGACTGCGGGCTTGCCGTAGACATCGCCGACTATTAAATTCGCGGTCTTTCTGCCGACTCCCGGGAGCTTAATAAGCTCTTCGATAGTGTCCGGCACTTTAGAATCATATTTTTCAATGAGCATCCGGCTCATCGAGACTATGTCGTTCGCCTTTGCGCGGAAAAATCCGCAGGGGTGGACTATCTCCTCGACCTCGGCAACATCGGCAAAAGCGAGGCTCTCGAGCGTCGGGAATCGCTCAAAGAGCACGGGGGTGACTAAATTTACCCGCGCGTCGGTACACTGAGCCGAGAGTCTGACCGCTATCAGCAGGCGATAAGGCTCTTTTTCTTCAAGCGAACACAGAGCATCGGGATATTCTTTTTCGAGCGCCGCCACAGCGAGGGCGGCCTTTTGCTTTTTTGTCATAGCTTACCTCTTCGGGATTATCTCTATCCAATAGCCGTCCGGGTCGGAGATAAAATATATCCCCATGCCCTCGTTTATATAGCAGACGCAGTCCATCTCTTGATGCTTTTTGAGCGAAGCCTCGTAGTCGTCCGCAGTCAGCGCGAGATGAAATTCGCATTCGCCCAGGTCATATGCCTGCGGGTGATCCTTGAGGCAGGTAAGCTCCAGAGAAAAAGTGCCGCTGCCGTCGCCCATGAAAACTATTGTAAAAGAGCCGTCGGACGCCTCTTTACGGCGGATCTCTTTGAGTCCGAGAGCTTCGTTATAGAATTTTATGCTCTCGTCGAGATTTTTTACGTTGAAATTAAAATGATTGAATTTGTATTCCATGCTGCACCTCAATATTTATAAGTCAGTCCGAAAAGCTCGGTTTCGTTCTTTTTGTCGTTTTTGTATATCTCTTTGCGCACGGTTATCATGCCGAGCGTGATATAACCGAGCTTATGATAGAGTGCGAGCGCGGCTTTATTATCTGGCGAAGCCTCGAGACAAATCGAAGTATAGCCCCTGTGGGATTTTATTTTATCCTCCGCAAGACCTATAACGCGCGTGGCGATTCCCTGTCCGCGTCTCAGTTCATCAACATAGATATCCTCGATCCACGCGGTGTTGCCCGTGCGGTAATTTATATGGACAAAGCCGACCGTATCTTTTTCGTCAACTATCACAAATAATTCGTCGTTTCCGTGAGTCCACTCTTTGAGCGTCTTTTTCGCCGCCTTCATCCGACTCTCGTCGGGCTTGTCCGTGCCGAAATGCAGACCCGCGCTGAATCCGAAGTACCGCGCTATTCTCTCAATAGTCTCGTCTTTGTATTTTCCGCCGAATTTCTTGAGCTTTGTCATGATAAGACTTCCTTTCTTATACATATTTTTATTATATCATACTTGTTTACCCATGAAAAGCAGAAAACATTGCTTATAAAACAAATCGGCGGAATATTGCCGGGAGATGTAAATATCTGTTTATAAATCAGGCTTTTAAAAAATCAAATCTTTGCTGTTCAATTTTCAAGGTAACTTAAATCCAGCAAAATAAATTCGGCTATTAAAAAGCTTTCTTTGTTTAGTTTTCAAGGTAACCTGAAAACAGCGAAATAAATTTAGAAGCGTAAATCAGGCTTTCTCTGTTCAGTTTTCAAGGTAACTTACACAAAACCCGGAAAACAAAAAATTTTGCATATTATTATAGTATATAGCACTTGTAATTGATTCAAATATATATTATAATATCTTAGTAACCTGATAAGCATCTTAAGCGAGGCTTTGTTTTGGTCATGTGGCGTGGCGGGTCCTGTGCGGCGGGGCGCCGTGAACCATGTCAGGCGGGGAACCGAGCAGCATTAAGCGGTCTGCACTGTGCGCCACAGTCCGCCTGCCCGCCGCATGACCAAGATAAAGGCTCGTTTTTGCTTTATCAAAAAGTATTTTTAAAGGACGGTCTGTTATGTACCGCGTGCTCTACAGAAAATGGCGTCCGCAGACTTTTGAAGAGGTCTACGGTCAGCCCCATATAACCGCGACGCTCAAGAATGAGCTCGTCAGCGGCAGGGTCGCCCACGCCTATCTGTTCACCGGCTCGCGCGGAACGGGCAAGACCACCTGCGCGAAGATTCTTTCAAAGGCGGTCAACTGTCTCTCGCCGCATGACGGCGACCCCTGCAACGAGTGCGAGATATGCCGCGGCATCGACAACGGCTCGGTGCTCGATGTTATTGAAATAGACGCCGCTTCAAACAACGGCGTTGACAATATCCGCGATCTTCGCGACGAAGCGAACTTCACTCCTGTCAAAGCGAAGTACAGAGTCTATATTATAGACGAGGTTCATATGCTCTCGACCGGCGCGTTCAACGCACTTTTAAAAATTCTCGAAGAGCCGCCGGAGCATGTTATATTTATCCTCGCAACTACCGAAGTTCACAAGCTCCCCGCGACTATTCTTTCACGCTGCCAGAGATTTGACTTCAAGAGAATAACACCCGAGGATATCTGCGCGAGACTCCAATATGTCGCCGAGCATGAAAATATCACTCTCGACGAAGACGCCGCCGCGCTGATAGCGAAAGTCGCCGACGGAGCACTGCGCGATGCGCTCTCTCTGCTCGACAGATGCTGCGCCGTCGACGAACATATAACGAGCGAAGTCGTTACAAAGAGCGCGGGACTCGCAGGGCGCGACTATCTGATGCGCCTGTCCGAATGCATAATCAAAAAAGACTGCGCCTCAGCTCTCGGTATAATCAACGAGCTGCACATGAACTCCTGCGATATGGAACGCCTCTGCTCCGAATTCATGTTCCATCTGCGCGATTTAATGATAGTCAAGACGGTCAAAAATGCAGACAGTATTCTGATAGCGACAGACGATGAACTGAAATCTCTGAAAGCTCTCGCGGAAAAACTGCCGCTCGAAGAGCTTCTCTATGATTTAAATATTATCGAAGACACATTTTCGCAGATAAAGCGCGCGTCTAACAAGAGAATACCGCTCGAAATGGCGTTCGTGAAGCTCTGCTCCGAGTCGCTCGATTCGGAAAACGACGCTCTGCTCAGGAGAATATCCGCGCTCGAAGCGAAATTGGCTTCCGGCAATTTCACGGCGGCAAGCAGTGCTGTGCCCGTTGAAAATAAGCCGAAAGCTCCCGAACAAATTAAAACAGCCGTTCCCGAGCCTCGTCCGCAGATAAAAGCGGAAGAAGTGAAAAAAGCTCCCGAGCCGCAGAAAGCTGATACAAAAGAAAAGGCTTCCGAGCCGAAAACAGAAGCTCCTATTGAACATCACGCTCCCGCGCCATCACCCGAGGGCACGAACGGCGAGACAGTTCAGTTCTCCCGCTGGGCGGAAGTCATGGACGAGCTTCAGAAAGTCGATGCGCCGCTCCACGGAATACTCAACGGCGCGAGCGGATATGAGCGCGACAACTTTATTCTTATAAAGAGCGAGAATCCCGCGCTCTCATCTTTCATCAAGCAGGACACCCACGCGGTTCTCTTAATGAAAGCGATTTTTGCCGTAACCGGCAAACGGTATAAAATAGGTCTTTATAAAGCCCCCGAACAGCACAGCGGCAAAGACCCGCTCGAAGGGCTTATAAAAAAAATAAACGATTTCAAAAACAGTTGAAGCAAGGAGAAATAATCATGAAAGCAAGAATCCCCGGCGCCCAGCAGGGCGGCAGTGCAAATATGATGAAGAAAATCCAGGAGATGCAGGAGGAGATGGCCCGCGTCCAGCAGGAGGTCGAAGAGACCGAGTTCACCGCCAGCGCAGGCGGCGGTGCGGTCGAAGTGACCGTCAACGGACGCCACGAGGCTGTTTCCATAAAAATGGCTCCAGAGATAATCGACCCCGAAGAGCCGGAGATGCTCGAGGATCTGATAATCGCCGCTTTCAATGAGAGCGTTCGCAAGGCTAACGACGCTATGGAGCAGGGCATGGAGCGCGCCAAGGGTGGACTTTCCATCCCCGGACTTTTCTGATATGGCGCAGAACAATGCCGCTCCGCTCGCGAGATTGATAGAGCAGTTTGAGCGCCTGCCGGGAATCGGCAGAAAAAATGCCCAAAGGCTCGCCTATCATATTCTTTCGATGACGGACGAGCAGGCAAAAGAATTTGCCGACACGATAGTTGAGGCGAAGACAAAAATTCACCGCTGCCCAATATGCTGTGACTTAACCGACTCGGAGCTCTGCCCGATATGCAAGAGCCCGTCGAGGGACAAAAGCGTTATCTGCGTTGTCGAAGACCCGAAAGCGGTCATGGCTATCGAGCGCACGCACGAGTTCGGTGGAGTATATCACGTTCTCCACGGGCTGATATCCCCGATGAACGGAGTCGGTCCGGACGATCTCTGCATAAAAGAGCTTGTCAACAGGCTTGGCGACGGCGAAGTAAAAGAGCTTATCATGGCGACCAATCCGACAGCCGAGGGCGATGTCACGGCTCTGTTTATCTCAAGGCTCGTAAAGCCGCTCGGAGTGAAAGTATCGCGCCTTGCTTACGGAATCCCCGTCGGCGCGGATCTTGAATATGCCGATAACTTCACTCTCACAAAGGCTATCGAGGGTAGAAAAGAGCTCTGATAAAAAGAAAAGTTTTCCACATTCTTTTAGTTTTCCACATATCGGTTTTCCACATTTTCCACATCGGTGTTTTTAAGTGTGTGGAAAAGTAAAATCTTTCCTCATCCGATGTGGAAAACTCAAAATCGCAGTTTCATTGACAGTAAAGGGACAGAGGCACTTTTCCTCACTTTCAACACCCTCTACTACTACTACTAAATATAATATTTATTTATTCACAGACAGGGAGGATCTTTCATGAAATTTGTTTGCGGCACGGCGGAGCTCTCCGAGGCTTGCCTCAACGTGCAGAGAGCAGTATCGACCAAAACATCGATACCCGCAGTAGAAGGTATTCTCATAAAAGCAGTCAGCGGTCAGCTCATTCTCACGGGCTATGACCTTGAACTCGGCATAAATACCGCAATAAAGGCAACAGTCGAAGAGGAGGGCTCGATAATTATAAACGCCCGTATTCTCTGCGACATTCTGCGCAAGCTCCCCGGCGAGAGCGTGCGCTTTGAGTCCGACGCGAGACTTCTTGCAAGCATCGTCAGCGGCAACGCAAAATATTCGCTTATCGGCATGAGCGCGGAGGAATATCCCGAGCTCCCGTCGGTATCGGGCGGATATCCTATTGTTATCAATCAGGGCGTTTTAAAAGATATGGTCAGGCAGACTATATTTGCCGTCGCAGTCAACGACAGCAAAGTCGTTCACACGGGCGTCAAGTTTGACATCAGCGGCAATATATTGAAGCTCATTGCAATCGACGGATTCAGACTCGCCGTCAGAAAAGAGAATATAGATTATTCCGGCGACGATATCTCGTTTATCGTCCCCGCGAAGACGCTTTCCGAGATAATGAAGCTGATGAACGACGATGACGGAACTATCTCGCTCGGAGTCGGCAAGAGACATATTGTCTTTGAAATCGGCTCTTACAGCGTCGTTTCGAGACTTCTTGAGGGCGAATTCTTAAATTATGAATCCGCTATCCCGCCCAAATGCACAACAAGAGTCAGAGTCAACACCCGCGACATGATAAATTCGATCGACCGCGCGTCGCTCATTATCAGCGAGAAGTACAAGAGCCCCATCAAGTGCGTTTTCGCCGACAATATGATAAGACTCTCGAGCGTCACCTCGCTCGGTACTGCGAGCGACAGCGTCTCGGCTGAGATTGACGGCGACGATGTTGAAATAGGCTTCAATAATAAGTATCTGACCGACGCTCTGCGCGTTGCTGACACAGACGAAGTCAATTTCAAGCTCAACGGCCCCGTCTCGCCGATAATAATCCTTCCGCCCGAGGGTGACAGCTTCCTGTTCCTCGTGCTGCCCGTTAGAATAAAGACTGAGTAAGAAGGATAGAAATGGTTAAAAAACTCAAAGTCAGAATAAAAGAGAAACCGGTCACGGAGAAAAAGATAGACACCGAGTTTATCCGCCTCGACGCTTTTCTGAAGCTCTGCGATGCAGTTGTGACCGGCGGACACGCAAAGTTCGTTATCCAGGACGGAGAAGTGAAAGTCAACGGCGAAGTCTGCACTTCGCGCGGCAAGAAGCTCCGTCCGGGAGATACGGCTGAGTTTGAACATAAAATATACAAAGTTATCTGATATGTATGTAACACAGCACAATGCAAAAGACTTCCGCAATCTTGAAAATGCAGTAATTTCGCCAGACAGGTCTATAAATATAATCTTCGGCGAAAACGGACAGGGCAAGACGAATCTCATTGAGAGCATTTGGCTCTTTACCGGCTGCCACAGCTTCAGGACAAGGAAAAATTCCCAGCTTATACGCGAGAACTGCGAGCGCAGTATGCTCGATATAAGCTTTTTTGCATTTGGCAGAGATCAGACGGCTCGGCTCGAACTGACTGATAAAAAGAATGTGTGGATAAACGGCGTTCACAAAGACACTCCGCGCAGACTGATAGGTGAGTTCCCGGCGGTGCTGTTTTCCCCGGCAACGCTGTCTATAGTCCAGGACGGACCGGGCGAGCGCAGAAAATTTATAGATATAGCGATAAGCCTTGTCAAACCCAACTACGCAGGGATACTTTCAAAATATATCAAAACTCTCTCCGAGCGCAACGCGCTGCTGCGTCAGGCTGCGGCGAGCGGGAATATCAGCTCCGATATGTTTTTCTCATGGGACGCGCAACTGTCCGCTCTCGGAGCAAAAATACTTCGCTATCGCTTTGAATATCTCGACATGATAAAAAAGCAGGCGGCAGAAAACTATTCCGGAATAACTGCCGGGCGCGAAAAGCTGACGGTAAAATATGATACATTCTGCAAAGCTACAGATTTCGACGAGCAGACAGCGGCGCAGACTATGCTCGACGAGCTCGAAAAAAGCCGCGAGACCGATATCCGCCGCCAATTTACAGGCACAGGCCCGCACAAAGACGATCTTTCATTTTTTATAAACAACAGAAACGCCCGCATCTACGGCTCGCAGGGTCAGCAGAGATCCTGTGCCCTCTCGCTAAAATTGGCCGAAGCGGATATACTCGAAAAAATCACGGACGAAAGCCCGATAATCCTGCTCGATGATGTTATGAGCGAGCTTGACGACGGGCGGCAGGAACTGCTGCTCGAACGCCTCGGAAAAAGGCAGGTTTTCATAACTTGCTGCGATCCGTCCCAGCTGCTGCGGCTTCAAAAAGGCAAGGCATTTGAAATGACGGACGGCAGTATAAATGAGATATGAGGAGGGAGACTGATGTATCTTCATCTCGGTCAGGACAAGGTCGTGAGCATGGACGAGATAGTCGGAATTTTTGACCTCGACACTTCGACTGTCTCAAAAGCCACGCGTGATTATCTCGCAAAGGCCGAAAAGGACGGTTGCGTCACGAATGTCTGCACCGATCTTCCGAAATCGTTTATAGTCTGCATCGGCAGAGACCAAAAAACGCACGTCTATATTTCACAGATATCGTCGTCAACGCTGCTCAAACGCACGGAGTATGTTGACAGTCTTTCAAATATCTGAATGAGGGGATAACAAATGAAAAAGAGGAACACCGGAATTAACCTCTTTAAGCTGTTTTCCATGTTCATGATAGCCTTGCTTCATGTTCTGGGAATGGGCGGGATAACCGGAGCTGCCGAGGGAACAAGCAGCTACTATCCGGTTTATCTCATGCAGAATGCGGCATTCTGCGCGGTCAACTGCTACGCACTCGTCAGCGGATATCTTATGCTCGGCAAAAAGATAAAGCCGTCGAGAATAACGGAGCTGTGGTTCGAAGTATTTTTCTACAGCGTAGGTCTGTCTGCGATTATGATATCAATTTACCGCGAATTTTTCAGCGCGCAGAATATAGTTTACGCACTGACTCCGATAATTTCAAAGCAGTATTGGTATATGACCGCGTATTTTCTGATGTATTTATTCATCCCGATGATGAACAAATTCGCGGAGGCGGCTGACAAGAAGAGCTTCACTACGGTTATAGCTGTTATTCTTCTTCTGACAACGGGTTCGTTTATAATCGGAAAAGACGGATTCAAATTTTCCGAGGGCTACAGCCCGATATGGCTCATGGTCATGTATCTTATCGGCGCGTATATGAAAAAATTCGGCGTCGGCGCGAAGATGAAATGGTACAGTGCGCTGTTATTTTATATAATCTCCGTCGGATGCAATTTTGCGCTCAATGTATTTTTAAAAGATCCGATGAAAAAAATATTCACGGACGACACTGTGAACTATCTGACATATACTTCACCCTTTGTGGTCTTGTCCGCAATCTTCCTTTTCATATTTTTCTCTAAGCTGAAATTCGGAAAGAAAACGGAGAAGCTTATAAATTATATAACCCCCGCCGCTCTCGGAGTTTATCTGATACATACTCACCCGCTCGTATTCAATAAGCTGATGAAAGATATCGCGATGCCGCTCGTCAATCACGGCACGGCGGCGATGATTTTCGGCTCGGTTGCAATGGCGCTTTCTGTATTTATAATATGTATAGTAATAGACCTTCTGAGAATACAGCTTTTCAGGCTGATAAGAATAAACGCACTGTGCAAAAAGCTCGACGAAGTGTTTAACAGCAAAAAGAGAAAGACAATTGAGATCGAAGAGCCGGCGATTGAAGCGGGGCAGATTGAAGAAACAATAAATATATAAAATTAAAGCCGGAAGATTTTTTCTTCCGGCTTACAACATGTCGATAAACCAAATTTTTTGGGCTTCGCAGGAATCAGAATCAATGCATATCTTGTGTAAATGGAGGTGGCGCGTAGCGTCGTAGGGATTGTTTTGAATAAGCTGCAAATTTTCAAAATTGCTGTTTTTTAACTTTCATACAGCAACTCCTCAGTCACGGCGAAGCCGTGACAGCTCCCCTTACACAGGTGAGCTTCGAGACCGTGCAATAATAGGTTTTTTGACAGACTAAAAGCCGGAAGATTTTTTCTTCCGGCTTAATTTATTTGATTTTCAGCAGCAGCTTCGCCATTCGTCTTCCGAAATGCTTGCGGTAGATATCGAGATACTCGTATTTGTCGAACTCACCGTCGCCTTTTATTAGAATCTCCATCGGAACTCCGGCTAATGATATCTCCGTCCCCGTCTCGCGCAGTCCGCAGCGAAGATAAAATTCCTTTCTGCGAACAGTCATCGGCTTGTTTTCATCCGGCTTCTCTATTTCGAGCAGTAGATTGCGGCGCGGGAAAGTCTCGCACAGAGCGGGGATAATTTTTGAGCCCAGCCCCTGACCGCGCTTGCTGCCGTCAACGGCGAGATACATCAGAAGCACCGATTTGCTGCCCGTGCAGGTTATCGCGAGCGCGCATGGCTCGCCGTTTTCATATGCGGCGAACATTTTTATTGTATTATTCTTCTGTAATTTTAAAAGCCTCGAAAAAGGCATTCTCTCTCTTATCGGAAAAGCCTCTTTATATAGCTTTTTTACATAGTTTACATCTATTTTAGAAACTTCGCGCAGTACCATTTTATATTACCTCAGTGAATGAATTTCATTATCAGTTCCGCTATGAATACGGCGGCGCAGGATGCGGCGGCGACGGTCAGCAGACCGCGCTCGAAATATGCGAGAATCAAAGCCACAACAAAGCCCGCTATCGCGCTCGGGAGACTCGCTGTGGATGAAAATATCGCGGGAACTGTCATAACGGCGAGCACCGCATACGGGACATAATAGAGAAAAGAATTTATGAATCTGTTTTCTATTTTTTTCTTGACCAAGACGAGCGGGAGCATCCTGACGAGATATGTAACTCCCGCCATGACGGCAAGACCGGAGAAAAACTGAATATAGTTATTCATCGGCGCTCACCTCCTCTGTCTGCGCCTCTTTTATCGGGGCCACGAGCGCAAACAGCACGCTCGCCGCAATGGCGCAGATAATTATAGCGAATCCGCTCGGCACTTTTGAGAGCACGGGAATAAATTTAAATGCACAGCTCAGAGCAATTGCGGTCAAAATGCAGAGCAGAGTCGGCAGGCTCTTTTTCGCGGGCGGAACTATTATCGCTATAAACATTCCGTATATCGCGATTCCGAGGGCGGAGACGAGCATTGCGGGCAGGATATTTCCGGCGACAGCACCCAAAAGAGTGCCGAGACTCCAGCCGAGATAGGGAGTCAGGGTCAGTCCGTAGAGATATTTTCTGCCGAGCGGCGCGCCTTTTGAAATAGCGACCGCGAAAACTTCATCTGTATTGACAAACGATATTAAAAATCTGTCAATCAATCTCACGCTCTTTCCGAGCTTCTGCGAGAGCGAGACGGACATGAGCGAATAGCGCATATTGATAACAAACTGCGT
>CAVAWW010000065.1:0-10776 GCA_963592475.1 bacterium
GCGGGGGTACAGGGGGATTCCCCCTGTTTTGCTTTTCTTTTGCAGGCGTTTTCTTTTTCAAATAAAAAGAAAATGCCGAAATGCGGGAAGTGTATATCATTTGATTATAGTGCGTAGCGAAGGTAGAGTGCAAATTCTACAATTTCATATCGTGCCGCTTACGCGGCATCGGTGCGTCGAGGTCGCCGCACCCTACAAGTTCTATGTCAATAATTTTGCGCAAACTTCGCGGTCAGATGACATCTGCCCATATCACACGCGTTTTACTTATTACTTTGAGCGGAGCGAAACACCCCTCAGTGTCTCGTCCTACGCCGAGCCAGCCCACCCTTGCATGGGTGCCTAAATAGATTCTGCGACAAATCCCAATTCAACTATCTCAATTTCTTACTCATACACCATTCTGCCCAATTTTCTGTTCTGTAGAATTTGCCGGACATCGTGTGCCCGTATTTGTCCCAGCGGGTGTATTTTATGTCTGCGCCGAGTTTCTTGAGCTCGGCGGCGTAATAATCGTCGCTGTCTATTTTCACGTTTGTGTCGTCCGACGAATGCGCCGCCCAAATCGGCGTTTTTGTTAATCGTTCAATATCATATTTTTCATAGTCGCGCTCCAGACACAAGCCGCCCATCACGGGCACTGCCGCCGCAAAATATCCGGGGAAAAGATAGACAAGCTGCCAGACGCAGCAGCCGCCAAAGGAAGTGCCGATGATATATATGCGCTTTCTGTCGAAATCTGAGGGCAACTCATCTATAAGCCTCTTTATTGATTTTATGTAATTCTGCATCGCTTCGCCTCTGTTTGAGCCGAAAGGCGCCTGCGGCAAGAGAATATTGCAATCTGTTTTTATTAGCTGCCTGTACAACGGTAAGTTGTCGAACAACTGCTTGAAATTATCATTGCCCATTGCGCCCGCGCCGTGTAAGAGGATAAACAAAGGCTCGTTTTTATTTTTGCTTGCACGAAGCCGGAAAGGAAAGCATATTTTATTCTCTCGGTCGGTGTATTTATAGGCTGAAAATTTGCCGCCGGATACTTTCTTTATGCCGTCACCTCTGTGACTGAGCTCTTTCTCTATATGCGCGGCGGCTCGGTTTTGCTTTTTCTTATAGCGCTTATAGTATCTGTACGCCTTCGTGATTGAATTGGGCATTTTGCCTTTTTTCTCAATGGAGCCTTGAGACAGTATATATAAATATCCGTCACTGCCCTCGAGTTGAGTTTCGTTTAAAAGGCTTTTGATTGTATCAAGCTCGTTTTCATCGAAAGCTATGAGGGCCAAGCCCATATCCGACGAGCCTTTTTCAATGTATGGCTCGAAAGGCGCAATATCGCAGAAATCATTGTCAACAAGACAGCGGAACCTCAAGTCGCTCATAAAATCACCATATATTCAGAATGTGCATTCACATGGCATGATTATTTCTTCAGATACTCCGCATATTGCCTGTAAAGCTCCGCCGAGCTTTCATGCCCTGCGAACGAGCCGGAATCCTCGGGGTTCATCAGCCCGATATACTGATATCCGATTATCTTGTCAGCATACGGCGCTACGTTCGCTATCTGCCGCTCGATGCGCTCGAAATCTGCGGGGAGCAGGGCGCTTTTGTAGACCATGCCCTCGAAATCGAACAGCTCGATATCAGCCCAGAGCGCGGCGCGACCGGCTTTATCATGGGCTTTTTTGAGGCGCGCAAATATTCTCTCGCTCTGCCACACGCGCGTCTTCTTGACGCCGATTTCGTCCTGATACGCTATGAAATCGACATCGAGCGAGGCGAGCGCGTCGATATATTTTGAGTTCGTGAGCGTGAGATTTGTGCCGTAGGGCGCGATGAGCGTCTTTTTGTCGGGCGTAATTTCATGGCAGCGGGCGGAGCAGAGATTGACATATTTCATGAAATTCCCCGAAAAGCGCAGGATTATACAAGTCTCGTCCGGAAAATACCAGCCGTAAAAGCTGCTGTGATGCGCGTATTTTTTCGTCAGCTCATCCATGGCTTTAAACGAGCGGTCTATTACCTCGCTCGAGGTTATGTTGACTCCGGGCTTCGTCCAGTCGCCGTAAAAGCCGTTGCCGAGGAAAACCTTTATGCCGCATTTGTCCGCCTCGTCGAGCACCGCTTCGATAGGGTCAGCGCAGGGGATATCCGCCAAAGGAAAAACGGACGACTCGAAATAGCAGCGGTCATAGAGCGCAGTCGCCATGACGACTATATATTCCATGCCGAGCGCCGATATCTCGCGAACCTTTTCACGCCAGTTTTCGGCAGCGAAAGAGTCGAGCGCGGGGTTCCAGTATTTGCCCTCCGCCGTGTTGTGATGGTGAATTTCAAAAAAAGTTCCGTCAAGTCCTCTTGCCATAAAAGCACCTCCGTGTTCTTTCTAAATTATATCACGCCGCGCCCCGTCAGGCAACGGTTTTCGGTGTCCGATATCAAACCGGGCGAAAACGCAAAATCTTTAAAAAATTCTTTACAAACCGCTCTATAACTGATATAATACCGTTGTATGCGTCCGCTACTCGGCTTATGGATTAAACCTCAAAGAGGTTTTCACCGGCCTTTTGCTGGGTTCCGGAGCAAATATTAAAATGAGGTGAAAAGAAATGACTCAGGCAGAAAAAACCGCAATTATGCAGGAGTACGCTATCCATGAGGGCGACACCGGTTCTCCGGAGGTTCAGATCGCTGTTCTCACCAAGAGAATCCGCGACCTGACAGAGCATCTCAAGGAGCATCCGAAGGATCATCATTCGCGCCGCGGCCTTCTCAAGATGGTCGGTCACAGACGCAATCTCCTGGCATACCTTCAGAAGGTTGACATTGAGCGCTACCGTGCGATCATTGCCAGACTCGGTATCCGTAAATAATTGCACGACGAGCAGGCAGGAGTTTATTTCTGCCTGCTTTTCTGAACTTACAATCGACAGACTGCAACGGTTTTAGCAGTGAATCGGGGCTCCGGGAAGCCGGGGAACGGATTTATTGCTAAGTCCGGGGGTCTGTGGAAATAAAACTAAAGAGGTAAAACTATGTTCGAGGATTTCAAAAAGTTTGAAACTGAAATCGCCGGCAGACCCTTCGTTGTTGAAGTCGGCAAGATGGCTCAGCTCGCAGGCGGTTCGTGTCTCGTCCGTTACGGCGAGACCGACGTGCTCTGCACCGCAACCATGGCTGCAAAGCCGAGAGAGGGCGTGGATTTCTTCCCGCTTTCAGTTGATTTTGAAGAGAAGCTCTATTCCGTTGGCAAGATTCCCGGTTCGTTCCAGCGCCGTGAGGGCAGAGCGAGCGAGAAGGCAACTCTTGCATCGAGAGTTATCGACAGACCCATCCGTCCTCTGTTCCCCAAGGACATGAGAAATGATGTCAGCGTCGTGGCTACCGTTATGTCGGTCGATCCCGACTGCCAGCCCGAAATCGCCGCTATGCTCGGCGTTTCTATCGCGCTCTCCATTTCCGAGATTCCGTGGGACGGCCCGATCTCCGGCGTGAGCGTCGGTCTTATCGACGGCGAGTATGTCATCAACCCCACTGAGGCTCAGCGTGAAGTCAGCCGCATGGCTGTCACCGTCGCCTCCACCTCCGACCTCGTCGCAATGATCGAGGCAGGTGCAAAGGAAGTCACCAATGACGAGATGTTCGACGGCATCATGTTCGCCCACAAGGAGAACCAGCGCATCGTCGAGTTTATAAAGGGCATCCAGGCTGAAGTCGGCAAGAAGAAGATCGACTTCCCCTCAAACGATCCCGCGCCCGAGATGTACGAGGCTATCAAGGATTTCGCTATCGACGATATCCGCGTCGCTCTTGACACCGATGACAAGCGCATCCGTGACGAGCGCCTCAAGCCCATCTACGAGAAGGTTCACGAGAAGTTCGACGAGATTTATCCCGACGAGATAGAGAAGATTGACGACTGCCTTTACAAGACCCAGAAGTTCGTCGTGCGCCGCTGGCTGCTTGACGACGGCAAGCGCGTTGACGGCAGAGGCATCGATGAGATTCGCCCGCTTGCGGCTGAAGTTGACCTGCTCGACAGAGTCCACGGCTCGGGTATGTTCACCAGAGGCCAAACTCAGGTTCTGACCGTTACCACCCTCGGCCCCGTCAGCGATTCTCAGATTCTTGACGGCATCGACGGCGAGGACACCAAGCGCTATATGCACCACTACAACTTCCCCTCGTACTCGGTCGGCGAGACCAAGCCCTCGAGAGGTCCCGGACGCCGCGAGATCGGCCACGGTGCTCTTGCAGAGCGTGCTCTTCTGCCCGTTATCCCGAGCGTTGAGGAGTTCCCGTACTGCCTGCGCCTCGTCTCCGAGGTTCTTTCGTCCAACGGCTCGACTTCGCAGGCTTCCATCTGCGGCTCGACCCTTTCGCTTATGGCTGCCGGCGTGCCGATAAAGGCTCCCGTTGCCGGTATCTCCTGCGGACTTGTTACCGAGGGCGACCGCTTCATGACCATGGTCGATATCCAGGGTCTTGAGGACTTCTTCGGCGACATGGACTTCAAGGTCGGCGGCACCAAGAAGGGTATCACCGCTATCCAGATGGATCTTAAAATACACGGTCTGACCCCCGCTATTATCCGCGAGGCTCTTGACAAGACCTACAAGGCACGCTGCTACATCCTCGATGAAGTCATGCTGCCCGTTATCTCCGAGCCCAGAAAAGAGCTCTCCAAGTATGCTCCCAAGATGCTCACCACCAAGATCGACACCGAGAAGATCGGCGACGTCATCGGCAAGCAGGGCAAGGTTATCCAGAAGATCTGCGCAGAGTGCAACTGCAAGGTCGACGTTGAAGAGGACGGAACCGTCTTCATCTCCGCTATCGACATTGACGATGCGAAGCGCGCGCTCAATATGGTTGAGACCATCGCGAACGATCCCGAGGTCGGCGCTATCTACAAGGGTGTTGTTACCCGCCTGATGGACTTCGGCGCATTCGTTGAGATCGCTCCCGGCAAAGAGGGTCTTGTCCACATCAGCCACCTTGATGTCAAGCACGTTGACCGTGTTGAGGATGTCGTTGCTGTCGGCGACGAGGTCATAGTCAAGGTTCGCGAGATAGACGACCAGGGCAGACTCAACCTCTCCCGCAGAGACGCTCTTATCGAGGTCGAGGGACTTGTTCCCGAGAACGACCTGTCCGATGAGCCCCGCAGAGCTCCCAGAAGGGACAACCGCGGCGGCAGAGACGGCGGAAGAAGAGATAACCGCGGCGGCAGAGGCGGCCACGGCGGAAAGAGATATTAATCTCTGATATAAAAATTAACAAAGACCGCTGTATCGAAAGATACGGCGGTCTTTTGATATAGCAAAAACGGAACTGCGATTGTGCCGCAGTTCCGCATTTTTATTTGTGATATTTTCCGCCGCTCGATATCATGAACGCGCGGTAGATCTGTTCGAGCAGCATCACACGTGCGAGCTGGTGCGGGAATGTCATTTTCGACATCGAGAGCTTGAAGTTCGCGCGGCGTTTGACCTCATCTGTCAGCCCGTGCGAGCCGCCGATAATAAAAACAAGGTTTCCGCTCCCGCCGACAGCCGCCTGTTCAATGTCGCGGCTGAGTTCTTCCGAAGAGAGCTGCCTGCCCTCGATGCACATCGCGTAAACGCGCGCCGACGGGTGAATGAGCTGTAAAATTCGCTTTCCCTCGTCCGTGAGAGCCGCGTCTATCTGCGCCCTCGACGGGTCGTCCGGGATACGCGCGGGGGTCAGCTCCGTTATTTTCAGCTTGCAGAACGCCGAAAGGCGCTTTGAATATTCGGCGCATGCGCCGCGCAGGTAGTCCTCCTTGAGCTTGCCGACGCATATGATATCTATGTTGTACATCTTGCCCTCCGATTAAAAACTTATCGCTTTTCCGTTGTTGCCCGCGACGCCGAGCAGATAGTCGCTGCCCGCCTTTGCGCCGTGGATAGTGAACGCCGAGTGGGTAGTCTCATATGCGAGGTCGGGCGTGTTGTTCTGCTTGCTCAGATGCCCGA
This sequence comes from bacterium, assembly GCA_963592475.1. GTDB lineage: Bacteria > Bacillota > Clostridia > Oscillospirales > Acutalibacteraceae > CAG-177. Next base: position 6,003 of record CAVAWW010000065.1, read on the forward strand.
GCATGAATCGTACCGTGCCCGAGTCAAGCAGCTTCACCGCCGCGTCGGAGCACGCCGTGTTTGAAAGATGCCCTATGTCCGAGAGTATGCGCTGCTTTAGCGGATAGGGGTATGGTCCGCGGCGCAGCAGGTCTATCTCGTGGTTCGATTCGAGCATCACGAGGTCACTGCCGTAAATCGCGTTCATCACCGTGTCGGTCACATGGCCGAGGTCGGTCGCTATCGATATGCGCCTGCCGTCCGGCGTGACCGCCGTGTAGCCGCAGCTCTGCGCGGCGTCATGCGGCGTTGCAAAGGACTTCACATATATGCCCGCCGCCTCCGCGCCGTTTTCGCTTATCTCGCGTGCGGTGAACTTGCCGTTGAGTATGCCCATGGAGTCGAGCGCCCTGAGCGTGCCCGCCGATGCGTAGACATCAATATTTCTGCTGCCCGCAAAGACCCGCAGCCCGTTTATGTGGTCGGAGTGCTCGTGGGTGATGAAAATCGCGCTGATGCTGTCCGGCGATACGCCGATATTTTCGAGCGCGCCGGTTATTCTTTTTGCGCTGACTCCCGCGTCAATGAGTATGCCGCCGTCGGAAGTGCCTATGTATATGCAGTTGCCGCTGCTCGAAGAGAAGAGCGGACAGAATTTTGCCATATTTTTCTCCTTTAAAAAATCCTGCGCCGGCATGACCGATGCAGGATTCTTGCATTTGTATTTTTAGACTGCTCTTGATATATCGTCGGGTTCGGGTCTGTCAACGCGGCGAATGTCCGCGCCGAGTCCGGTGAGCTTTTCGACGATGTTTTCATATCCGCGGTCGATGTGAGAGATCTCTTCAATCTCGGTCGTGCCCTTGGCGATGAGTCCGGCTATTATCATTGCCGCGCCCGCGCGCAGGTCGTCCGCCCTGACGGGGGCTCCCTTGAGCTGCTCGACGCCCTCGATAACTGCCATCTTGCCCTCGACCTTTATCGAAGCGCCCATGCGGGCCAGCTGCTCGACATAGCGGAAACGGTTATCCCAAACGCCCTCGGAGACGAAGCTCGTGCCGTCTGCGATGCTCAGAAGAGCGGTCATCTGCGGCTGCATATCGGTCGGGAAGCCGGGGTAGGGCATTGCCTTTATCGTGCATTTGCCGGGTCTTCCGTTCGCGCAGACTCTGATGCTGTCGTCATTTTCTATAACATCGATGCCGCACTCGATGAGCTTGGCGGAGATGGATTCAAGATGCTTCGGGATAACATTCTTGATAAGAACGTTTCCGTCCGTTGCGGCGGCGGCGACCATATATGTGCCCGCCTCGATCTGGTCGGGGATTATAGAGTAGTTGCAGCCGTGCATGTGCTCGACTCCGCGGATTTTAATTGTATCCGTACCTGCTCCGCGAATGTCCGCGCCCATGGAGTTGAGGAAGTTCGCGAGGTCAACTATGTGCGGCTCTTTTGCGGCGTTTTCAATGACGGTCAGACCCTTCGCCTTGACTGCGGCGAGGATAACATTCACCGTCGCGCCGACAGAAGCCTCGTCGAAATAAACGGGGCTGCCTTCGAGCCTCTCTGCGGCGGCGTCGATTATTGCATTTTCGCCTATCGTGACTGTTGAGCCGAGCAGCTCAAAGCCCTTGATGTGGCGGTCGATCGGGCGCACGCCGAAGTTGCAGCCGCCGGGCATGGCGACCTTCGCGCGGTGGAATCTGCCGAGCAGCGCGCCGATGAAATAATAAGAAGCGCGCAGATGCTTCGTCATATCGTGCGACACGACGTAGGAGTTGACTCCCTTTGTGTCGATCTCGAGCGTGCTCTTGCTCAGGCGCTTTATGCGCGCACCGAGCTGCTCGAGAATTTTTGTCATATAATAAACATCGCTGATGTTGGGAATGTTTTCAATAACACATACATCCTGAGCGAGGATAGTTGCGGGCAGAATAGCTACGACTGCGTTTTTAGCGCCGCTTATGCTGACCTCTCCTCTGAGGGGTATGCCGCCGTTGAGCACGAACTTTTCCAATTTGTTCACTCCTATATAGTTTTTATATCAAAAAAAGCAGTAAAAATCGAATGAAATAAAATACATTTTACGACACTAAATTATATCATCTTTTTGCCCCATTGAAAAGGGCTTTTTCAAAAAATTATACTGCATTTTTCTGCGTCGGCGGCGTTGTGCAATAAAAATTTTAGATTCTGTCGGCAATGCCGCGCATTTCTGCTGTTCGGTTTTATTATTGACAGCTTCGGCACATTTAGAAGCGGAATTTTTTAATTTAACAAGGTTGAAAAACAGCACTTTATTTCTCTTTTTTTTAAATTGTTGACAAGCAAAAAAATATTTGATAAAATCAAATTGCAGGAAGTGTTTATATACGATAAAAATATACCGCGGTCTTTTGAGACTTTCCGCAAAAACAGGAGGACTGCAATGAAAAGCTCAAACAGTTTTTCAAAAAAAGAGATTTTGACGGCCGTCTCTATGGTGCTGTTTCGCACTGTAACGGGCATTGTGCCTGCGCTGGTGCTTTTCGACATAAAACTTCCGGATGAACTGAGAAATGCCGTCTATTCAACGGCGGGGACGGTGGTGAGTGCTGCTTTAATATTGCTGTATACCGTTACAAGCGCAGTTATGGGAAAAAAGAAATCAAACGGTTTTGCACTCGGAATGGGAGTATCACTTTTTTTAGGATTGCTGCTTCTCCCGCTTGTTTGGTGGCCGGAGTTGTTGCTGTCGCTGGCGATAACCGGCGCCGACGGTGGATTGGCCGTTCCTCTGATGGTGCTGTCGGCGATACCGATATTTGTATATATACTGTTCAGAAAATGTTTTGCAAAAACAGAAGCATAAAATTGTCCGGCAAAGAGATTTGCCGGATTTTTTCTCGGCTGTTCGGATGTATAATGCATGATTTTTAATTTGTATATTGTTAATTTCTCTGTTTTATGGTAAAATTTTTTCATCAACCGAAGGGGGCGCCGCATTGGACAGGCTCGATAAAACAGTTGCAAAGCAGATGAATATTTCCCGCAGCGGCGCAAGGCAGCTCATAAGAAGCGGAGCGGTCGAGGTAAACGGCAAAAAAATATTTGCGGCCGACGCGCAGATCGATATCAATTCCGACGAGCTTAAAATAAGCGGAAAGACCGTCACCGTGCGCCGATATCTCTATATCATGCTCAACAAGCCCTCCGGCGTGCTCAGTGCCGCAAAGGATCCCGACTGCCCGACGGTCGTCGATCTTCTGCCGCCCGAGCTCAGCCGACGCGGACTTTTTCCCGCCGGCAGGCTCGACAAAGATACAACGGGGCTTTTGATAATCACCGACGACGGCGACTTTGCCCACCGACTTATCTCGCCCTCGCACCATGTCTATAAAACATACGAGGCGACGCTCGAAAGCGATATAAGTGAAGAACAGCTTGATATTTTGCGGCAGGGCGCGGTGCTCGGCGACGGCACGGAGTGCCTGCCCGCGAGACTCAAAAAGCTGAGTGATGACCCCGCCGCGGTGTGCGTTCAGATACGCGAGGGCAAGTATCATCAGGTCAAGAGAATGTTCGCGTCCGTTGAAAACAGCGTTGTTGCGCTGCGCCGAACGGCGATAGGTGCGCTGAAGCTTGACAATTTACTCAAGGAGGGTGAAGCCCGCCTGCTGACCGACGGCGAGCGCAGGATGATATTCTCGGAGGCAGAGATCATATAAGCAAAAAAGGGCGCAGCCCGTAAAAATAAGCGAGGTTAAAAAATGTCTGACAAAAGAGCAAACGACCTGAACCTCTTCACAAAGGATCAGGACAACTACAGTATCGACACGAGCAAGAAGCTCAAGGTTGGTATAATCGGCACCGGCTGGATAGCCGAGAGCCACATCAGCGAATATCTCAAGATGCCCGATGTTGAGCTCGTCGGCGTGGCGGATCTTGTCGACGGCAAGGCGGAGGAGTTCCTCAGAAAGTGGAACGCACCCGAGGGAGTCAGGGTCTACCGCTCGCATAAGGAGCTCATAGACAACGAGGAGCTTGACGCGGTCAGCGTCTGCACCTACAATATGACCCACGCGGAGTGCACCATATATGCGCTCGACCACGGGGTCAATGTCCTGCTCGAAAAGCCCATGTGCGTCACCCTCGACGAGGCCGTTGAGATAAGAAAGGCCGAGAAGAGAAACGGCAAGATAGTCTCCGTCGGCTTCCAGCCGCGCTACAACCCGAATATGCAGATGATAAAATACATAATCGAGTCCGGTGAGCTCGGCAAGGTCTATCATATTCAGATAGGCGGCGGCAGACGCAGAGGCATCCCGACCCCGTTTGGCACGACCTTTATTGAGAAAGAGACCGGCGGCATCGGCGCGCTCGGCGACATCGGCTGCTATGCGCTCGACATGGTATTGAACGGCATGGGCTATCCCAAGCCGCTGACCGTCACGGGATTCCTCTCAGACTATTTCGGCAAGGCCGACGACTATAAATACAAGGATGTTTTCGGCGTTGACGATTTTGCGGCGGGCTTCGTCCGCCTCGAGGGCGGCCTGACTATCGATTTCAAGACCGCATGGGCGATGAATGTTGACACCATGGGCGACACCGTCGTTCTCGGAACAAAGGCCGGACTGAAAATTCCGTCATCCGGTCACTGGGGCAGCATTGACGCTCCGCTGAAAATATACAGAAACATCGGCGAAGCAGAGGTTGAGACGGTCGTCCCCATGCTCGAAGAGCCCGAGGAGGGCGTGTTCTACTGGAAGGTCAGAAAGTTCCTCGACGCTGTCAAAGAGGGCGGCGAAGCACC
>CAVAWW010000066.1:0-10587 GCA_963592475.1 bacterium
GTAAATCTCGTAATGAAACACGAATGTCACCATTGACAAATAAGCCTATTGAGGGCTTTTGGACGCTAAGAACAGAAGAAAAAGAAGAGCGGGACTTGGGTGTTGATGTTACAGAATCTCTTTTTGACAACGGATTGCAGATTATAGGAATTACACCTTTTACAAAAGCAGGAAGCATCAGATTTAATCATATATTAAATCAACAGGTTTCTGAAATATTTGGGGAAACGACAACTTTAAGATCCACTTTGTCAGCGACAGGTGGAAAAGTTGTACCATATGCATTGCTGCTTATGCTTGGTGTAAGACAACAATATCTATCTTTAGTGATGATCCTGTACAAAGAGCAGAGCAAAGGGGGTACACATTAAAATGAGAGAATTTTTAAATATTTTCTTGTTAATAATAAATATAATTTCTTTTGTTTTAGTCTTGTTGTTTGGGGCAAGTGGGATAATATACGAATTGTTTGGGCCGGCAAGCTACGAAAAAATACTCCAAAAAATAAAAATTCCGTGGGGTTTTGAGCATATTTGGCTATTTATGTTCGTATGTTTAATAATTTTGATTATAACCTACATTTTGCGTAAAAAGTTTTTTTAATGTATTTTCACCGTTTTCAGATAGGTAGTTTACTAAAATATACCTATCTGAAAACGCCACTCCACACTAACCATTTGTTGCTTTTCACCATCAATTGTTTCTAAACAACCGATTTCAATTTTGCTTATCAGCTTGTTTAGAATATACGGTGTTAATTCAGTAACACTAAGGCATTCCCTAACGGTTTCCTTGAATTGCTCAATAGATATTTCGGTATTATGTTGCTGTGAAATTTTAGATTGTAAGGCAGAAAGTTTTTGTTCTAAACTTTCCTGCTCCGCCTAAATATCTTTCATCAGCATTTCATAGTTTCAGTCGTCATTAAATGGGACGGAGGGTGTTAAAATGGCAGATATTGCAGAAATTATGGATATGATCGATTGGCATATGCCATCCGAAATTCGAATCAAAGGAGTATCATTGGCAAGGGACACGGAAACAATCATTCCGTTTATACAACCGTTAACACCAGAGCATAATAAAAATGTATGGGAAGGTTGTGCCGCAATCATAGCAGAGAAAAGCGATGAAAATCTTAAGCCTTATTTAGTTGACTTGTTAGGATGGCTGCAGGACATGAATTGGCCGGGGGCTTTTTGCATCTTAAATAGGCTGCAAAGATACGCAGATAACGATTCTATCCATGATGCGATAAATATTTGCATTGAAAAAGCAAAGAAGTGCGGGGATGAGGTTTGGGAAAGTAACTTGCGATTGCTTTTGTATAAACGGTAAAATCAATTCCGAAGAGCAAAAAGTGTATATAATGTACGGAATTATGCTTTATAATGAAGATCATTGAGAAGGTTATGATGATGAAAAGAACCATAGTGATAATTTTATCTATAATATCAAGCGTTGTTTTAATAGTATTACTTGCTCTGTTTATCCGAATTTATATTGTTCCAACTTTGAACATTGGAGGCTCTCAAACAAACAATTCGGAAACTTTTTTAATGGCTTCGCAGTCACCGGATGGCAAATATAATTTAGAAGCATATAGAACAGAGCCCGGTGCAACCGTTGATTTTTCAGTTAGAGTTTATTTGACAACAGGCGATCGGAAAACTATTATTTATGATGCCTATCACGAATACGAAGCCAAAATCGTTTGGATTGACAATACAACAGTTTCAATTAACGGAATAACTCTTGATATATCACAAGGCGAAAAATACGATTGGCGTATGCAATAATTATGCTACAAAATAACATATACCAGCAAGCAACGCCTTTTGGGGACAAAGGGTAGACTGCTGGGATAATCCCAAGCTCTTAAAGGTTTCAGGAATACTCCTGACAAGTGCCGTGGCATCACAACGGCAATGCTGATAAGTTTTAATTGATTGCACAGTAGATTATCGAAAATTTACATAGAAGAAAGATGTGAAATTCACAGTCAAAAGCATGAACGAGTGGCTCTATCACGACAGCGTTGTCGCGGATGAACGCCATGAAATAAAGCTCAGCGCGGTGCGCGGGGGCTCGGCGGGGTTCCAGATACTGTTCGAGGATCATGAGCTGCTCAAGGCTCTCGCGATAAAAGACAAACCGCTTGCCGATAGTATCTGCTCGACCATTTTCAGAGCGTTCGATGATTGCGACAACGACGCGGCGGTGTTCGATTCCGTCCACGATAAGCTTATCGAAGCTTGCGCACAGAAGAAAATATAAAGCCTGCCGCGTTCAGCGTAGACCAAAGAGCGAATTTTAAAGGTCATATTTCGCACGATTGACAGTGCGGAGTATGACCTTTTGCTCTGCATCCAAATGCGACAACCCATTTCTGCGCTTGAAACAGAGGAGAAAATATATTATAATCTAATTGAAATCTATAACCGGGAGGTCTTTGATGAACATACTTGTAACGCTTGACGCCAACTATATCCGGCCGCTGTCCGTGATGCTCCATTCGCTCGTTCGCGCGGACGACTGTCCGAAGTTCGATTTATACATAGCCCACTCGTCGCTGACCGACGAGAATATCGACAGCATATTCCGCGGCATCGACCGCAGCCGCTTCAATGTCCATTCCATCCGCCTCTCCCACGAGCTCAATGCCGACGCTCCGACGGAGGACAGGATAACCAAAGAGACATATTATCGACTCACCGCGCACGAATTTTTGCCCGCCGAGCTCGACAGAATACTTTATATCGACCCGGATACGCTTATCCTCAACTCTATATCCGATCTCTATAACATGGATCTCGACTGCTTCTGCTTCGCCGGGGCGAGCCATACTTTCGGCGTGGTCGAGGATATCAATCATATCCGCCTGGGTATGCCTGAGGGCTCACGATATATCAATGCGGGCATACTTATGATGAACCTCGATGAGCTCAGGCGCAGCTACACATCAAAGGAGCTCTTTGATTATATCGACAAGAACGCGGACAAGCTCTACCTCGGCGACCAGGATGTCATAAACGCGCTCTACTGCACCAAAACGCGCTATGTCTCGCCGGATATATATAACCTCGACGAAAAGACCGCGCTCCACAGCCTCAGGACTCACGAGTGGATCGAGAAGAACTGCTCGATAGTCCACTACAACGGCAAATACAAGCCGTGGAAAGAGGGCTACATCGGCACGCTCGCTTATCTCTGGCACAGGGAAGAAGAGAGCCTGCTCGACGATGCGGAGAAAGAGCAGTGATATTGCTTTTCCCGGCTTGTAAAGTTCTAAAAAGCTTGGTATAATTGAGACACAACAAGGAATCAGGAGGAAATAGAAGATGGCATTTTGCACTAACTGCGGTTCAAAGATAGATGACGGGGCTCGTTTCTGCCCCGAGTGCGGCGCGCCCGCGGTGCCCGAAAATCATGACAAGGAGCCGTGGGAAGAGGAGAAGAAGGATCTCGGAACAAAAATATCCGAGCTCAACGACACGCCCGATACAACACCCGAGTTCGACCAGAACGATATCCAGTCGAACAAAGTCATGGCGGTGCTCGCCTATATCGGACTGCTCGTGCTCGTTCCGCTCTTCGCCGCTAAAGATTCGAAGTATGCGCGCTTCCACACCAATCAGGGACTCGTTCTGGCGATAACGGAGTTTGTCTGGACATTCGTGACCAAAATTATAGTCGGTGTGTTCAGCTATATCAACGCCTCTGTTGCAAGCATCATCGGCAATGTTTGCGGAGTGGTAAATATTCTGTTTGCTGTGTTCGTGATAATGGGCATCGTCAACGCCGTCAAGGGCAGGGCGAAGGAGCTTCCCGTTATCGGAAAGATAACTATTCTCAAATAAGGGAGATATTTTTATGCAGATAATAGTTGCGGTTGTTTCAATCGTAGTGGAAAAAGAGGAGTCCGTCGAGCAGCTCAACGCTCTCTTGCATGAGTTCGGCGAGCATATCATCGGCAGAATGGGCATCCCTTACCGCGCAAAGGGCGTGAATCTCGTCTCCGTCGCCCTCGACGCGCCGCTTGAGACTATCTCTTCGCTTGCCGAAAAGCTCGGAACCGTTCCGGGACTCAGCGTGACTACAGCATATTCAAACGTAGTCGGCGAGGAATAATTTAAACAGAGAATCCCGGCAGACCTGAGGTTTGCCGGGATTTTTTGTTTATATATGCCCATGAGAATACTTACCACCGTGTGTCTGTTGAAAATCCAAGTAAAATGAGATATAATTATCACAGAAAACAGCGGAGGTAACCTGAATGAAACTTCTCATTGTTCGCCACGGCGATCCGGATTATTCGATAGATTCCCTGACCCCGAAGGGCTGGCACGAGGCAGAACTGCTCAAAAACAGGCTGACGAAGCTCGATGTTGCGGCGTTCTACTGCTCGCCGCTCGGCAGGGCGAAGGACACTTCAAAAGCGACGCTCAGCGCGCTCGGCAGAACGGCGGAGATATTCGACTGGCTGCGCGAGTTCGACGGCTATGTCATAGACCCGGAGAGCGGGGAGCGCACCTATCCATGGGACAGAACGCCCGCGTTTCTGAGCGAAAACGACGACTATTACGACAAGGACAAGTGGATATCAACTCCGTTTTACAGCAGCGGGGATGTGCCGGAAAAATACAAAATTGTCTGCGACGGCATAGACGGTTTGCTTGCGCGCCACGGCTATGTCCACGACGGCAAGATATACAGAGTCGAGCGGGAGAACAGCGACACCGTGGTACTCTTCTGCCATTTCGGCGTGGAGTGTGTCCTGCTCTCGCATATTCTGAAGATATCGCCCGTTGTGCTCTGGCATAATTTCGTCGCGCTGCCGACCTCGGTGACGACGCTGATAACCGAGGAGCGCGAGCAGGGGAAAGCCGTTTTCAGATGCAACGCATTCGGCGATATCTCGCACCTCTATGCAGGCGATGAGCCCGCATCGTTTCAGGCACGTTTCTGCGAGACCTATTCGAATTTTGACGAGAGACACTGAAAAATAAAAAATTACAGCACCGTTTCAATTTTTAGAAACGGTGCTGTCTTTTGTTTTACCGCGCGGCTATTTTTTGTCAACAACCGCAATGTCCTTGATGCGCAGCTCGTTGCCTGTCACGAGATAGGTGTTGTCGCTGCCGCAGTGCGGGCATTTTTTTGCGTATTCCGTTGTCTTGTAGGTCTTTTTGCAGTCTTTGCAGTAGGAGACGCCCTCAAGAATAATCATTTCAAGCTCGGTGTCCTGCATATATTCCGTCTTTTTCTTCGCCCATTCGAAGCAGTCCGAGAAATATGACGGAACTATCGACGACACTTCGCCAACCTCAAGCGTGAGGCGGGTCACTTTGCTGACATTGTTTTCCTTGGCGAGCTCCTCCACCTGATCTATGACATGGAGAACTATGCCTAATTCATGCATGAAATCAATCCTTGTTCTGCTGAGCCTGCTTATAGGCCTTGCGCTTTTTCGCCATCTCCTTCGCCTCGTCCGAGCCTAAGTGACCCAGAATCTTGAAGGCGCGCTTGACGGAATATTTCAGAAGTCCGCCGACCTTGTCCTCGGCAACGCACATCGTCGAGCATTCCGGATGGTCGCGCACGAGGTGGATAGCGTCAAATTCGCACTTCGTCGTGCAGAGGCCGCAGCCGATGCACTTGTTGTAGTCGACATACGATGCGCCGCATCCGAGGCAGCGTCCGGTCTCGATCTTGACCTGCTCTTCGGTCAGATCCAGATGCGCGTCCTTGAAGGACATCTTTGCATCTATCGACTCGTCCATACCGGCCTCCTGACGGCCTGCCGTGTCATAGGACGGGAATTTGATATCGTCTTTGTTCAGCGGAGTGAAGCTGCGGCGGTCGCGTCCGATGGTCATGGAAGCGTCCGGGCGGGCGTGGCGGTGCAGGCTCTCTGCTGCCTCGTGACCGGCGGCAATAGCGTCGATAACGAAGCGCGGACCTGTGTAAACATCGCCGCCGACGAAGATATCGGGATCCTCGGTCTGATAGGTGAACTTGTCTGCGACGGGATAGTTGCCGTGCCAGAAAGTGACCTTTGTGCCCTCGAGCAGTTTGCCCCACTCGATAGCCTGACCGATAGCGAAGACTATTTTGTCTGCCTTGACCTCGATAGTCTCGTTCTCGTCATATACGGGCGAGAAGCGCTTGGTCTCGGGGTCGATTGTGCGCACGCACTTCTTGAGCACGATGCCGGTGACCTTGCCGCTCTCGTCGACGAGGACTTCCTTGGGACCCCAGGAGGGATTGACCTTGATGTTCTCCTCTTCGGCTTCTGCGACCTCTTCGCGGCTCGCGGGCATCTCGTCGCGCGACTCAAGGCAGAACATGCTGACCTCGGAAGCGCCGAGACGGTGAGCGTTTCTTGCGCAGTCGATAGCGACATTGCCGCCGCCGATGACAACTACGCTGCCGTCGAATGTGTCCTCACGGTGCTCGAAGCAGTGGCGCAGATACTCAACGGCGATATGCGTGCCGGATGCGTCGTCGTTCTTGACTCCGGGGCGTCTGCCGCCCTGGCAGCCGATGGCGATATAGAATGCCTTGTAGCCCTGCTCCTTGAGCTGCGCTATTGTGATATCCTTGCCGACCTCAACGCCGCACTTGATTTCGGCGCCGAGCTCTTTGATGATATCGATCTCTGCGGCGATGACATCCTTTTCAAGCTTGTAGCTGGGGATGCCGTATGTGAGCATACCACCGGGAATCGGGTTCTTTTCGAAAACGGTGGGCTTGTAACCCATCTGTGCGAGATAGTATGCCGCGCTCAGACCGGCAGGGCCGCCGCCGATGATGGCAATCTTCTCGTCAAACGCGCCGTGGGTCGACTGAACGGTCTTTTCGGGCACGAATCTGTCCTCAGCGTTGAGGTCGAGATCGGCGACGAACTTCTTGACCGCGTCTATCGAAACGGGAGCGTCAATCTTGCCGCGTGTGCACTCGGATTCGCATCTCTTGTTGCAGACGCGTCCGCAGACAGCCGGGAACGGGTTCTCGGTCTTTATCATCGCGAGAGCCTCGCGGTACTTGCCTTCGTGGGCGAGGCGCAGATAAGCCTGAACAGGCACGTGCGCGGGACATGCCGCCTTGCACGGGGCGGAGCCGCTGGCATATGTGTTGGACATACGCGCGGTGTCGCGGTAGTCCTCGTCCCATGCATAGGGTCCCCAGATGTTGTTGTCCGGCAGGGGAGCGTGAGGATATTTGACCTCGGAGCCGTCCTTGCGGCAGAGCTTCTGACCCATCTTGACAGCGCCCGCCGGGCAGGTCTCAACGCACTTGCCGCAGGCTACGCACTTCTCCTTCTCGACCTTTGCGGTGTAGGAGCTGCGCGAAAGATAGGGTGTATTGAACAGCAGAGAAGTGCGCAGAGCGTTGCAGATCTTGACATTGCAGTTGCAGATGTCGAAAATCTTGTTCTCGCCATCGATGTTGGTTATCTGATGGACATATCCGTTCTTCTCGGCAAGCTCGAGTATCTCGAGAGCGCGCTCTTTGGTTATGTAGTGCGCGCGTCCGGTCTCAACGGTGTAATCCGCCATGTCGCCGAGCTGGATGCACCAATCGTCAAAATCATCGGTGCAGCCGTCGCCGAGCACCGCGCGCGAAGCGCGGCAGGAGCAGATACCTGCGGAGATATGACCCTCGTATTTCTTGAGCCAATATGAGATATGCTCAAGGTCTATCGACTTGCTCTCGGCGTCAATAGCTTTCTCGACCGGGATGACATGCATTCCGATTCCGTCGCCTCCGGGCGGGACCATCTGAGTGATGCCCGCGAGGGGAATGAAAGTCATGCGCTCGAAGAACGAGGCAACTGCGGGGTTCTTTGCTATTCTGTCAACCGAGGAGTTGAACAGCTCGGCGGAGCCGGGGACATAGAACGGCAGTCTGTAGCGTCTGATGCGCGGGCGATCCTTGAGCTCGTGAGTGTGGTCGTAGTTGTCGCCGTAGTCATACTCAAGGATGCCTATGTAAGACATCTCGTCGAGTATCTTCTGCAGATCGATAGCTTCGTACTCGCGGTTCATCTCGAGCAGCTGCTCGAAAGTGTAGTGCTGGCGGAGCTTCATCTTGTTGGCAATGTCGCACATCTCGGGAGTCAGGACTTCTCTGAGTCCCCAATACTCCGGGTCGTCGGATGTCACTCCGGAGATTTTATGTCCCATAGCGTCGGTTATCTTTCTGCCGAGCTTGAGATAGCGTTCATCGGGGTTCTTGTCGCCCTGATATTTGCTGATTATTTTCTTATTCTGTTCCGGCATGATTTTACCTCTTTAATTAAAAGAATCTTCTTGCAAGGTCGCGGCTGTATTCAACGGTCTCTTCCATGTCGCCGAATGCCATAACCTCGCCTGCATAGTAGGTGTTGTTCTTACCCTGCATAGCTTCGACCTTCTCATACCAGCCGTCGGCGTAGTCTTTGCTGCTGACATGCGGGAAATAATACCAGTCGTCGATACGCTCGATCTTGTCGACCTTCAGGCCGCACTTCTCCATGTCCGCAAGGGTAGTCTCTTTTGCTTCCTCAAACGGAACATCCTCCATGCCCTCGTGGTTGCGCAGGGTGAAGGTGACGAGCGGCTGATCGGTGACTCCGTCGGACCAGCGATGATAGAACACCATAAGATGTCCGCGGGTCTCGTTTGTCATGTTCTCGAAGAAATAGTAGGAGATGTCAGGCGCGTTGCCCTCTTCGGGACGGACAGCCATGGTGAAATACTCCTTATGGACTATCTTGGAGAACAGCTCTTTCTCTTCCGGGCGGGGATCGCCGTAGCCGAGGAACAGCTCGAGCGGGGTGCAGATGATAAGCTTGTCGAACTCTTCGGTCTTGCCGTTTACGGTGACATAGACCTTGTCGTTTTCACGCTTGATGTCGGTGACTTCGGAGTTGAGCAGAGCGGGATGCTTCAGGTGATTGTTGACGCCCTCCCAGATGCTCTGGGTGCCGTTGTACCAAGTCCACAGTTTGCCGGTGGAAAGGAACTGCTTGACGGTGAAGGCATCAAGATACTTGAGAACATAAGCCGCCGGGATCTCGTCGAAGTAGCCGTAGCCGAAGGAAGTGAACGGACCCTTCCAGACAAGCTCTGCGTCCTCGCAGTGGTTGAGCTTGAGGAACTCGGAGAAGGGCATCGAAAGATCCTTCAGGTTCGGGTTCTCGCCTTCAATGTGAGCGAGCTTCATCTCGGGAGACGGGCAGGGACCTTCATAACGACCCTCGGACACACCTCTGTGACCGTTGACATCGTAGCCCTTGTACTTCGTCTCGAGGAGCTTTGAGAGCTTCTTCATCTTCATGATCTTCTTGAGCAGTGCGAGGGCCGAAGACTTCTGGGGTGTGCCGTCGACATTCATAAATCTTCTGCCCATGGGCGGTCCGTCGAGATGGGTCGTGCCGCCGAACTCTTCGCACTCGTGAACTGCGAAGTAAGTGTCGCAGCCCATGACCGCGCCCATTTCAATGGTGCGATCCTCCCATTTGCCCTGTGCGTTCTTGACCTTCATCATGGGCGAGAATGCCTTGCCGCCGACTTTGCCGGACTTCTCATAGATGACATAGTTGTCATAGCCCTTTTTCTCCAGGTACATAGCCATGCTCGTGCCTGCGGGGCCGCCGCCGATGATGCAGATGCGCTGATTCTTGTTTTCCATGGATAGATCTTCCTCTCCTTGATGGTTGGTGTAGCAATCTCTCTTTCTGAAATAGCGGGAAATTTGCTGCATCTGGTGTCTTTTTTTACATCAATGTCATTATATTACCTTGTTTTTTGTGAGTCAATAGCAAGAATGCACAAAAAAGTATTCTCTTATCGAATCGCGAACCGTCATTTTATAATTTTAATAATTGTTTCTTTTAAGTGATAATAACGAGCCCCAATAGTTGAAAAATATTTACTTCGGTGGTAATATATAGATGAAAACCGCGGAGGTGATAAAATGACAAATCAGGAAATAGCGCTGGAGATAACGAAGATATTGAAGCCCGATATCGATCACTATACGCGCCATCACAACGACGGCGACAGGTTCGAGACAAGAAAGCGCGTCTATGCCGAGACTTATCTTTATTTTCTCAACAGATTCAACGAGAACGACAAAGCCGAAAGCAAAACAGAGGAAGAATAAAAAGCAGGGCGTTCATAAAAATCCAATCCCGGCAGGAATGTCTGCCGGGACTTTTCTGGATATATCGAAGCCGCATGATGCGATAAACGTAGCGGAAATGTTAGATTCACCGTAGAATCTATTTAAGGCTCACCTGCAAGGGGAACTGGCTCGGCGTAAACCGAGACTGAGGGGTTGTTTCGCTTCGCTTATGGTCATGCGGTAGGGGCGGATATTATCCGCCCGCGAAATTTGAACCAATTTATTGAGACGAAACCTGCAGGGACAGCCCTTGCGGCTGTCCGCTATCGGCGATAGCGATACGAATTTATAGTAATTGCGGATTGTTGATAATTAGCTACTACCTTTGCGCCCCACAATAATCAAACGATATACACTTTCCGCGTTTCGGCATTTTCTTTTTATTTGAAAAAGAAAACGCCTGCAAAAGAAAAG
>CAVAWW010000067.1:0-10566 GCA_963592475.1 bacterium
TTTTTCCAACTTTTTTAACCTTTTTCTTAACTTCTTTTACACTTATCCGGGCGTTCAGTGACGTTGGGCGTTATTATATATACATTACTAACGAGTAACCACTTATCGGTTCACCCACTCTTGACAAAATACCAAGATTTGATATAATTCAAATGCAAAGACTGTGAAGGAAATAAGATCTGCGCCCGCGAGCTCAAGAGAGCCGCGTTTGCTGAGAGCGGTGCCGCGATGCAGATGTATAGCTCATTCCGGAGTCGACCGCCTCAAAGTCTGCGGATGTATAGGGCGATCCGTCTGGCAGCGTTATATGCCGGGTCTTATCAGAGACCTCTGAGGGCGTTTTCGCCGAATTAGGGTGGTACCGTGTGAAGCTTCACACCCCTATGCTTTTTTGCGTAGGGGTGTTTTATTTTTGGAGGTTTTCAAAATGAAAGAGGGCTGCAAAAAATACATACCGTTCAAGCCTGTCGAGCTTGAATCGCGCACATGGCCGTGCAATAAAATCGAGCGCGCGCCGACATGGTGCAGTGTTGACCTAAGAGACGGCAATCAGGCGCTCATCGATCCGATGAATCTGCCGGAGAAGCTGGAGATGTTCAAAACGCTCTGCGCCATAGGCATAAAGGAGATCGAAGTCGGGTTCCCGTCGGCGAGCGAGACGGAATACGAGATACTCCGTGCGCTGATAGACGGCGGATATATCCCGGACGATGTGAAGATACAGGTGCTTGTGCAGTCACGCGAGCATCTTATAAGAAAGACTTTCGAGGCGATAAAGGGCGCCAAGAATGTCATCTTCCATTTCTATAACTCCACCTCCGCTTTGCAGAGAAAAGTCGTGTTCCACACGGACAAGCGGGGCGTTACTGATATTGCCGTCAATGCGGCAAAGCTCATAAAGCAGCTCGGCGACGAGGCAAAAGCCGACGGCACAAACATTATATATGAATATTCGCCCGAAAGCTTCATGGGCACGGAGACAGACTTTGCCGCAGATATCTGCGCAGCGGTCATGGACGCACTCGGCGCGGATGAGAACAACAAAGTGATACTGAATCTCCCCTCGACAGTCGAGAGCAGCACGCCAAATCTTTTCGCGGATCAGATAGAATATTTTTGCCGCTGTCTCCCCCACCGCGAAAATGCAATAATCAGCCTGCACCCGCACAACGACCGCGGAACGGCAGTCGCCGCGGCGGAGCTCGGTATGCTCGCGGGAGCCGAAAGAATCGAGGGCACGCTCTTCGGAAACGGCGAGCGGACGGGAAATGTCGATCTCATAACTCTTGCGCTCAATCTTTATACTCAGGGCATCGACCCGGAGCTTGATCTGCACGACATAAACGCGATAAAAGACATATACGAACGCACGACGCACATGCACGTTGAGCCGCGGCACCCGTACTCCGGCGAGCTTGTTTTCACCGCGTTCTCGGGTTCGCATCAGGACGCGATAAACAAGGGCGAGCAGTATATGAAAGACCACGGCGGCGACTACTGGGAAGTGCCGTATCTTCCGATAGACCCGTCCGATCTCGGGCGCGAATACGAGCCGATAATCCGCATCAACAGCCAGTCCGGCAAGGGCGGCGCGGCATTCGTTATGGCGAACAACTTCGGCTACAATCTGCCCAAGGCGATGCATCCCGAATTCGGGCGTGCGGTCAAACACTACTGCGACGAGGTCGGCAGGGAGATAAGCGCGGACGAGGTCATGGAGCTGTTCAGGCGCGAATATATCGACATTCACGGCCCATATTCGCTCATCAGCCACAAATTCTACGAAGAGAACGAGGTCAATGACACCTCGCCGAAGGTCAGGTTTGAGGGCGTGCTCCGCCACGACGGCGACGGAGACAGAAAAATCGTCGGCAAAGGTAACGGTCCTATCGACGCATTCTTCAACGCGCTCGCGACAGTCGGCGTGACGGGATACAGCTTCGTCGACTACTCAGAGCACGCCATATCGATAGGCTCGGACGCAAAGGCTGTCTCCTACATTCACCTCACCTCGCCTGCCGGCAAGCAGCTGTTCGGCGTCGGCATCTCGCACAACATCAACTACGCTTCGATTCGCGGCATACTCTGCGCAATAAACAGATCACTCAAAAAGTAAGGGCCAAGACATGGAACTGAAAAATTTTCACACTCACACAACATACTGCGACGGAAAGAACACCGCAGAAGAAATGATCCTCGCCGCAATAAATCAGGGCTTTACGGCGCTCGGATTCTCCGGTCACTCGCACACATCGATTGACCCGTCATACTGCATGACGACAGACGAGACGCGCAGATATATAGACGAGCTCAAAACCCTGCGCGAAAAATATGCGGACAAAATCAGGATATACATCGGTCTCGAGGCAGATCTTTACACAGATGAAACTGATCTGTCGGAGTTTGACTACACAATCGGTTCGGTTCACTATGTGAAGGCGGGAGATGTTTATGTTCCCGTTGACAGGTCGCCGGCGCAGCACCAAATCGATTATGTCAACAAATATTTCGGCGGCTCGTTTATAAGCTTTTCGCAGGCATATTATGAAAATGTCGCGAAGCTCGGAGAAAAAATAAACCCGTCGTTCATCGGGCATTTTGATCTTGTGACCAAGTTCAACGAGAACGACTGCCTGTTTTCGACGAAAGACCCGCGATATATTGAGGCATGGCAGGCAGCCGCAGATGAACTGCTGAAGCTCAAGGTGCCGTTCGAGATAAACACCGGAGCTATCGCAAGAAACTGCCGCGTGACTCCCTACCCCGCCTTAGACATTGCCGAATACATCACCGAGCGCGGCGGCGAATTTATTCTCTCCTCTGACTGCCACGATTCGGATCTTCTCAGCTGCGGATTCGACGAATGTCTCAAAAGATATTCAAACTGCCGCATAGTTGATTTTGAAAAAAGGCTGAAATAAAACGGCATAAATAAAACGCAAAAACGGAGCAGGACGGTATAAACCGCCCTGCTCCGTTTGCATAGAACTATATTAAAATATCCTTATGCGTTGTTCTTTCTCTTCTCAAAGCAAGCGCTGCAATAAACAGGCTTGTCCTCGCTGGGCTTGAAAGGAACTCTTGCGACTCCGCCGCAATCATCGCAAACTGCCTCGTACATCGTGCTTGCCTTCTTCGCCTGGCGGCAAGCCTTGCAGCGCTGCGGCTCGTTTACAAAGCCTTTCTCAGCATAGAACTCCTGCTCGCCGGCCGTGAAAACGAATTCCTTATGGCAGTCTTTGCAGATGAGAGTCTTGTCTTCGTACATTTGTCTAACCTCACTTGATAGTATAGTCGCCCTTGGACGGAATCGCACCGCCGCCTTTGAACTTCAACGCTCTGCTTTTAAGCTACGCGGGCATTTATCTGAACAGCGCCGGTCGGAAATATTTGCGATTACCGACGGCTGTCGGAAGCGAGTTTGCGCCTTATGCGCTGAAGAGCATTGTCAACAGCTTTTGGGTTGGTGCCGAGGCGCTCGGCTATTTCTTCATAGCTCAGCTTTTCCGCTCTGAGAGTCAGAACGCGGCGTTCGAAATCGGTCAGCTTTTCGCTGAGCAAATCTTCAAACCTCGCGTCGTCCTCCTGCGCAGAATATATATTCTGCGGATCGGCGGAGAAATCCTGAACCTCTTCCCCGTCGTCGATGTTCTGCATCATATCCTGCGGAATATTTTTCTGTGCGTTTCTGCTTCTGAGCACGGAGATAATGCGATTATTGATGCACGCGGCGGCATATGTTCTGAACGACGCATTTTTCTTCGGGTCATAGGTATTGACCGCCGTTATGAAGGCTATCATGCCTTCCTGAAAAAGATCGTCTCTGTGGATATCGCCGTTGTTGTACATTGCGGCCTTTGCGCCGGCGAGCGGCGTTATACGGCTGATGAGTTCCGCCATTGCGGAATCATCGCCCGAGGCAGCCATAGAGCAGAGCTGTTCATCGCTGAATTTGCCGAGATCGCGATCCATATTCCACTCCTTTGATAAGCATCATTAGGTTTATAATAACAAATTTTAAAATTTTGTCAACATTTTTTCGTGCAATTTCATCATTTTTTGGCGCAAATTTTATGAAAATATAACTATTTTTTATCCTTTGATTCTTTTTGCTCATTATTGAGTTGAGACGCACGCCTGATTATCTGCTTGCCGTACTTGTCCCTCAGACCGTCTACGCGGCTGCCGAGCTGTTCCATGCTGTCGGCGTGAGTCTGGTCGAAGTCAAAAGAGAGCTGAAAGCCCTCATCCTCGCCGACAAGGTCACAAGCGGTCATGCCGACAAGGCGCGCGGGCACGCGCAGGGCGTTATTCGAGCGAACAAGCCCTATCGCCGCCGAAAGAAGCTCATCGGCGATGCGGGTCGGATTTGAAAGCTTTTTCTGATACTGCGAGGTTTTGAAAGTATTGTCTTTTATCTGCACCTGAACCGCACCGGCGAGCATCCCCTCGCGGCGTAGCTTCGAGGATATATCATCGGCAAGCTCGGCAAAAATTCCGCGCACGCGCAAAGCGTCTGTAACATCTTCGGGCAGAGTCACGCTGCGCCCGATGCTTTTTGGCGCAGGCTTGTCGCCGTAGCGGCGGACAGGATCGCAGTCAAGTCCACGGACGGCTTTCAACAGATAATCTCCCGGCTTGCCGAGCAGTTGTTTGACAAGTTCATTTGATGCGGCGGCGAGGTCGCCGATAGTAAATATGCCGACAGAAAATAGCTTGTCGCGCGTTGAGTCGCCGACGCCCATAAGCTCCGTCACAGGGCGCGGATAGAGCTTTTCTTTATAGTCACTGCGGTTTGCCGAGAATATACCGTTCGGCTTATTGATATCGCTTGAAAGCTTTGAAAAAAATTTGCAGAAGCTGACGCCGATGGAGACGGTTATCCCGAGTTCGTTTTGCATATCGGCGGAGATTCTTTGCGCTATCTCCTCCCCCGAGCCGAAGAGCAGAGAGCTGCCGGTCACATCGAGCCAGCACTCATCGATGCTGAACGGCTCGACGAGGTCGGTATATCTTAAATATATCTGTCTCGCGAGGACAGAAAACTCGCGGTATTTATCCATATGCGGCGGCACACAGACGAGCTGAGGACAGAGCGAGCGCGCCTGCCAGACGGTCTGCGCGGTTTTCACTCCCGCCTTTTTGGCGAGCTGATTTTTCGCAAGCACTATTCCGTGCCTGTCGCTCTCGCTGCCGCAGACTGCCATCGGCACATCGCGCAGCTCCGGTCTGAAGGTACACTCCACCGAGGCAAAAAAGTTATCGAGATCGCAGTGCAGAATAACCCTGTCGCCCATCGGTGTTTTCTCCTTTTCGAACATTTGTTCAAACATATTATATATCTTTTTAATGCTTTCGTCAAGAGTAATATTTTACATTGAATTTTGCCGAATACCGTGCAGAGAATAGCAAAAGAGAAAGGGCGGAAGAAATATGCGGCAAAATCCGAACGAAAAAATAATCAGAATGTGGACTGCCGCGGCAGTGCTGACGGTGGCGCTTATATTTCTTTTTATCGCTTCGCGGCGCATGAGCAGTCTCTCGGGAATATTCTTTTATCAAACAGGAATTGGCGGGATAAATGAATATTGCGGATATTATTCAGTCCCGATGAATATAACGAAACTGTAAAGCAAATCACTTGACAATGTGGATAACTGTGTGGAAACTGTTGAAAACTCGTCGTTTTAATTCTGATATAAATATATTTTTGTAATTCACAGTGCTGTTTGTTAACTGTTTATTCATAATTGCAATATACCATTCAGTGAATATTCACTCTGTTTGAAGTCAATCTAACATAACCGCGAAGATTTCATCATATAATTTTCACAGCATGATGAAAGGCGCGATAATCAAAATGAAAAAAGGAAGAAAGACAAAAATATACCGCACATTCCGTCTGCCGTCGTTTGCCGGCGGGCTGCCCGCCCTCGCAATAACGGTCATTCTCACGGCGTCGCTGCTGCTGTTCGGTGTCGGCGGAACGAAGCTTGCGCTGATAAGCGCGGGACTTGCCATGCCCGAAGGCGGGATAGAATACATAAAAGAGAACTCCCCTTCCGTCAAAGACAAAACAGAGACCGCAGAGAGCGAAGCTCAGGCGAGTGCCACAGTGCAGAGCAGGAACGCGCCGGAATCGGAAGAGAAAGCGAGTGAGACGGAAAAGAGCTTTGACATCACGGCGACACCCGCTGATATTTTAGCGGCTATGGCGGAATTCGAATCGAAGCACAAATCCGAAAAAGGCGACGGCAAGATAGTCGAGACGAAGTACGGAAAAGCCAACGCGACCAACACATACAAAAACATCTGCGTCAAAAACACGACGCAGACAAAATCGATAAACATAGAAAAAGTTCTGAACGAGCCGATCGACCTAAAAGCCGTCGACAAATCGCAGCCCGCCGTGCTCATTTTCCACACGCACACGACCGAGGGCTATGAGATGCTCGACCGCGGATTCTACTCGAACAGCTACACCGGGCGCGGAGAGGACAAAAGCCGAAACATGGTGCGCGTCGGCGATGAAATTACAAAGATGCTCGAAAAATCCGGCTACAAAGTAATCCACGACACGGATATACACGACAAAAAATACACCGGCGCATACGACCACTCAAAAGTCAATGTTGAGGCTTATCTCAAAAAATACCCGTCGATTCAAGTCGTGCTCGATATCCACCGCGACGCGATACATCTGAGCAACGGCAGCAAGATAAAGCCTACCGCAGAGATAAACGGCAAAAAAGCAGCGCAAATCATGATAATCACCGGAGCGCAAGAGGGCAAGGTCAAGGACTTCCCAGACTGGGAGCAGAATTTGCGCTTCGCGGTCAAGTTACAGCAGACCTGCGAGACGATGTATCCCGGACTGATGAGACCTATTCTGTTCTCGCAGCGCAAATACAACATGAATCTGTCGCACTGCAATCTTCTGCTCGAGATGGGCAGCGACGCAAACACGCTTGAAGAAGCCGCATATTCGGGCAGGCTGGTCGGTACAGCCATCGCAAAGCTGCTCGACGAATATTCCGCATAAAAAAGGGAATACTTCCCGCAGAACGGAGGTATTCCATGAAAAGGCGCAAAAATAAAAAGGCAGAAACATTCACAGTCACCGCGAAGCGATTTATGATAAGCTGCATACTCATTCTGAGCATGACCGGGCTCGCGGCGGGGATATCATATGCGGGCGGCAACTCGCGGCACATGGCTATGGGAGAGAGCGGCAGCACGGTGGCACTCGCCCATAACGAAAAAAAGCTCGAACTCAATATAAACGAAAAGACGGCAGTGACATTAAATCTGTCACTGCCGGAAAAGTACAGGGATTATTTATATTTTCTGCCCGCTCCGCTGAGCGGAATTTTCTGGCTCATAGGGCTCATACCTTGACGGCGAGCTTCTCCGCCTCGGCGCTGTCGGGCGTCACGAAAGCTGTGTTATACACATGGTAAATAACCTTGCCGGGCTTCGCGCCGACGGGCTTTTTGAGGTTCTTCACCCGAGTATAATCAACGGGTACATTTGACGATTCCCTCGCCCGGCTGTGATAAGCCGCGAGACGCGCCGCCTCCTCGAGCGTCGAGTCAGGTATCTCCATACCCTCGGCGCAGATTATGACATGGGAGCCGGGTATCTTCTGCGTATGGAGCCACATATCGCCCTTTGAGGCGGTTTTCAGCGAGAGCTTGTCGTTCTGTACGTTGTTTCTGCCGACCAAAATTTTGAATCCGTCTGTGGACCGGTACTCCATCGGAGCGCTAGGCTTCTGCAGACCTTTTTTATTTTGGACGCTCTTTCTCTTTATATATCCGGACGCCGCAAGCTCGGCGCGGATCTCGTTTATCTCGCCGAAGCCCGAAGCGCGGCTAAGCGCATCGGAGACAGTATCTATATACTGGAGCTCCGCCTCGCCCTGTTCGATGAGCGTTGCGAGCATCTGCTCCGCCGTCTTTGCTTTGCGGTATTCTTTATAATACTTCTGCGCGTTTGCGCTCGGAGAGAGCGCGGGATCGGCGTTTATGCGGCGAGGCTTGTTTTCGTTATAATAGTCCGCCACTTCGTAGAACGGAACACCCTTGCCGAGCGTATGCTGATATGCGGTTATCAGCTCAGCGTTTATCCTCAGTTCGTCTTTATCGGCGCAGGCGGCAAGCTCAGCGCGCTGATTGTTGAGTCTGCGGCTTATTCTCGAAGTCGCGTTGCTCAGAAGCTTCTGCAGATCGGACGAGCGTTGGCGCGTACGGTCTATTCTGTCGCGCTCGCTGTAGAATTCATCGAGAAGCTGAGAGAAGCTTTCATAGCTCTCGAAGGTATACGCCATACCGTACTGGCGAATCTCTTCAAAAGAGAAATCGAACGGCTTGCCGGATTCGTCCTTGAGCATAGTCGGCTTGCCAAAATTCGAATCAAGCCTGTTTTTTATGCTCTCAAGTGCGGCGCATACTCGCTCACGCTGTGCTTCGTCGGCACAGCCGGTTTGAACATCTCCCCCGCTCGTCTCCGCTATCTCGCGGCATATGAGCGGCGACGCGCCCTCAACGCAGCTGAGCAGCGAGGACGAGAGCATCTTTGAAGAGAAAGAGAACACGGTATCGGTAGTCTTTTCGGCAGTCTCCTCGAGCAGGCTCAGTTTATTCTGCGCGGGCGGGTCATGGTATTCGCCGCCGGGCAGTATCTGCCTTACGGAGGACTGGGTGCAGTCGATACGCTTGACGGCGTCGACTATTCTCCCCGACTCGGAGACGAGAATCAGATTGCTGTGTTTCGCCATAATCTCGGCGTAGAGCGTGAGCGCGACTTTGTCGCCGAGCTCGTTTGTGGCAGAAAAATCTATCGCGAGCACGCGGTCAAGTCCGTTCTGGCGCACATCGGTTATCTGTGCGCTCGTCAGATGCTTTCGCATGAGCATGCAAAACATCGGCGGCACTGCCGGATTCTCCGGCGCGCGGGAGGTCAGATGGACGCGCGGGCTGTTTGCGGACGCGGAGAGAAAGAGCTTCTTCGCACCGTTTCTGTCACGCAGGTGCATAACAAGCTCATCTTTTGAGGGCTGATGCACCTTTTCGACACGGCATCCGACGATATCGCGGCGAAGCTCTTCTGTTAAGAAATGCAATGTAAATCCGTCAAGCGGCATAAGTAAAACTCCAGACTAATATATCAGATAAAATGGGTCGGAGACTGCTGGGGTATAACAAAGAAGTCGACCCCTGAGACAGTCTTTTCAAGATATTCAAAAATTGTTTTGACAACCGGATTTTCGGTCTCGAAATGCCCGGCGGCAACAAGAGTGACTCCGCAGGCGGTCGCGCCCAAAAATTCATGGTGCGCAACATCGCCGGAGACAAGCGCTTCACAGCCGAACGCGAGCGCATCGGAGAAGAATTCGCCGCCCGCGCCGCCGCACAGGGCGACTCGCTTTATGCTTCTGCCGCCGTCGCAATAGCGCACATGGCAGCAGAGTCTCTGCGAGACAAGCTCCGCAAATTGTTTTGGCGAAAGCGCTTCTTTGAGTTCGCCCGCTCTGAGAAGCATTGTTCCGGCATTCGGGGACGGAATCTTGCGGACATTTTCAAGCCCTAAACACTGCGCCAAAACATCGTTGACGCCGCCGTCCGCACAATCGAGATTTGTATGGGCGCAGATAGCGCTCATGCCGTATTTTGCCAACAAATATACAGGGTCGTGCGCCCCGAGATTTTTTATCGGATGGAAGATGACCGGGTGGTGGCTTATTATAAGCTGCACCCCGGCTTCGCGCGCTCTTTCAACAGCATCGGGCGTTATATCGAGCACAACGGCAGCCTTTGTGACCTGCGCCGAGCTTTCGCCGACGAGCAGACCGACATTGTCCCACTGCTCATGGACATCAAACGGACAGAATGCATCAAGAGCGTTATAAATATCACCGACAACAGCCATCACTTTTCTCCTCCGTTCAAAAAGCTTTCCATACCGAGACAGGCTTTTTCGCAGTATTCCGCCTCGTCGAGCTTGAAGTTCGCTTCACGCAGGGACGACGCGCGTATTTTCAGCCGCTTATGCTGTCTCTCAACAAGTTTTCGCGCGATATCATCGTTTGGGTCAAGCTTTCCGTAGAACTCATAGCCCTGCGGAAATGCTTCGACTTTTCTGGAATATTCGGCACATATGACTGAATATATGCGCCCGTCGTCGCGGCAGGTGCGCTCTTCGATTATATCAAAGCCGTTATTGCAGAGAAACAATCTTACTTCTTCGGTATGGGACATCGGCTGAAGTATCAGCCTTATGTTTTTGTTTTTTACCCACTCGGTGCGCTCGAGCAATTTGGCGATGAGTATTCCGCCCATTCCCGCCATTATTATATCGTCCGCCTCGCCTGCCGAAAGCTCATCGAGCCCATCGGAGAGACGCAGGGTTATTTTATTCGCAATATTCCAGCGTTCGAGCGTCTCCGCAGCGTTTTCAAGCGGACCTTTCCGTAAGTCGCAGGCGAGCGCGCGCGGGCAGATACCGCTCAGAACAAGGTATGACGGAAGATAGGCGTGGTCGGTACCGATATCGGCAGCGACCACG
>CAVAWW010000068.1:0-9866 GCA_963592475.1 bacterium
GCATATGCCTTCTGAAATTCAATCCAAAGGAATATCATTAGCAAGAAATACGGAAACAATCATTCCGTTTATACAACCGTTAACACCAAAGCATATGATTTGGCTGTTGATAAGAAAACCGGAATTATTTACATTGTAGACAAAGCGGGTAAAATTGTTACGGATACAATTTATAAAACCAAATAGGGAGGAGACAATCTGTGAGTAATTACTGTACAATTTATGCAGAGATGCACATGATTTTTGATAATGATTTTGATGTGTACTCGATCACAAAGCGTTTAGGAATTGCCCCAACAGAATGTAAATCTCGTAATGAAACACGAATGTCACCATTGACAAATAAGCCTATTGAGGGTTTTTGGACGCTAAAAACAGAAGAAAAAGAAGAACGGGACTTGGGTGTTGTATTGAATGAGTTAAAGGGGAATATATCTGATAAACTACCGGATATCAAAAAAATCTGTGATGAAAACGGAGGAACAGTTATTTTCGATATCGTCCCATTTTTTGATGGCAATAATAAACCTGCATTGTATTTTGAAAGAGATTTTCTTGATATGGTAAACTATTTGAATGCTACCATTCAAATAGATTTATATGTGAGGTAAAGTGGGGTGAGCATGACAGAGAAACCCGATTGCCTGCAACAAACCGAAACAACTATAAAACTACCCCAAAAAGCTCAATTGACCTGTTTTAATTGGTGATGATTGTATGAAAATATATTTATCAAACTATTGGAGAAAAAGCAGCATATTTATAGTATGCCTTTCTGCAATTATTACTGTTGCAACTGCTGTATTTTGCATCCAAAGTTATGATGAAGAAGATTATATTTTAATAATTGGAGCATTATTTTTTGTTATACTTTCTTTTTGCTTGCAATTAAACGCATTGAAGCTTCTTGACTATGTTGAAGTAAGCAACAATCAATTTATTATGTGTTCTGTTAGTGGAAAGCGAAAGTGTACTATCAATTCCGATACCCTTATTTACTATCAAATTGTATCACTAATTGAAGGGACATTTTCAAGAGCTGACTTTATAGTGTTATCTGCTCAAGAGTTTTCCCCCTATCAAAACGGCAATGGTCTTGCTAAAGTCTGCAAAGAGGTAAACGCGAATGGAAATCAAATTATTATGCCTTATAATAAAGTGTCAAAACCATTGTTGAGCCTTGGAAACTGGTATGAGATTAATTAAATTGCGCTGTTCAGGCAAGCTCGGTGCTGAACGTATCTATCCGAACCAAAAAACAAATCATATCGGCAAGCAGATTAATGACAAACCGAAACAACCATAAAACTCCCCCCAAAAGCCCGAGTGCTTTTTGGGGGTAGTCTATTGTGTCTATTATCCGTCAACTGTTCGGGAACAAAACGCAAATGCTCAATTTGCCTTTGCGGTACTGAGCCGCGATGATTCCGCCCATCTTTTCGGTGAGCAGCTTTGCGATTGATAGGCCGAGCCCTGTTCCGCCCCGCGCGGTGTTTACCGTGAAAAAGCGGTCGAACAGGTGCGCAGTCTGCACGGCGTCCAAATCTTTTGCGCTGTTTTCAAACGATGCCGTGCCGTCGGGCGACAGTCCGATTTTCAGATCGCCGTCGGAATACTTTGCGGCATTGATGAGAATGTTGTCGAAAATCCGCCGCAACGCCTGCTTGTCAAGCTGCCGCATGACCGGCTGAGCCGATATTTCAATATCCGGGACGATACCGTGCTCCGAAAGCATCGCATATGACCCGGCGAGGCTCTGCTCCAGGATATCATTCAGGCAGGTCTGCTCGCAGTTGAGCTCGTCCGCCGCGCCGTCGGTGAGCATATCAATCTTGCTTTTCGTGTCCGATTTTGCGCTCGTGATTATCACGGGTATGCCCTTGAGCTTCGGCAGAACCTCTTCGCCCGTGAGCCCGGGGAGCATGAGGTCGAGCAGAATCAGATCGGGGCGCGTCTTTTCGAGCAGAAGCAGAGCCTCCGTGCCGGAATATGCGCATATCACTTCATATCCCGCCCGCGGAAGAACTTCTTTTAACATATTGCTGATATTGAGGTCGTCTTCGACTATCATTATTCTGCTCATCTTCACAGCACCTTTTCCATAACCGCGGCGGTGTAAAGCTCGTTCTTGTACTCTGCCCCTGTCGGGCAGAAGCCGTTTTTGAGCCAAAACATTTTCGCCTGCATATTTGTTGTCACATACGCGAGCCTTACGCGCTCAAAGCCGCTGAATTTCAGCGTGCGCAGGCAGTCGGATATTATATCCGTCCCCGTGCCGAATCCCTGAAACTCATTTGCAACCATGAAAAGACCTATGAACGCTGTCTTGCCGTCGGGATGTCCGGAGATAAGATCCATGACCGCAGCGAGCGTTTCGCCGCGAAAGAAGCCGACAAAATATTTGTCCTGCGCCGTTTTGCCGTTGGGCAGGGCATGCATATCTTCTCTGACTGAGTCTTTACTCGGTGCGGGCGGGCAGTGCTCAAAATAAATCGGGTTGCCTTTATATAATTTCAGAACTTCCGGAACATCGCTCTCCGAAAGCTCTCTCACTCTGTAGTCGGCGCAGAGCGTTTCGACCCTTATTCGCGGGGCACTCATTCCGATTCCTCCAATCTGTCTATGTGTTCGGATTTGCCGTTTGTATTCTTAACTGTGTCAGACCACCGGACAACTCGCGCGGTCTTATATTTATCTTTTGTCAATGATTTTGTCGATAAGACCGTAGGCTAGAGCCTCCTGCGCCGACATATAGTTGTCACGCTCCGTGTCGGCGATTATCTCTTCAACTGATTTTCCCGTGTTCTCGGCAAGAATGCGGGCGAGCCTCTGTTTGTTTTTCTGCATCTGCCCGGACACGATAAGAATATCCGAAGCGGGTCCGCGGACTCCGTCGCCGCCGATGAGCGGCTGATGTATCATGATTTCGGCGTTGGGGAGAGCGATTCGCTTGCCCTTTGCGCCGCCCGCCAGAAGAAAGGCTCCGAAGCTCGCCGCGAGCCCGACGCAGATGGTGGACACGTCGCACTTGATGTACTGCATGGTGTCGTAAATCGCGAAGCCCGCCGTAATCGAGCCGCCGGGACTGTTGATATAGAGCTGAATGTCTCTGTCCGGATCCTGCGCCTCCAAAAACAACATCTGCGCAACGATCAGGCTGGCGGAACTATCCGTTATCTCCTCGCCGAGAAAGATGATTCGGTCTGACAGCAGCCGCGAAAATATATCGTAGCTTCTCTCGCCGCGGTCGGTTTGTTCAACAACATAAGGAACGATGCTCATATAAATTTTACTCCTTGATTTCATTCGGCTTCATGCAAAATAAATGAAGCCCCAGTGCCGCGTTGAATCCCGTTGCGGCAAACACGCTGAACCGCTCAATGATGCCGAAATAATCTGCGGGCACAAATTTCATTCCCATCGCGCCGACGAGCATCATGAAAAGAGCGATGCCAGCACAAATCCCGTAAGAGCGGCAGGATTTATTTTTTATTCCTGCGATTATAATCAGCACAAGCGATATTATAGACAGCAGCACCACCGCCGCCGTTATCACCATGTGCATGATATCCTGAAACGCGCCGGCATATCTGCTGCTTGACAGCGGAAACATCCGATAGCCGATCGCCGATATCCATTCCATAACGGCGAACATATATATACCCGTGCGCAGCAGCTTTGTTTTCCGCCCCTGCATGCCGATGCAGACAACTGTTGCGCAAACGACCTCGCACACATTGTAGAGTGCGCTGAGCTGATTCCAAAGTGCCAGCGACGGGGCGTCGGCGGCGCTCAGGTCGCTGACAGCCTGCGCCATCCAATTATAGCCCGGATAGGCGAGCGGCGAAAATACCACCGCCGCCGTGTATGAAAGAAAGCTGAGAATACCCAACAGCCCGAGCTTCTGTATCAATGTTTTTTTCATGTTTTCCTCCTAAAAAAAGCAGTGCATGACCGCTCAAACTGCGGTCAGCACTGCGTCTTTGCGTCCGGCTGATCTGTTATCTCTATTTGAAAATTCTGCGCGTTGATAATGCACTCCCGCCTGCACTTGGGGCAGAATAGGGGAAAGTCCCGCAGTACCGTCTGCCTGAGCAGCCGCAGCCGCGTTTTTGCGCCGCAGATCGGGCATAGGATCCATCTTTCTTCCGACTCACTCATGGCTTTCGCCACCCTTGTGCACCATGCGGAAAAAGAGCCGCACATGCTCCCTGAGTTTTTCAAGGCACTCACTTTCTCTCTCCGGCTGTCGGTCGCATATCCCGATGAGCGTCATCACCGGCGCGACATACATCATCGCGAGGGTGTCGGGATTTTCTGCGCGAATTTCGCCGGCGGCAATCAACGCGCGGAAAATATCGGCGTGATATTCGAGCAGGCGTTCGGTATATCGCTTTGTGTAAAGCGCCGACAGCTCCGGCGAGCGGAACTGCTCAATCGTCATCATGCGGCGAAAGCGGCTGATGCTCTCGTTGTGGAGTGAGTATTCAAAAATCTGCCTCACTTTTTCAAAAAGCATGTCCTCGGTAATCTGCGTGAAAACCGAAATGTCGCGCTCGGCGTTTTGAACATGAATATCTATCTTACCTGTGTCCGCCTCATACTGCGCCGCCGTGGACTCGACAATCGCGTCAAAAATCGCCTGCTTGCTCGGATAATGATTGTAGAGCGAGGGCGCTTTGATTCCGACTGCTTTTGCTATTTCGCCGACGCTTACGGAATCGTAGCCTTGAGTCGAAAACAGCTCAAGTGCTTTGTCCAGAATTTTCTGTTTTGTGTCTTCCTGTTTCATTGCCGTCTCCATGCTAACTAATATTCGTTAGTATATATTGTAGCCGTTTTTTGCCGAATGTCAAGAGGCAGACGGCGTGATAATCTCACTTTTTTAAAATATCGGGATATCGCCTTTAAAATCGGCGGCCTTTTCCAGCAGCGGTCCCTTTGCGCCCATCGTGAAGGCAATGTCGCTGCTGCGGATCGACAAAAGCCGCATTCCGGATTCAAGCTGCAAAAACGCCATCATTTCGTCCGTCAGTTTTATTTCTCCCGCCTCTGAGATTTCCACCCAGCAGTATGAGCGCCCTTTGTAGGGGATAAATGCGCCGGCGGGGGCTTTGTATCGCAAAAGCTCCGGCGTTTCGGTCAGAATGTGCCCCAGCTTCGACGGCAGAAGCAGACCTTTCCGCGTCACGCAGAAACCGCCTGTGATTTTGCTCCCGGTGAAAAGATAGACTTTTCCCTCTGAGGCGATACTGTACTCGTCGACCGCCTGCGTCGGGAATCTGACTGTCCCGTCTGCGTGAATAACCGACTCTCCAAAAATAAATTTTCCGCCCTTGTTCATTTGCGACATATGTCCCAAGACCTTTCAGCTTCAAAATAGTTTTTGCAATTTTTACAGCCGTTGATTATTTGCCGGAGTTTCTTTTTGCGTTCCCGAGATAGCGGAACACGCGGCTTTTGTATTTCAGATATTCGCTGCCGAAAATCAGCGGAATGATTGAATCGACACTGTCAGGTGCGCGGCGCCGAAAATCGCCATAATAACCGCAGCGGGAATATTGTGCAGCCAGATGGCGGCGCACAAAAAATACAGCACGGGGAACACCGCGAGCGGTATCGGGACAAAGAGAAATGCGCGGTTCAGCAGCGCAATCTCACGTCCGCCGGCAAAATAGCGGATCCATACTGCGTAGTACAAAATCAGGAAAAGAGCAGCGAGATAGAACCAAACGCCGCGAAATCTGACGGGCTCGCGGCTGACTAAAATCACTATCGCAAACAAATAGGCGATGCGGCTTACCTGTTCGACGATCTCGACCCAACGGGTAACAGCCGCGGCCTGCTCGACCTTTTCAGCAGGCGGGAAAACGGCATAGGCGATATTTATCAGCATGGGCAGCGCGAAAACCACAAGCCCTATCCATGAAAAAGATATTTTCAGATTCACAGAACAACACCGGCCTTCACTGCAAAATCGGGCAGCTTTGCGGGCTTGCCGTAAATTGAAATCAGCGCGCGGAACTCCCGCCGGAACGCCTCACGAAGCTCGGCTTCCGTCAAATTGAGATGGTCGGTGTTGGCGAGGATTGCCAGCCCGTAGGTGAAATATATCATGTCCTGATGAAAGTGACGCGCAATATCATGGGAGTAGCCGAATTCATCGACGATAACTTCGATGATCTCCGGGGTCAGGACATCGCTCTGATACTTTCCCTGCTGTTCGCCCTCCAAATATAACCAACGAAACAGCTGCTTTTCTTCCGCCGCAAATTTGACAAATCCCATTCCGTAGCTGCTGTATCGGCTGTCATTTCCCTCGTGGATGCGCAGCGAATCCCGCACGCGCTGCGTGTGCATCTGAACGGCGCGCTGCGTTAAGGCGGCTTTCAGCTCATCCATATTTTTGAATGAAAAGTATATCGGCTGCGTCGAACAGCCCAGCTTTTTTGCGACGCTTCGGGCGTTGACGGCGGCAAAGCCGCTTTCGCGAAGCACATCGACCGCGGCGTCAATAATCTCATCTTTTGAAACTTTCTTTACGGCAGGCATGATAAGCACCTCAAAAATAACATATTGTTATGTATAACATAGCGTTATTATACGCCCGTGCGATATTTCTGTCAATAGACTTGTTATAATTTTTTGCGGCAAAGATTTGTTAAATGCAGCAGCCAATAAAAGACTGCCGATATTGCCCCTTTGCCGCGGCTTGGCGGTCAAATGCATCTTCAATAACTGCCGCCGCACAATTTGAAAAAATTTTTTTCAAAAAAAGTGTAACCTTTTTCATTTTCGCAGACTATATATATGGGACGCTTAACAGCGGAAAATCTCTTTTTCTGCATGTTTTATCTATACTTTTGCATCGGCGGTTACATAAAACACCGTTTTGCATTATAATTTGTGCGCACGGCGGGTGAATAATTTTGCCCGTTCGCGCCTTGAAAATGACAACCACCTCTCTACTCCTATGTAAGTGCAGCGGGCAGAGGCATACCCTCTGCCCGCTGTGCGGCATCACGGAGCGGGAGATAAATACATAAAAACAAAAGCAGGTTAGAGAAAATTTTTTATATGTGCAATTTTAAAGTAAAGGACGTGATTCCGATGGGCTAAGAAACTTTTGGCGGAACAAAAATTAGTCGCGCGGTACATGAAAAAATATTTTGGAGGTAATAGTAATGGATCCGTTAGAACGAGCGTTTGGAGTAATTGTTGTAGCACTTATAACTATATTTGGAATCAGCGGAATGGCAGTAATAGGAATACTGGGCAAAATAATCGAGTGGTTTGCTTAACAAAAACTGTGCAATCAAATTTCCGGGCGACTCGGAACATAACAGCAAGCTTTAGCATTGGGCTCGGCGCGCTGGAGGTGCGAAGCATCGCAGCGGCGACCGAAAGAGAGAAAATAAAATTTTGAGAAGATGCAAATGACAATCGGCGACGGTTCAGGACTATAATATCTTCTCTGTTGCGAACCGATGATTCTTCTGGCGTTTTTCGGAAGTATCGGCGGGGAATGATATATAAAATAATGGACTTGCTGTAATTCAGATGCCGAAAGCTCCGTCCGATTGTTCGGGCGGGGCTTTGTATACGGCAAACTTGCGTACTTGTCTGCGCAAAGTGTCAATTTTTGCGATTCTTATTGATAAGGGAATTATTTGCTGTTATACTTATAACCAGGGACAGAGACTGAAATAAGGACGGTGATGAACAAGTGGCTATTCTCATTGACAGAATAGAGACACTCCCTATAGAGGCTATAATACTTGCGATTATCGTAAATGAACTTTGTTGTCATTCTATATATAAATTTGCCGTAATGTTTCTGTTTGAAAAAGGTATGACTAACCGCCAGAGGCGGGAGTGGCGAAAGGAACAATATTTCAAAAGAAAAACCATGCGTTACATAAGAGCGGCGATAAAGAGCCTTCCGGAGCAGAATTTTAGCCCCAATATCGAGAAGTATCATCTTGTAGATGTGGTTTTAATTGTTGTTTTTATAATAACTCTTGCGATAGTGAGTGTAACTTATTATCTTGTAAGAGAAATTAGCTGGGTTATTATAGTAACTTACGCAATTCATGAAGCAACAGCAATTGCAACGGCTATTTTTAATCTTTCGCATATAACATCGCGTGATAAAAAAGGAAGATTTGTTGGCTTTTTTAGGGGAGAGTATACGTTTAAATAACACTGAACAAACGACGCAGGGTTTTGACATCTGAGGTGCTCTATGGCTAAAATGGCAATCACAAGTAATATATGTATATTTTTTATTCTTAAATTAGTATCAAAGATCGTCTTGGATTACCTTTTCTTTATTGATAAATCCAAGTCAAACAGGCGCAGATATCGAAAGGGTTATAATTTTTTGTATAAATTCTTTACGGTCTATGTCTATAGCAAGAAACATATGAACGAATCGCGGTGCAGAAATTACATAAGAGTTATCTATGCGATATATGTTTTTTTGATGGTTTCGGATTTAGTTCTTCTGATTCTGGCAATGGACTCTTTCGGAGTTAATTCTACTTCGATTTATAAGTATTGCGAATTTGGGCTTATGGCAGTATCGTTTGCGTGCTTGTTGTGGTTTGAGATTCACAGTAAAGGTAAAGGCTTCCATTGGTGGTTTCCTCCGTCTTGGTGGAGAGGCAGATTTTATTGGGATGTCTGACATACGGACGAGCCGGTTATTTATAGAACTACGGCAGAACAATTGAAAATAAACAGAAAATTCGAAGCGGGGAAGCGAGAGAAAAGAGAGGGCTTTATGCGCGAGGCATTTGAAAAAGTAAAAGTGATAATCGACGGGTGGGATCCGGTCGATCTTCTGACCTGCTGCCGCTGCCCCTCCGATGAATACGACGATATCAGCATGGAGCTGGCGCAAATACTGACTTTTGATACCGATGTTGAAACATTGAAGAACGATATATATAATATATTTGTCCGGGATTTCGATGCCGGGACATTTGACAAAAGTCTGCAGGAGTGCGAAACGATTGCAAGAAAAATTATTAAAGATTTACATAGGAGAAAGATATGAAATTTATAGAACTGCGGCAGAATAGCTCGAGATATCACCCAAATCAGATATCAACCACTGCAAGCATCCGTACGGTATGAAAGGGATTAAAATATGGATAAATATAAAAATTCGGACAGACATAAAATATATCCCAGCCTGAGGGAGTTTTATGGCGGTAAGAGATTATTGAAACCGGACACTACGCTTAAAGAGGAATACCAATGCTCAAAATGCGGAGAGAAAATAAAGATAGATGACTATAAAAAATGGAAAAGAAGAAGCAATCTTATAAAGTGGCTTATAGTTATACTGCTCTATGCCTCTATTGAAATACCTCATATCCTTATCGGAGATTCTTTTGAAAAAAAGCTTTCGGATTTTTATGCCGCTCAGAGCGGTTGGATGCGACTTTTATATGAGGTCTTGAT
Source organism: bacterium (assembly GCA_963592475.1). Taxonomy (GTDB): domain Bacteria; phylum Bacillota; class Clostridia; order Oscillospirales; family Acutalibacteraceae; genus CAG-177. Next base: position 9,472 of record CAVAWW010000068.1, read on the forward strand.
CGCTGCTGCTGCATTTACCATAGTTGTTGGGTTGACTTATATAATTTTTTGGTTGGTGGGACGGGTAATTTTACTTAATTGGTATTGCGCGAACCTGCAGAAAAACGGAACAGACCCATGCCCCGGCGAGAGGGAATGGTAAAAGATTTATATATTGTAATCAAGGCTTTTTCAGCGGCAATGCTGATAAGTTTTAATTGATTGCACAGTAGATTATCGAAATTTACATAGAAGAAAGATGTGAACTTATAAAACTGCGGCAGAATAAATAAACAGAAAAGCCGAAGCGGGAGTTCGATTGAAACACAAGCTGTTTAGTCGGTTGCCGTTAAATTGAACGGGGTGTTAAAATGGCAGATATTGCAGAAATTATGGATATGATCGATTGGCATATG
>CAVAWW010000069.1:0-9523 GCA_963592475.1 bacterium
GCATCTCGTCGGCAATTGTCGGATATGCCGGGGTGCGGTTGTAGTTCTCGCCCGCATCGTCGGTCAGGATATGCAGCCAATTCTTACGGAACTTATCAAAGAACGCAGAGTTGTCGTTCTGTATATTCTTGAAATACTTGAACACGACATACTCATTATTCTTGAGAACATCGAAATCATAGTCTTTATACTCCTCGCGCGAGAGGATATCGGCAGTCGGTATAGCATACTGGATAGCCTTGAGCTTTTCGCGCTTCATGTGGAGTATCGGGGTTTCGGAAGTGTGTATAACTTTGTTCTGAGTGAACACGGGAACCATCGAAACGCCGTCTATAACGCGGTCTGCGGGGAGATAATTCTTCTCCGTTCCGCCGTTTCCGGTGATGCCGCACATCTCAACGAGAGTCGGGAACAGATCGACGAGCGTTGCGGACTCATCATAAGTCGAACCCGCCTTGAACAGACCGCCGTTGTTGCCCCAGCGAATCATAAACGGCACTTTCTGGCCGCCCTCATATGCGAGATACTTGCCGCCGCGAAGATCGCCTGTAGAGCCCTGAAGCGCGGGACCGTTGTCGCTGGTGAACACTATTATCGTGTCGTCCATAACGCCGAGCTCCTCGAGGGTATCAAACAGCTTGCCGAGATAATAGTCAAACTCTGTAACGCAGTCAACATATGTGCCCATGCCGGATTTGCCCTTGAACTCATCGCCGACATACACGGGCGCGTGCGGCCACGGAGTTGCATAGAACGCGAAGAACGGCTCGTCACCCTCCTTGACCTGCTCGGTTATCCAGCTGTTTATCTCTTCATATATCCACTTTGTGGCGTTGCTTTGGTCTTTGAGCTCGTCTGTGCCGCGGGCAATTTCATATTCGCCGTTCTCTTCACGGACATGGTAAAACGGGTTCATATCGTTGACATAGTGGCTGCCGTAGAAATAATCGAAGCCCTGATTGGTCGGCAGATACTCGCCGTAATCGCCGAGATGCCACTTGCCGAAGCAGCCGGTGGCATAGCCCGCTCCCTTGAGAGCCTCCGCTATGGTTATCTCGTCGCCGAGCATACCGTCGGCATTGCCGCCCATTTCAACGGAATTGAAGATACGGGTCGAGGCGAACGGAGAGAATGTGTCAACGGTCGGATATATGACATTGTCGGCATATCCGCGATAGGGATAGCGTCCGGTGAGCGCGGCAAAACGCGCGGGAGAGCAGACAGAATAGCTCGAATAGAAATTCGTGAACTGCGCGCCCTCTTCGCCGATGCGGTCGATGTTCGGGGTACCATATATCGCGCCGTTTGCGGAGACATCGCCGTAGCCGAGGTCATCCATGAGAATAAACAGGACATTGGGCGAATTTTCTTTTGTCTTATTTTTGTCTATCCCCTTGAGGTAGTCGTCCTGGCCGTCCCAAAGGCGCTCGGTGTTGGGCTTCGAACGCAGGTTCATGGTCAGCACGAACGCAACGGTCGTGAACACAAGCAGCACACTGAGAACACGTGAGAGAACTTTTTGAAGAGTAACTTTTTTATCGATTTTCACAACGCAGAGAATAACGCCGACTATAACGGCGATGCTAGGCAGGGCAAGCAAGAGATTGCCGAGCAGGCGGGTGAAGAAATTGCCCTCGCCCGTGAGCCAGGGATGCTCCGCGCTCGAAAATCCGGCAAGGCCGGAAGTGAACGCGCCGAAGCCCGCATCCGCGCCGAAAATTATGTAATAAGTGATAACGCCGAACAGCGCGGCGCAGTAGCCGATAAGAAAGCCGAGATAAAGCCGGCGCTTGAAAAACATACCGATAACTATAAGCGCGGACACAATGCAGCAAAAGCCCACGCAGACGACTGCGGTCATATTGAGCCTTGTTATCCACATCGCGAGCATGAGTGCGGTACCGATAACGCTGACGATTATCGGGAACACTTTCTTTCCTGAATCAAATTCTATCTTTTTCTTCAATTCATGACCTCCTAAGCCAATAATATTTATTTCCTGCTTATTGCTCTGTTTCTAATCTTTTCCCGCCCTTGACGGCAGTCTTTTGAGATGTTATCCCTAAACATTTGTCAAATGCAAAATCTCAACCAATTTTATGTCCACACTATATGTATCGGGATTTTTCTCTTTATATTTTAAAATAATCGCCTTCCACAATTCCTCATAGTCGTCATACGAGTTGCTCAATGGAATAAGCTGTTCTTTCTTTGTTGTGTAAACATTCATTGAACTGAGAGAACGAATTTTTTTACTCCCGCGAAGTACTATTGCCGCAATATCGCTGTAATCGACCTGTCCTTTTGCTCCGTCAATAGAATATATAAAGTACTCGTCGTGCAGTTCAACAAAATTGTGCCTGCTCTTTACAGACAATATAATTACATATACGGCAGGGCACACCATTGATATACCAAAAAGCATTGCCGCCCCGAGTACAGAACCATTTCCGGAACATACAAATATGAGATAAAACGCCAACACACACCACAGCACCGAGAACGATATTGCAATAACAATGTTTTTTGTGCTGTATTTATATTTTTTCAAGCCATCACCTCTATTGAAAAATTCACCAATACGGATTATATCATTAATCGCGGGATTTGTCACCATTTTTAAAATTAAAAAGGGGTTGTCGCATTCAGATGCAAAAAGGCGCTTAAAAGAGCAATAATAAAAGGTCATACTCCGCATTATAATCATACGAAATACGACCTGCATCTCTTGCTCTTTGGTCTGCGCTGAATGCGGCAGACCCTAAATTACGCTCTGTTGTTTCTTTTTATTGCCTCGATAGCGCCCTTTTCGAGCCGCGAGACCTGCGCCTGCGAGATGCCTATCTCCCCTGCCACTTCCATCTGAGTTTTGCCTTTCAAAAAGCGCAGATAGAGTATTTTCTTCTCCCGCTCCGGCAGATTTTCGACCGACTCGCGAAAGATTATCTCATCGAGCCAGCTTCCGTCGTCGCCGCTGTCGCCTAATTGATCCATGACATATATCGTATCGCCGCCGTCCGAAAACACGGGCTCATAGAGCGAAACGGGCTCAACAATCGCTTCGAGGGCTAAAACTATCTCCTCTTTTTTCATGTTCATCACTTTCGCTATCTCTTCTACCGTCGGGTCGCGCCCGAGCTTTGCGACAAGCTTCTCTTTCTCCTGCATCGCGTGATAGGCGACATCTCGTATTGATCGACTGACGCGCATCGAGTTGTTGTCGCGCAGATAGCGGCGTATCTCGCCGATTATCATGGGTACGGCATAGGTCGAAAATCGAACATTCTGATTTATATCAAAGTTATCTATAGCTTTTATAAGCCCGATGCACCCGACCTGAAAAAGATCGTCGGGGTTCTCTCCCCTGTTTGTAAACCGCTGGACAACGCTCAGGACAAGACGCAGATTTCCGTTTATAAGCTCGTCCCGCGCCGACTTGTCCCCCGAATGCATACGGCGCAGAAGCTCCGTCTTTTCTTTTTCTTTGAGCACCTTCAGCTTCGATGTATTCACTCCGCAGATCTCGACCCTGTTGTACTGCATTCCGCCGCCTCCCACTTTGCTCGCGCTATAAAAAATTATTCCCATATAGCGCGCTCTTAATACCGCGGAGAAAAATTTTTGAACTGAGATTGACACGGCGGCGGCGGGCGTGTTACCATTTATCCGGAATAAAAAATATTAAAGGAGGCGCACTATGCGATTCGGAACCTGCGTTGGATTTGACAAGCTCGAATCTGCCGCGAAGCTCGGATATGACTATCTCGAGAGCAACCTGGGGCACATAAAAAGTCTCAGCGAGCAGGAACTAAAAAATACAAAAGCAATGCTCGACATCTACGGTGCAAGTCTTGAGGCAGCGAACTGCTTTTTCCCCGGGGAAATACACCTCGCAGGAGAGGATGCGGACATCGAAATCATAAGAGACTACACGCGCCGCGCGTTTGACAACGCAGTGTTTCTCGGAATCAAAACCTGCGTGCTCGGAAGCGGGCGTTCGCGCAGCGTGCCGGACGGATTCGACAGAGAAAATGGTCTTGAACAGATACACTCGGCTCTGCGAGTTATAGACGACGAAGCGGGCAAACATGGAATAAGAGTTGCTATTGAGCCGCTGAACAGGTTCGAAACGAATGTGTTTACGACAGTCCGCGAGAGTGTTGACACCTGCCGCGCTCTGGGACTCAAAAACATATTTGTCCTCGCCGACATATATCATATGGTTATGGAAAATGAGGACTTCGGTGCGCTTCGGTATGCAGGAGACAAGTTGATACATATACACTTCTCGAACCCGACCGCAAAAGATTCGCCGAACGGCGGCAAAATGAAACGCATCTTCCCCGCAGAGGGCGACGGATACAATTATGCGCCGTTCGTGGAAGCTGTAAAAGAAGCCGGATATGACGGAAGAATGAGCATTGAGGCCAACTGCATCGACTTTGAAGCCGATGCGGCAGAGGGGCTTAAAATGATGAAGAAGCTTTTTTGAGTGAGGGTAAAATGAGATACGAATATAGCAATCTTAAAATTTTCGCGCAGGACGGCGAGGCGTTCAGAGCCGCAGAGATACTGCGCGACGAAATAGAATCGCGAACGGGAGTTATGCCGAAGATGACTGAGTCCGAAGAAGCGGACATATCTCTTATCGCCGACCCGAACGGTCTGCGCGACGGATATAAAATAGAGCAGAGCGGCAGCCGCCTTGTTTTCAGGGCACAAGGTGTACGCGGGCTGATATTCGCCATCGGCATGTTCATGAGAAAAATCGAAGTCTCGGGCGAAAAAATCACGCTCATACAGGATATCGGCGGAGAATACAAGCCCGACAAACGCATAAGAGGTCACCAGCTTGGCTACCGCACAACGCCAAACAGCTACGACGCGTGGGATCTGGAGGACTACCGCAGATATTATCTCGACCTGATGTTCTTCGGCTGCAACACGGTTGAGCACATTCCCTATGACGGGCTCGGAGCGCAGCAGAACAGGCTGATGAAATACGACCCGCAGGACTTTCTCGTTGAAGCTTCAAGAATCGCGGACGAATATGACCTCGATGTGTCGCTCTGGTACCCGAACGACCGCGAGAGCCTTGAGGACGCCGAGAAACGGCGCAGACGCGTCTTTGAGCGCACGCCGAGGATAGACGTTATGTTCCCGCCCGGAGGCGATCCCGGAGATTATAAGGCGGACGAATTTATACGCCGCTGCCGCGATTTTTCGCGCCTGCTCAAGGAATATCATCCGAACGCCGAGATGTGGCCGTCCGCACAGCAGCCGCACTCGATACCGAACTGGGGCGAAAAGCTCATAAGCGAGCTGCAAAAGCTGCCCGACGAGATTGACGGCCTTATAACGGGTCCGAACCATGCGTTTGAGATGGATGAATTACGCCGCAGAGTGCCCGCAAAATATCCGATAAGATTTTATCCGGACATAACGCACAACGTGCGCTGCGAATATCCGGTTCACTTCGACCGCGACGACTGGCACTATGCGCTCGCCGCGGGACTCAGCCGCGAATGCACGAATCCCCGCCCCTGCGAATACAGGGAGATTCACCGCCTCACGCGCAGATATGTTGTCGGCAGCGTTTCATACTCCGAGGGAATAACAGACGATGTCAACAAATGCGTCTGGAGCGACATGGACTTCTTCCCCGATGTCGATGTCCGTGACTCGCTCGAGGACTATTCGCGCCTGTATTTCCCCTCTCTGCCGGCAAGCGAGGTTGCGGACAGGATACTCGGTCTTGAGCTAAACTGGCAGACGGATCCGGCGGAGAATCCCGGCATTGACGACAATCTCAGAGGTTGGGAGTCGCTCGCCGAAAGATACCCCGATGCCGTGAAGCTTTGGCGGTTCAACCAGTGTCTGTTCCGCGCAAAATGCGACGCATATCTAAGGCACAAGCGGATAATCGAACTCAGAGCTATAAAAGAAGCGAAGCGCGAGATTCTCTCCGGCAGACTCGCGAGCGCAAAGAATATACTCGAAAATGCCGAGGACGGGCGCGAAAAATCGCTTCGCGCGGATATAGAACGCATTGCGGGAGAGCTTTTTGAGCAGATAGGCTTGCAGACGGATGTTGAGCGCTACTGCGCCAACAGCTGGGAGCGCGGCGCAGTGCTCGAGACAATCGACCTGCCTAATACCGACCGCGCATGGCTTATGGGTCGGCTCAAAAAGGCTGAAGCGATGCCCGAAGACGAAGCGAAAAAATACATGATTCGCAGCGTCAGGCGCAATGAGGTCGAGAGCGACGAATATTATTTCTCGGTCGCAGAGCACGGCTTCGGGGTGCTCGGCTGCGAGCAAATCGTCGGCCCAGAGGGCATATACATGAACTTCCAGGGCGACCGCCCCGATGTCAACAACGACAGTCTCCCGACCTGCCTTTTCAAAGTCTACGACAACCAGTCGTTCAGGTGCAAGCTGGGCGGATTCAGATATAATACCGACTACGAACTGAAAGTCACCTATCATCAGAAAAAAGATGAGAGCATAGACGACCTGACGATAAAAGCCAACGGAACGATTGTATACAAAGGCGGTCAGTTCGGCGAAGAGGACGAAGAATTCAACCGCGAGATGCTCCCTGAGGGCTTTGTCTGCGCTGTATATCAGCTGCCGAAAGATGTGTTCGTCAACGGGTGCGTTGAAATCGAGATATTCGAAGAACACGCGGGAGTTATGATAAGCGAGCTACGAATAGTTAAGAAAAAATAAAGATATGCACTGTGGAAAGCCGCAGTGCATATTTTTTACAGCCCCGACGGATTGAATTGACAGAGCAAATATGTTATTATACATATGTATAACAAACGGAGGTCTCAAATGGAAGCTGTTGCAACTCCCCTCGCTGGAAAGCCGCTTTTCAGCAACAAAGCACTCAAAAAACTGATATTCCCGCTTGTCATCGAGCAGTTTCTCGCGATATCCGTCGGATTCTGCGACACGGTCATGATATCCGGTCTCGGCGACGCCGCAATTTCCGGCGTTTCGCTCGTCGATATGATAATGACGCTGATGATAAACGTCTTTGCCGCGCTCGCGACCGGCGGCGCAGTTGTTGCGGCGCAGTTCATCGGCGCAAAAAGAGCAAAAGACGCGCGAAACAGCGCATCTCAGCTGATATTCGTTTCGTTTTTGATTTCGCTCGTGCTCATGGCGCTGACCCTTGTTTTCAAGGCGCAGCTGCTCCACCTCTTTTTCAGCACGCTTGACGAGGGCGTCATGCAGTCGGCGCTGACATATTTCTGGATTTCCGCGCTGTCGTTCCCGTTCCTCGCGGTCTATAACTGCTGCGCGGCGCTCTTCCGCGCAATGGGCAACTCTAAAATATCGATGCTCGCGTCGCTCATGACAAATATAATGAATATAATCGGCAACGCGACTCTGATCTACGGGGTCAAATGGGGCGTTGCGGGCGCGGCGGCGTCCTCAACTATCTCGCGTTTTTCGGCGATGCTCCTGCTGCTCATTCTCCTCTGCAAAAAGGATCACCCGATATACATATCATTTAGAGAAAAATTCAAGCCTGACTTCGGGCTGATAAAAAAGATACTCACAATAGGCGTTCCGGGCAGCATTGAAAGCAGTCTGTTCCATGTCGGGCGCATACTCGTTGTCAGCATCATAACCTCGTTCGGAACGGTTCAGATAGCCGCAAATGCGGTCGCGAACAACCTCGACGGAATCGGATGCATACCCGGTCAGGCAATGGGACTCGCGATGATAACGGTCATCGGTCAGTGCGTCGGTCTGGGCAGCGAAGAGCAGATAAGACTGCACACGAAGAAGCTGATGAAGCTGACCTATCTTATGTCGGCGATATGGAACGCGATAATCCTCGCTACCCTGCCGCTGACGCTCAAAATGTACAACATCTCGCCCGATGCCTATTCGCTCGCGCTCAAGCTCATCATCATCCACAACGGCTGCGCGATTCTCATTTGGCCTGCGTCGTTCACGATGCCGAACGTTCTCAAGGCGGCGAACGACGTCAAATTCACGATGTGCATCGCGCTGTTTTCGATGTTCACTTTCCGACTGCTCCTGAGCTACATAATCGGGCTCAAGCTCGGCATGGGCGCTATCGGCGTCTGGATAGCGATGATAGTCGACTGGGTGTTCCGCGCGATTGCGTTCTGCCTGCGCTACAGGGGCAAACGCTGGCTGAGCTACAGCATTTACAAAAAAGACAAGAAACCGGCAAAAGCAGAATAAATTTGACCCCGCAGTTCTGTTACTGCGGGGCCGGATTATATCACGGCATAAAAACGAGGCAGTCTTTCGACTGCCTCACTTTTTGTTTAATTATTTATTGCCGGTCATCTTTGCGATTTCTTCAGCGTAGTTCTCTTCTTTCTTCTCGATGCCCTCGCCCTTTGCGTAGCGGATGAAGCCGGTAGCCTTTATCGAAGCGCCGAGCTTCTTAGCAACATCTGCAATGTAGCCTGCGACATCGCCGTCATAGAGATCCGAACGAACGAATGCCTGCTCAAGAAGGCAAACTTCCTTGAGCTGCTTCTTCATACGGCCGTCGACTATACCTGCAAAGATCTTGTTTGCAACAATATCAGCCTTGCTTGCCATTGCAAGCTCGACAAGAGTCTCAACTGCCTTATCGGAAAGGAAGTTGAAGAGGAACTTGTTGTTCTTCTGCTCCTCATAAGCTGCAAGATCCTCATCGCTGAAGAGCTTATCGTTGACAGCCTTATCGAAGAGATTCTTAAGAATCGGCTTCGGAAGAGACTCGGGCTTGTTGAGCGAGCTGTCGATAGTGATCGACTTCATCTTTGCAAGCTCATCATCGGAGATGCAATCCTTGCTGAGATACTCGGGGCTCATAGCTGCAATCTGCATTGCAACGTTTCTGCCCATCTCCTTAAACTCTGCCTTATCGGCAGCGTCTGTATCAAAGCTGACAAGAACGCCTACCGAGCCGCCGCCGTGGATATAGGAAGCAACAGTGCCCTCAACTCTTACAAAGCGGCGAACCTTCATGTTCTCACGGATTACGAGGAAGAGCTCCTGAACAGCGTCGGAGACAGTCTCATCGCTGCCCGAAAGGGTCATAGCAAGGAGAGCGTCAACATCTGCCGGATTCTTTTCCGCAACAGTGACAGCAATCTTATTTGCAAGCTCAACAAACTTCTCGTTCTTTGCAACGAAGTCTGTCTCGCAGTTGACTTCTACCATAGAAGCAACCTTATTTGCCTCATCATAATATGCAACAACAACGCCCTCGGCGGCAACGCGACCTGCCTTCTTGGCGGCGGAAGCAAGACCCTTCTCACGAAGAACATCAACGGCCTTGTCCATATCGCCGTCGGTCTCTGTGAGAGCCTTCTTGCAGTCCATCATACCTGCTCCGGTCTTTTCGCGGAGAGCCTGTACGTCTTTAGCAGTGAAGTTCATTATTTGTCCTCCTCTGTCTCTGCGGCCTCGGCAGCCTCTGCGTCGCCCTGCTCGCCCTGTCTGCCCTCGATGACAGCGTCTGCCATTGCGGCGGAGA
>CAVAWW010000070.1:0-9463 GCA_963592475.1 bacterium
GGTCGAAAATGAGGTTGGTGTGCGTAGGACCTTCCACCATTCTGAAGTCGTGCATGGTAAATTGCGGGTCAACTTCCTTTATCAGCTCGCCGACCTTTTTGCGCAGGGCGTTTATGTGCTCGTCGTCAACTACTATCGGATCCATGTGCAAAACTATGTTGATGGCGAACTTTTTCTTTATGTCGCGCTCTATGCGGTCGATCGTGTCATGGCACGCCATTATATCGCAGTCGGACGGCACCTCTACATGGGCGGAGGCAAAGGTTCTTCCCGGGCCGTAGTCGTGAACCATGAGGTCGTGTACGCCGATGACCCCCTCGTAGGAGAGAATGTCGCTCTCTATCTCGTTTACCGTCTCGGGCGAGGCGGGCGCACCGAGCAGCTCGTTCATCGTGTCCTTGAATATGCCTATTCCGGTCGCAATGATAAACAGGGCTACTACTATTCCCATGTACCCGTCGAGCGGTACGGAGGTAAATTTCGAAAGAATAAGGGCAATCATGGACACTGTTGTCGCCGCGGTGTCGCTGACGCTGTCCATAACGACCGCTCCGACGGCGGTCGAGTTTATCCTCTTGCCTATGCCGCGGTTGAATACCGCCATCCAGATTTTGACTCCTATCGAAGCTATCAGCACAGCGAGCGCCGCCGCGCTGAACTGCAGGGGCACGGGGTGCATTATCTTGTCTACCGACGAGCGTATCAGCTCGCCGCCCATGATCAGGATGATAAAAGAGACTATGAGCGCGCAGACATACTCGATCCTGCCGTGACCGAACGGGTGCTCGTCGTCGGCGGGCTTATTTGCCAGACGGAAGCTGACGAGCGTCACCGCGGACGAGCCCGCGTCCGACAGGTTGTTCGCGGCGTCCGCCGTTATGGCTATACTGCCCGTTACCGAGCCGACAATGAATTTTGCCGCGGTCAGCAGGATATTGCATATTATTCCGACAACGCCGCTTAAAACGCCGTAGCGCGAACGCACGGCGGGGTCGTCGGTCTTTTCACAGTCCTTGATAAAGAGCTTTATCAGAAGCTTTGTCATGATAACCTCCGGGGTAATATGCAGGTATGCGGATACAGGCGCCGAAATGCTTTCGCGCCGCTCCTGCGGCATCGGTGCGTCGAGTCGCCGCACCCTGCAAGTTTCTTATCTGTGTTGTGCAAATGTCGCGGGCGGCAGTTTGCTTTTCTTTTGCAGGCGTTTTCTTTTTCAAATAAAAAGAAAATGCCGAAACGCTGTGAAAGATAAAATATTTAGTTAAGGTAGGTAGCGAAGGCAGCAAGTAAATTTTTACGACATTATGCCGCACCTCTGCACATAAGTCATCTTGATATGCTTTCTCCGCATTTTAATATTCCGCAGGAACGCAAGGCCCTGCGGAATAATTTTCTCGGTTCTGTTTTCTTACATTCTCTCCGGCACGCTTATCTTGAGCAGGGTCAGGATGTTCTTGAGAACCTCCTTGACGCACAGGCACAGATATATTCTCGCCGCGCTCAGGTCCTTGTCGTCGCAGTTGACGCGGCAGGCGTTGTAGAACTTGTGGAAGAGGGTCGCAAGGTCTATGCAGTAGCGCGTGATGTGCGCGGGGTCGTAGTTCTTCGCGGAGAGGACAATCTCGTCGGTGAGCGACGCCAAATGCCTGATTATCTCGCGCTCCTCGGGCGCGGTGAGCAGGTCGAGCTGCTCGGGCGTGCACTCGGGGATTTCAATGCCCTGCTCCTCAAGCTTTCTCAGAATGCTGCAAATTCTCGCGTGGGCGTACTGGCAATAGTAAACCGGGTTCTGCGAATTCTCGGCGACGGCGAGATCGAGGTCGAACTCCATCTGCGTTGCGGGCTCGCGGAGATTGAAGAAGAAACGCACCGCGTCTATCGGTATCTCTTCGAGCAGGTCGACGAGGGTTATCGCCTTGCCGGTACGCTTGGACATGCGCACAACTTCACCGTTTCTTGTCAGGCGCACGAGCTGCATGAGGATTATGTCGAGCTTGTCGCCGTCGAGACCTATCGCGTCGAGCGCGCCCTTCATTCTGGCGACATGGCCGTGGTGGTCTGCACCCCAGACATCTATCGCCCTGTCAAACTTTCTGACGGCGAGCTTGTTGCGGTGATATGCGATATCCGCCGCGAAATAGGTCGGGTTGCCGTTCTGGCGGATGAGCACATCGTCCTTGAGACCGAGCTTGTCGATCTCCTCCTGAGTCTTGCCCTGGGCGAGCAGACGCTTTGTCTGAACCTCGATGTTCTTGTACCACAGCGCGCCGTCAAGCTCGTAGGTGAGTCCCTTTTCTTTGAGCAGTTCTATTGTATCATGGAGCTCCGTGCCGTTGTGCAGGGTGCTCTCCTTGAACCATGTGTCGTATTCTATTCTGTATTTTGAAAGTATCTCGTGCATCGAGTCGATATTCTTCGGCAGCGCGAAATCGACGAGCGCCTTGCGGCGGACTTCCTCGCTCTCGGAGATATATTTGTCGCCGTAGACATCGGCAAATTCCCTGGCGCGCACGGCTATGTCCTCGCCGTGGTAGCTGTCCTCGGGCAGCTCGGGCGCGTCGGCGCCTTTGTATATCTGCTGATAGCGGATATCGAGCGAAAGGGCGAATTTATCGATCTGATTGCCGGCGTCGTTGATATAGAATTCGCGGCTGACATTGTAGCCCGCAAAGTCCATGACCGCCGCGAGGCAGTCGCCCAGAGCGCCGCCGCGGGCGTTGCCCATGTGCATCGGACCCGTCGGATTGGCGGAGACGAACTCGATATTTACCTTTTCGCCCTTGCCGAAGTCGGAGCGGCCGTAGTCGCTGCCCTTTTTGCGGATATCCATGAGAATCTCTGAATAGAAGCGGTCGGCGAGACGGAAGTTTATGAATCCGGGACCCGCCGCCTCGCAGGATGAGAATGCAGTGCCCTCGAGGTCAATGTTCTTTGTTATAGCCGCGGCTATCATAGCGGGTGCGCGTCTGAAAGCTCTCGCCCACGCCATGGCGGCGTTTGTTGAATAGTCGCCGTTCTTTCTGTCCGCCGGGATTTCGACTTTGAAATCCGTGAGCTCGGCCTCGGGCAGTTCGCCTGCCGCTATCGCCTTTTTCGCGGCGTCCCTGACAAGCTCGCAGAGCTTATCTTCGACCTGTTTTACAAGCACTGACATAAAATTTATCCATCCTTTCGTGTAACCGCAGTTTCTGCGGGCAAACCGTCTTTTTTACTGTCCGCTGACCGTTATCTTCAGCTCGTTCGATGCGGCGAGATCCGCGTTGACATCGATAGTGTAGTTGAGCAGCAGCTCTCCGCCCTCCTCTGTCACGGACGACTCGACTTTCTTTGCGAATATGCCGAGGAGCATATCGCCGAACGGGGTCGCGTAGTGGCAGACATGGCGCCTGCCGCGCTCCATGACCATCTGTGTAGTATATGCACCGTTTCTCGTCATTGTGACGAGTCCGCCGTCCTCTATGAGCAGGGTGGTCACGCAGCCCTCCATCTCGGCGGCAGGCTCTTCGTATGAGAGCTCATAGCCGTTTTCGAGCAGGCGCAGAACGCCCTGCGTGCTCGTCTGCGACGAGTAGCTGTCATCATGCCCGGAGTGGCTGTCCTCAATGTTTATAAACACCTTTTTTTCCATCGGAAAAGTCCTTTTCTTTCTTGCACTGAGGCTATGAAAAACCTCGTTCTTTTGATTTTTTATAATACCACAGTTATACGCCTTTCGTCAACCCGTTTTATTTGAAAACGTGCGCGGCATTTTTCTGTCAGAGCATTGCAAACGCGCCGATATTATGATATATTATATTAGTATATATAATATATACTCTGTGCAGAGTATATAACAGCTTGTCGGTAAACCTGTTTTTCGGTTTCTCGGGAATCAAAGCCTCCCTTGTGCAAAGGGAGGTGGCGCGGGAGCGCCGGAGGGATTGTTTTGAATAAGCTGCAATTTTTAGAAATTGCCCGGTATTTGAACTTTCATTACAACAACCCCTCAGCCACGGCTTCGCCGTGACAGCTCCCCTTACACAGGGGAGCCCTGAGACTCCGTGCAACGGCAGACTTTTTCGGCGGACTGATATATACTCTGTGCAGAGTATTCTTTAAGGAGAACAGTTATGATCGATATCCGTATAGCGATGAACGACATCTACAAGAACCTCGAGCCGACCCTCACGAAGTGCGGCTTCAGAATCACCACTCCCGCAGATATCTCCGACGGTATCCCCGTCGCCGTCACGAGCGGACGCGCCGTTATGGATTTTTCCGGCGACAACAAGGCTCTGCGCATCGAGCACTACGACAACAAAATAGCCCTGCTCTGGGCGCAGAAAGAGGGCGCGAACGAGACCGACTTCGCGAAGATTGCCCACTCTCTGCTCGACGTTGAGACCGCAGACGACAAGGACATCAAGTTTATCTCGGACGAGTATGCCGAGCTTATCGAAGAGAGCTTCGGCAAGAACGGTGCAGTTGATAAGAAAAAAGTGAAGCTCCCCACCCCCGTATCGAAAGCTGCGGCAAAGAGCGGCGAGGCGTGCTATGACGCGAACACCTTTGCAAACCGCCTGAGCGTAATCTATCCCGAGCTGCGCGACGAATACAAAAAGAACATCGAGACCTACGGCGAGTTCCTGCCCGAGGATTTCTTCAAGAATCACGCCGCTCCCGTGGTTATCAAGGTCATAAAAGAGAACGACCCGCAGAAGATGAGAAAGCTCTTCAATCTCCTCAACGAGATTTATGACGACGGCACGAACGAGATACAGAGCATAATTGCCGTGACCATACTCGGCGAGCTCAACAACGATCAGGATCTGCTCGCAAACTGCGTCGACTATATGAGCGCCGATATGATCTCCCCCGTCGTTCAGGTCAACAAGTATCTCGCAAAGTCCAAGAGCGCGAGAATGAGACTCGAAAATCCGCCGAAGTACAAGCCCAAGAAAGCGAAGAAGAAAAAGAACATGTTCTCCACCCTGACGAATCAGTAAATTCGTTTTTATAGCTTTGGAGAAGGAGGATGAAAGCTTTGGATAACAATGAGAACAACGAGATCCTTGAAGAGAGCGCAGATAATCAGGACGAGCTTGTGCTCGATGAGGATATTGAGCTCGACAAGGATATGAATACAAAGGTCACCGAGGAATACGACGCGAGCCAGATTCAGGTTCTTGAGGGACTTGAGGCCGTTCGCAAGCGCCCCGGTATGTATATCGGCTCTACGGGTCCGCGCGGCCTGCACCACCTTGTCTATGAAATAGTCGATAACTCGATAGACGAGGCTCTTGCGGGCTTCTGCACGAATATCGACGTTGAGATTCTCCCGGGCGACGTCATAAGCGTCAAGGATAACGGACGCGGTATCCCCGTGGGAATGAACGAAAAGATGGGCATTTCAACCGTCACCGTGGTTTTGACCGTCCTGCACGCCGGCGGCAAGTTCGGCGGCAGCGGCTACAAGGTCTCCGGCGGTCTGCACGGCGTCGGCTCGTCCGTCGTCAACGCCCTCTCCGAGTGGCTCGAGGTCGAGGTCGCGCAGAACGGCCATGTCTATCAGCAGCGCTTCTCGAACGGCGGTCATCCCGACTACGACCTCAAGGAGATAGGAGAGTCCTCCGCCACGGGCACGACCATCCGCTTCAAGCCCGACCCCGAGATTTTCCGCGAGACCACGGTCTATGATTTCGAGACGCTCGAGAGGCATCTGCGCGAGTCCGCGTTCTTAAACGCCGGGCTGTGCATAACCCTTGCGGACAGACGCGACCCCGAAAACGAAATCGAGCACACCTACTGCTACGAGGGCGGACTTTCGAGCTTCGTCGATTATCTGACCACAAGCCGCGGCCAGACTCCCCTGCATGAAAAGCCGATCCATTTCTCCGCCATGCACGGCGACAGGAGCGCGGAGATAGCCATGCAGTACACAGACAGCTACAACGAGACCATGCTCTCGTTTGCAAACAACGTCCACACCGTTGACGGCGGTACTCACGAAACCGGCTTCAAGACCGCTCTGACCCGCGTTTTCAACGACTACGGACGCAAATATTCCATTCTCAAAGACGGCGACAAGAAGCTCTCGGGCGACGATGTCCGCGAGGGACTGACTGCCGTCATCAGCGTCAAACTCACCGAGGCGCAGTTCGAGGGACAGACTAAGGGCAAGCTCGGCAACACCGACATAACCCAGCTCGTCTCGACAACGGTCTATGAGAAGCTGATGACCTATTTTGAAGAGAATCCCGCAGTCGCAAAGGCGATATTCTCAAAGGCTCTCGACGCTTCGCGCGCAAGAGAGGCGGCGAGAAAGGCGCGTGAATTGGCGCGCCGCAAGTCCGTTCTCGACTCGAACTCCCTGCCCGGCAAGCTTGCCGACTGCACCGAGCGCGACGCCGAGCGCACAGAGCTCTACATCGTCGAGGGAGATTCCGCAGGCGGCTCCGCAAAAGAGGGACGCGACAGACGCTTCCAGGCCATTCTTCCCCTCTGGGGCAAGATGCTCAACGTTGAAAAGGCGAGACTTGACAGAGTTATCGGCAACGAGAAGCTCATGCCCATAGTCATAGCCCTCGGCACCGGAATAGGCGACGAGTTTGATATAACAAAGCTTCGCTACAACAAGATAGTCATTATGGCGGATGCCGATGTCGACGGCGCGCATATCAGAACGCTGCTTTTGACCTTCTTCTTCCGCTATATGCGCCCGCTCATAGAGCAGGGTCACGTCTATCTCGCCCAGCCCCCGCTGTTCAAGGTCAGCAAGGGCAAGAAGATAAGATACGCCTTCTCCGACGAGGAGCGCGACGAGTTCATGGCGGAGTTCGGCGGCTCGGGCAGCTGCGATATCCAGAGATACAAGGGTCTCGGCGAGATGGATGCCGAGCAGCTCTGGGAGACGACAATGGACCCCGACTTCCGCACGATGCTGCGCGTCAACGTCGAGGACGCGATGCTCGCGGACGAGACCTTCTCCATTCTTATGGGTGACAAGGTCGAGCCGCGCCGCGAGTTCATCGAAACCAATGCAAAATACGTCCAGAACCTGGACATATAACGGAAAGGAGTAG
Source organism: bacterium (assembly GCA_963592475.1). GTDB lineage: Bacteria > Bacillota > Clostridia > Oscillospirales > Acutalibacteraceae > CAG-177. The sequence continues at coordinate 7,062 of CAVAWW010000070.1, forward strand.
ATCTCTGTGAGCTTTGACGAAGCATATAACGAACAAAAAATAATCAATGTCGAGATCAATAGAGAAGTGCGTAAATCCTTTCTGGATTACTCCATGTCGGTCATCACCTCGCGTGCTCTGCCCGATGTGCGCGACGGCTTGAAGCCCGTCCACAGACGCATACTTTACACCATGTACGAAAACGGCCTCTATCCCGATAAGCCGTACCGCAAATGCGCGGACACGGTCGGTTCGGTGCTCGGCCGCTATCATCCTCACGGCGACGCCTCCGTCTATGACGCCATGGTGCGTCTGGCGCAGGACTTCTCCATGAGATATACGCTCGTTGACGGCCACGGCAACTTCGGCTCCGTCGACGGCGACCCGCCCGCCGCTTACCGTTACACCGAGTCAAAGCTCAAGAAGCTCTCTCTCGAAATGCTGACGGATATCGACAAGGACACGGTCGATTTTATCCCGAACTACGACGACCGACTCAAGGAGCCCACGGTGCTCCCGTCGAGATATCCGAATCTGCTTGTAAACGGCTCTGTCGGCATAGCGGTCGGCATGGCGACTAATATCCCTCCGCACAATCTGCGCGAGGTCGTAGCCGCCATGAACTGCCTGATAGACAACCCCGATGCGACGCTCGAGGAGCTTATGACTCATCTGCCCGGTCCCGATTTCCCGACCCGCGGAATAATCATGGGCAGAGCGGGCATACGCGCCGCCTACGGCACGGGCCGCGGCAAGATTATAGTCCGCGCCCGCGCCGAGATAGTCGAGACAAAGGGCGACCGCCACAAGATAGTTGTCACCGAGATTCCTTACGGCGTCAACAAGGCGAAGCTCATAGAGAGCATGGCGGATCTCGTCAAGGATAAGCGCATCGAGGGCATATCCGATATCCACGACTATTCCTCGCGCTCCGGTATGCACATCGACATCACCTTGAAGCGCGACGCGAATCCGCAGGTAGTTTTGAATCAGCTCTATACCTACACTCAGCTCCAGTCTACCTTCGGCGTGATTATGCTCGCTCTCGTCAACGGCGAGCCGAAGATACTCACTCTTAAGCAGATTCTTCAGCAGTATATAGACTACCAGTGCGAGATAGTCACCCGCCGCACAAGGTACGATCTGAAAAAAGCTCAGGAGCGCGCCCATATACTCGAGGGCTTGCTCACGGCTCTCGATTTCATCGACGAGGTCATAGCCATTCTGCGCGCGTCAAAGAGCATCCCCGAGGGACGCGAGGCGCTCATGAACCGCTTCGGGCTCGACGAAGTTCAGGCGCAGGCGATAGTCCAGATGAGACTCGGCCAGCTGACCGGACTCGAGCGCATAAAGGTCGAGGACGAGATGGCTCAGCTCAAGGCGAAGATAGCCGACTTTATAGACATTCTCTCGAACGAGGAGAGGATACTCAATATTGTCCGCGAGGAGACCGGCGCCATTGCCGAGAAGTTCGGCGACGACCGCCGCACGGTCATTGAAAACGTCAGCGGCGAGGTCGATATAGAGGACCTTATCCCCGAGGAGACCTGCGTGTTCACCATGACGAACCTCGGCTATATCAAGCGTATCCCCGCCGACGCATACACGATTCAGCACCGCGGCGGCAGAGGCGTCAAGGGCATGACAAGGCGCGAGGAGGACGTGGCAAAGACCATGTTTACCTGCTCCACCCACGATTATGTCATGTTCTTCACCACCCGCGGCAGAACTTACCGTCTCAAGGGCTATGAAGTGCCCGAGGGCTCGAGAAACAGCAAGGGCATGAATATAGTCAACCTCCTGCCCCTCGAGGCGGGCGAAAAGGTGTCGGCGATGATAAGAGTGCCCGAATATGACCCCGATGCGTTCCTCTGCATGGTCACGCGCAAGGGCATTATCAAGCGCACGAGCCTCGACGCTTACCGCAACGTCCGCAAGAACGGCGTTATAGCAATTAACCTCGACGATGACGATGAGCTGGCATGGGTTCGCCTGACCTCCGGCAGCGACGACCTGCTCGTAGCCACGCGCAAGGGCATGGGTATCCGCTTCAACGAGAGCGACGCCAGACCGCTCGGCAGAACGGCAAGGGGCGTCAAGGCTATCGAGCTGCGCGAGGGCGATGAGGTTATCGGCATGGAAGTGCTCGACGAGGCCAAGACCGTCCTCACCGTCAGCAGCACGGGCTATGGCAGACGCAGCGAGCCCTCCGACTACAGACTCCAGTCGAGAGGCGGCAAGGGCACGATAAACTACCGCACAGAGACCTACGGCGACGTTGCCGCGATAGCGGTCGTTGACGAGAGCGAGGATGTTATCTTCATCTCCTCCGACGGCATAATAATCCGTATCCCCGTCTCGCAGATAAGCACATTTGCAAGACCCTCAAAGGGTGTCAGAGTCATGCGCGTGTCCGAGGGCGA